>NZ_JANIID010000034.1:0-96460 GCF_024519335.1 Streptomyces telluris
CGGCGCGCAGCATCTGCAGCCGTGGCTCGGCCGCGGCGTGGGCCCGTGGGTCCCCCCGCCAGGCGGCCGGATCGAGGACGAAGCCGACGGCGGTGCCGCCGCGCCCGCGCATCCGGGCCGCCAGAGCGGCCTGCTGCTCGTCGAGGCCGCCGAGGAACGCCACGAGCAGCCCGCCCTCGCCGCGCAGGGCGCCGAGGGCGGGGGAGAGGCAGGTGCCCTCCGAGTGCTCCACGGCCGCGAGGCTCTCCAGCAGCAGGCCCGCCGTGTCCGCGGATTCGCCGGGGAGTCCCGCGAGCTCGCCGGGGGCGCCCGGGCCGGGGATCGCGGCCCCGGTGTCGGTGAGCAGCCGCACGGAGAAGCCGCGCCCCAGCAGGTGCAGCGCGGCGGAGGCGGCCGCCGAGACGGCCCACTCGAAGGACGAGCCGGGGCCCCTGCCCTCGTGGGCGGTGCGGCGCGTGTCCAGCAGCACCGTGCAGCGGGCGCGGCGGGGCTGCTCCTCGCGGCGCACCATGAGCTCGCCGTGGCGCGCGGTGGAGCGCCAGTGCACGCGGCGCAGGTCGTCCCCGTGGCGGTAGCCGCGGGGGATGACGTCGTCCTCGCCGGCCAGGGCGGGGGAGCGCCGCAGGCCGTCTCCGTGGCCCGCGCCCGGGCCGCCCAGGCGCACCGGGGGCAGCGGCTCGGTGTGCGGCACGACCGTCAGGGTGTCGTACGCGCTGAAGCCGCGGGTCAGCTCGCACATGCCGAAGGGGTCCGTCAGCCGCAGCTGCAGCGGGCCGAGCGGATAGCGGCCGCGCAGATCGGAGCGGACGCGGTAGGAGACCTCGCGCCGGCCGCCGGGCTCGATCCGGTCGAGGACGAAGCGCGGGCGCGAGCCCAGGACGTAGGGCACCCGGTCCTGGAGCATCAGCAGGCCGGTGGGCAGCCGGGAGACGCTGTCGATCCGCAGCTGGACGCGGGCCTCGGCGCCGGCGGGGACCCGGGACGGCGTCAGGCGGCGGCTGCCCGCGACGCGGTGGCGGGTGCGGTGCAGCACGGCAACGCAGAGCAGAGGCAGCACGGCCAGTAACAGCCCGACCCGCAGCAGATCGGCCTGGCCGAGCACGTAGGAACAGGAGGCGGCCGCGATGCCGGCCGCGAGGAAGGAGCGGCCGCGGGTGGTCAGCCCGCCCAGCGCCGCCCACAGGCTGCCGCCCGCCGCGGACGGACCGCCGCCCTCCCGTCCGGGATCCGCGCCGTCCCCCGCGCCCATCACAGCCTCCGGGCCTGCCGCCAGGCAGCCTGCGCCGACGGGTCGGGCACGGGGGTGCGCCGGAGGAGGTCGAGGACGGCCTGCTCGGCGGTGCGCCCGCCCAGCTGGGCCTGGGGCGTGGGCAGCAGCCGGTGGGCGAGGACGGGGACGGCCAGCGCCTGGACGTCGTCGGGCAGGACGAACTCGCGGCCCGCGAGGGCGGCCGCCGCCCTGGCCGCGCGCACCAGGTGGAGCGTCGCCCGGGGGGAGGCCCCGAGTCTGAGCTCGGGGTGGTGCCGGGTGGCGGTCACGAGATCCACGGCGTAGCGCCGGACGGAGTCGGCCACGTGCACCGAGCGGACCGCTTCGACGAGCTTGACGACCTCGTGGGCGTGGGCGACCGGCTGCAGGTCCTCCAGCGGGGAGACCTGGCGGGAGCCGTCGTGCACGTCCAGCATGCGCAGCTCGGCCTCGGGGCTGGGATAGCCCATGGAGACCCGGGCCATGAAGCGGTCGCGCTGGGCCTCGGGCAGCGGGTAGGTGCCCTCCATCTCGACGGGATTCTGCGTGGCCACCACCATGAAGGGGCTCGGCAGCTCGTAGGTGTGCCCGTCGACGGTGACCTGGCGCTCCTCCATGGACTCCAGCAGCGCCGACTGGGTCTTGGGCGAGGCGCGGTTGATCTCGTCGCCGATGACGATCTGGGCGAAGACCGCGCCGGGCTTGAACTCGAAGTCGCGTCGCTGCTGGTCGAAGACGCTCACGCCCGTGATGTCCGAGGGGAGGAGGTCGGGCGTGAACTGGATGCGGCGCACCGAGCAGTCGACGGAGCGCGCCAGGGCCTTGGCGAGCATCGTCTTGCCGACGCCCGGCACGTCCTCGATGAGGAGGTGCCCCTCGGCCAGGAGCACCGTCAGCGCGAGCCGCACGACCTCCGGCTTGCCCTCGATCACGCCCTCCACCGCCCGGCGGATCCGCTCCGCGGTGGTGGTCGGGTCTCCCCCTACGCTCGGCTCCGCCCGCGTGGGGGGACCCCCAAGGCTCCCCGGCTCGCCATAGGTCGTCACCCGGCCCTCCTCGGCCCGTCCTGCGGGCTTGCGGTCCGCTGGTCGCGAACCGGCCCGCCCCCGAATACGGACGCCGCGCCCCGCTCGTCACACGAGGGCGGCGTCCTCTCCGCATTCTGGCCGCCCGCGCGGCGCCGCGTCACCGCCTGTGGACAATCAGTGCTGCGGGTCGATCTCGCGCAGCAGACCCGTCGTCACATCGAAGATGAAGCCACGGACGTCGTCGGTGTGGGGCAGGAACGGCGAGGTCCGTACGCGCTGCATGGACTGCCGGACATCCTGCTCCAGGTCCTTGAACGCCTCCACCGCCCACGCCGGGCGCTGCCCGACCTCGGCCTCGATCTCGTGGCGGAAGTCCTCGGTCAGGGTCAGCAGACCGCAGCCGGTGTGGTGGATGAGGACGACGGAGCGGGTGCCGAGCGCGCGCTGGCTGATGGTCAGCGAGCGGATGATGTCGTCGGTGACGACGCCGCCCGCGTTGCGGATGGTGTGGCAGTCGCCGAGCTGCAGGCCCAGCGCCGCGTGCAGGTCGAGCCGGGCGTCCATGCAGGCGACGACGGCGACCTTCAGGACGGGGCGTGCGTCCATGCCCGGATCGGAGAAGTGGGAGGCGTATTCGGTGTTGGCCTGAACCAGACGGTCCGTGACCGTCGGCTGTCGGGCGCTGTCGGAGCTCTGGGGCGCCGGCTGGGACGCGGATATCGACATGTGAACGACGGTAGTCGGCGCAGCGCCCCCAGGCCCGTTACGCCCGCCACAAAATCCCGCCAGCAGGGGCCTCTGTGAGGTAAGCCACAGGGGTTGCGGGCCTGCGGCCGTCCGGGTGAACGGAATGCTTCCCCGCATTTGTGCCGGTGGGCACCCTTCGCCGCGCCCGTCCCGGGACGCGCTGGCCGGTTGATTGACCGGGGGGACGAGTGGACTAAAGTGACGCGAAGTGGGAGGCCCGATGCTCCCCCTGGACACCGAAGAAACCCGCATGCGCGCGACGCGGACGTACCCCTCGGCCTCCTCCCGCTCCCCGGTCGTCCGGCGCCCCTTCCCCGGTGCCGGGCAGGCCGCTTCCCCTTGGAGCGGGTGGGGACCCGGGGATACGGACGCTTGCGCGCGTCCCGGGTACCCCTAACTCAGAAGGGCGCATGAGCAGCAACGCGCGACACGTCCCCGTCATGCTCCAGCGCTGCCTGGACATGCTCGCTCCCGCTCTCACCGAGCCCGGCGCCGTCGTCGTCGACTGCACCCTGGGCGCCGGCGGGCACAGCGAGGCGCTGCTCAAGACCTTCCCCGAGGCCCGGCTCGTCGCCCTCGACCGCGACCCCACCGCCCTCGACCTCGCGGGCGCGCGCCTCGCCCCCTTCGGCGAGCGCGCCACCCTGGTGCGCGCCGTCTACCACGAGCTGCCCGAGGTGCTGGAGCGGCTCGGCATCCCCAGGGTCCAGGGCGTCCTCTTCGACCTGGGCGTCTCCTCCATGCAGCTGGACGAGGCCGACCGCGGCTTCGCCTACGCGCAGGACGCCCCGCTGGACATGCGCATGGACCAGACGACGGGCATCAGCGCGGCCGAGGTCCTCAACACGTACGCCCCCGGCGACCTGGTGCGCATCCTGCGCGCCTACGGCGAGGAGAAGCAGGCCCGCAGGATCGTCGAGGCCGTCGTCCGCGAGCGCGCCAAGGAGCCCTTCACCAACAGCGCCCGCCTCGTCGACGTCATCCGCGAGGCCCTGCCGCAGGCCGCCAAGCGGCACGGCGGCAACCCCGCCAAGCGCACCTTCCAGGCCCTGCGCATCGAGGTCAACGCCGAGCTGGCCAGCGTCGAGGCGGCCATCCCCGCCGCCGTCGCCGCGCTCGCCGTCGGCGGCCGCATCGCCGTGCTGTCCTACCAGTCCCTGGAGGACCGCATCGTCAAGCAGGTCTTCGCGGCCGGCGCCGCCACCACCGCGCCCCCCGGCCTGCCCGTCGTCCCCGAGCGCTACCAGCCCCGCCTGAAGCTCCTCACCCGCGGCGCCGAACTGCCCACCGAGGAAGAGGTCGCCGAGAACCGCAGGGCCGCCCCCGCCCGGCTGCGCGGCGCCGAACGCATCCGCGAGGACATCCGGTGACCCCGGCCGCCCGCCGGGGCACCCGGCTGGGCCGCCTGGTGGGTCCCGTCGGGGCCAAGCGCACCCCCTTCGTCCTCCTCGTGGTGGTGCTGCTCGGCTCCGGCCTGATCTCGCTCCTCCTGCTGAACTCCGCCCTCAACCAGGGCTCCTTCGAACTCTCCCGCCTCCAGCGCAAGACCACCGAGCTCACCGACGAGCAGCAGGCCCTCCAGCAGGAGGTCGACCAGCTCGCCGCCCCGGACGCCCTGGAGCGCCGCGCCCGCGAGCTCGGCATGGTCCCCGGCGGCAACCCCGCCTTCCTCAGCCCCGACGGCACCGTCCGCGGCCTGCCGTCCCCCGCCGCCGGCCCGGCGGCCTACCGCGCGCCCGCGCCGGCCGCCCCCGCGCCCCCGCCGGCCCCCGTGCCGGCCCTGATGCCCGCCCCCACCGCAGTGCCGACCACCCCGACCACCGGCAGGTGACGCTGTGCCGCAGAACCCCGGGGGCCGGCCCCCCAGGCAGTCCGGGCCCGCCCGCCGCCGCGTCCCCGAGCCCGCCCGCCCCCAGGCCCGCCCCCGCCCGGCGCGCCTGAAGGCCGCCGGGGACCGGCCCCTGAAGCTCGGCAGCCCCCGGCCGCGGCTGCGCCTGGTCGGCTTCGGGCTCACGCTCGTCCTGCTCGTCTTCACCGTCCGGCTGCTGCAGGTGCAGGCCTTCGACGCGAGCGCCTACGCGGCCCGCGCCAACGTCAACCGGTACATCCCGGTCACCCTCGCCGCGGAGCGCGGCACCATCACCGACCGCTCCGGCATCGACCTGGCCACCACCGTCGACGCCTACGACATCACCGCCGCGCCCGACCTGCTGACCCCCGAGCGGATCAAGGCCGAGGGCGCTGCCCGGCAGGCGGCCGCCCTGCTCGCGCCCGTCCTCGGCGAGCGCCCCTCGGTGCTGGAGCAGAAGCTCACCGCCAACCCCAAGTCGAAGTACGTCGTCCTCGCCCGCCGGCAGACCCCCAAGGTCTGGAACCGGATCAAGGAGCTGAAGAAGGCGTCCGCCGCCAGGGCGCAGCGCAAGGAGGGCGCAGACGTCCTCGCCGGGGTCAACAGAGAACCGCACAGCAAGCGCGTCTACCCCAACGGCGGCCTCGCGGCCGGGATACTGGGCTTCGTGAACGCGGAGGGCCGCGGGGGCGGCGGTATCGAGGCGCAGTACGACCGCGTCCTCGCGGGCCAGGACGGCAAGCTCGTCTACGCCCAGTCCGGCGGCCGCCAGGTGCCCACCGGGGACGTCAAGGAGCAGCCCGCCGTGCCCGGCTCGGACATCGAGCTGACCATCGACCGGGACATCCAGTGGGCCGCCCAGAGCGCCATCACCCGGCAGGTGCAGGAGTCCGGGGCCGACCGCGGCTACGCCGTCGTCCAGGACAACCGCACCGGCGAGATCCTGGCCATGGCCAACGCCCCCGGCTACGACCCGAACGACCTCGCCCACGCCGACAGCGCCGCCCTAGGCAACGCCGCCCTGCAGGACGCCTACGAGCCCGGCAGCGTCAGCAAGGTGATGACCATGGCCGCCGTCCTGGAGGAGGGCGCGGCCGGCCCCGGGACCCACGTCGAGGTGCCCAACCGGCTGCCGCGCGCCGACCGCTCCTTCGCCGACGACGTCGACCACCCGACCTGGCACCTGACCCTCAACGGCGTCCTCGCCAAGTCCAGCAACATCGGCACCATCCTCGCCGCCGAGCAGCTCGGCAAGGACCAGGGCCGGGCCAACCAGGTCCTCTACTCCTACCTGCGGAAGTTCGGCATCGGCGAGCCCACCGGCCTCGGCTTCCCGGGCGAGACGCCCGGCATCCTCGCCCAGCCGGCCAAGTGGCAGGGCTCCCGGCAGTACACCATCCCGTTCGGCCAGGGCCTGTCCCTGAACGCCGTCCAGGCGGCCTCCGTCTACTCCACGATCGCCAACGGCGGGGAGCGCATCCGCCCCACCCTCGTCCGCGGCACCAAGGGCCCCGACGGCCGCTTCACCCCCGCGCCCGTCCCCGAGCGCACCCGGGTGATCGGCGAACGCACCGCCCGGGAGCTCGCCACGATGCTGGAGTCCGTCGTCGACGACCGCGAGGGCACCGGCACCAAGGCCAAGATCCCCGGCTACCGCGTCGCGGGGAAGACCGGCACGTCCAACCGGGTGGACCCGCGCACCGGCCGCTACCACGGCTACACCGCCTCCTTCGCCGGCTTCGCCCCCGCCGACCAGCCGCGCGTCACCGTCTACTGCGCCATCCAGAACCCCACCAAGGGCAGTTACTTCGGCGGCCAGATCTGCGGACCCGTCTACAAGCAGGTGATGGAGTTCGCCCTGAAGACCCTGCAGGTACCCCCCTCCGGCACCCAGCCGCCCCGGCTGCCGGTGAGCTACGACGACCAGTGAGCCCGGGGCCGGCCGTGACGACCATCACTCCCGATCCGGGGAACCGCGGCCCGGGGCGCCCCTCGCTTCGCGACGGGGCGGGTGCGCCCGGTACGCTCACCGCCGTGCCACACGCTGATCAGTCCCACACCAGCCCCCAGGGCGCCCCCGCCGTTCCCGCGGGTGCGCCCCGTCCCACCCATGTCCGCCCCGCGCCCCTGGCGGAGCTGGCCGGTCAGCTGGGCATCCCCGCGCCGCAGGGCTCCGGGGCCGCCGTCACCGGCATCACCCACGACTCACGGGCCGTGCGGCCGGGCGACGTCTACGCCGCCCTGCCCGGCGCCCGCTTCCACGGCGCCGACTTCGCGGCCCAGGCCGCCGGCCTCGGCGCCGTCGCCGTGCTGACCGACCCCGCGGGCACCGAGCGCGCCGCGGCCACCGGGCTGCCCGTGCTCACCGTGGCCGACCCGCGCGCCGTCATGGGCGAGCTGGCCGCCACGATCTACGGCCGGCCGGGTGAGGAACTGCTCCAGATCGGCATCACGGGCACCTCCGGCAAGACCACCACCGCGTACCTCATCGAGGGCGGCCTGCGGGCGGCCGGGGCGATGACGGGCCTGATCGGCACCGTCGAGTCCCGCATCGGCGACGAGCGGATCAAGTCCGAACGCACCACCCCCGAGGCCACGGACCTGCAGGCGCTCTTCGCCGTCATGCGCGAGCGCGGCGTCGGCTCGGTGGCCATGGAGGTCTCCAGCCACGCCCTGCGCCTGGGCCGCGTCGACGGCTGCGTCTTCGACGTCGCGGTCTTCAACAACCTCAGCCCGGAGCACATGGAGTTCCACTCCGGCATGGAGGACTACTTCCAGGCCAAGGCGGAGCTCTTCACCAAGGGCCGCAGCCGCGCCGGCGTGGTCAACCTCGACGACGAGTACGGCCGCAGGCTCGCCGCCGGCGAGTCCGAGGTGCCCGTCACCACCTTCTCCGCCGAGGGCCACCCGGACGCCGACTGGCGCGCGGACGGCGTAGAGATCGGCCCGTTCGACTCGGTCTTCACGATCCTCGGCCCGCAGGGCGAGCGCGTCCGGGCCAGGGCGCCGCTCGCCGGCCCGTTCAACGTCGCCAACACCCTGGCGGCCGTCGTGGCCCTCGTCGCGGCCGGGATCGACCCGCAGACCGCCGCGGACGGCGTCGCCGCCGTGCCGGGCGTGCCCGGCCGCCTGGAGCGCGTCGACGCCGGCCAGCCCTACCTGGCCGTGGTCGACTACGCGCACAAGACGGACGCCGTCGAATCGGTTCTCCGCGCGCTGCGCAAGGTCTGCACCGGCCGCATCCACGCCGTCCTCGGCTGCGGCGGCGACCGCGACACCACCAAGCGCGCCCCCATGGGCGCGGCCCTCGCCCGGCTCGCCGACACCGCCGTGCTGACCTCCGACAACCCCCGCTCCGAGGACCCGCTCGCGATCCTCGCCGCCATGCTCACGGGCGCCGCCGAGGTGCCCGTCCACGAGCGCGGCACCGTCCTGCTGCTGGAGGACCGGGCCGACGCGATCGCCGCGGCGGTCGCCCGGGCCGGGGCCGACGACATCGTCCTGATCCTCGGCAAGGGCCACGAGCAGGGCCAGGACATCAACGGCGTCGTCCGCCCCTTCGACGACCGCCAGGTGCTGCGCGAGGCCGTCGAAGCCGCGCTGCGCTCGTTGACCACGCACCGGAACGACCAGGGATGACAGACCGCCATGCGCGCACAACCCTCCCCCCGGAAGCTCTCCCGAACGGCCGGAGGTAAATCTCAGTGATCGCTCTGTCCCTCGCCGAGATCGCCGCCATCGTCGGCGGGCAGCAGCACGACATACCGGACCCCGGCCGCATGGCCGAAGGCCCGGTCGTGCGCGACTCCCGCGACGTACGGCCCGGCAGCCTCTTCGCCGCCATCGCCGGTGAGCGCGTCGACGGCCACGACTTCGCCGAGCGCGCCGTCGCCGACGGCGCCGTGGCCGTCCTGGCCACCCGACCCGTCGGCGTCCCCGCCATCGTCGTCCCGGACGTCGTGGCCGCCCTCGGCGCCCTCGCCCGCGCCGTCGTGGACAAGCTCGGCACCGACGTGGTGGCCCTGACCGGCTCCGCCGGCAAGACCAGCACCAAGGACCTGATCGCCCAGCTGCTGCAGCGGCTCGGCCCCACCGTGTGGACCCCCGGCTCCCTCAACAACGAGATCGGGCTGCCCCTGACGGCCCTGACCGCCGGTCCCGAGACCCGCACCCTCGTCCTGGAGATGGGCGCCCGCGGCATCGGCCACATCCGCTACCTCACCGAGCTGACCCCGCCGCGCATCGGCGTCGTCCTCAACGTCGGCACCGCCCACGTCGGCGAGTTCGGCGGCCGCGAGCAGATCGCCGTGGCCAAGGGCGAGCTCGTCGAGGCGCTGCCCCCGGCGGACGCCGGCGGCGTCGCCGTGCTCAACGCCGACGACCCCCTGGTGCGCGCCATGAGCGACCGCACCAAGGCCCGCACGGTCCTCTTCGGCGAGGCCGCCGACGCCCACGTGCGCGCCGAGGACGTCCGCCTCACCGCGACCGGACAGCCCTCCTTCACGCTTCACACACCCACCGGGTGCGCCGCCGTGACCATGCGGCTGTACGGTGAGCACCACGTGTCGAACGCGCTCGCCGCCGCCGCCGTCGCCCATGAGCTGGGCATGCCCGTGACAGAGATCGCCACTGCGCTCTCCGAGGCCGGCCAGCTCTCCCGCTGGCGGATGGAGGTCACCGAGCGCGCGGACGGCGTGACGATCGTCAACGACGCCTACAACGCCAACCCCGAGTCCATGAGAGCCGCGCTGCGCGCGCTGGCCGCCATGGGCGCCGCCGCCACGGCGAAGGGGGCCCGCACGTGGGCGGTGCTCGGTCGGATGGCCGAGCTCGGCGAGGAGTCACTCGCCGAGCACGACGCGGTCGGACGGCTCGCCGTCCGGCTCAATGTCGGCAAGCTCGTGGCAGTCGGGGGCAGGGAAGCGGCCTGGCTGCAGATGGGCGCCTATAACGAGGGTTCGTGGGGTGAGGAGTCGGTGCACGTGTCCGACGCGCAGGCGGCGGTCGACCTGTTGCGCAGCGAGCTGCGCCCGGGTGACGTCGTGCTGGTGAAGGCGTCCAGGTCGGTGGGGCTGGAGCGGGTGGCGGAGCAGCTGCTCGCCGTCGACGGTGAGGTCGCCGGCTGATGAACCAGATCCTCTTCGCGGGTGTCATCGGTCTCTTCCTGACCCTCATCGGCACCCCGCTGCTGATCAAGTTCCTCGCCCGCAAGGGCTACGGCCAGTTCATCCGCGACGACGGCCCGCGCGGCCACGCCGGGAAGAAGGGCACGCCCACCATGGGTGGCATCGCCTTCATCCTGGCCACGCTGATCGCCTACGCGCTGACGAAGGTCATCACCAGCCACGAGCCGACCTTCTCCGGTCTGCTGGTGCTGTTCCTGACGGCGGGCATGGGCCTCGTCGGCTTCCTCGACGACTACATCAAGATCGTCAAGCAGCGGAGCCTGGGCCTGCGGGCCAAGGCGAAGATGGCCGGCCAGCTGATCGTCGGCATCGCCTTCGCGGTCCTGGCCCTGCAGTTCGCGGACACCCGCGGGCAGACCCCGGCCTCCACCCGGCTCTCCTTCACCCAGGACTTCGGCTGGTCCGTCGGCCCGGTCATCTTCGTGGTGTGGGCGCTGTTCATGATCCTCGCGATGTCGAACGGCGTGAACCTCACCGACGGCCTCGACGGCCTGGCCACCGGCGCCTCCGTGATGGTCTTCGGCGCCTACGTCTTCATCGGCACCTGGCAGCACGGCCAGTCCTGCGGCAACCCGCTGACCGCCGGCTCCGGCTGTTACGAGGTACGCGATCCACTCGACCTCGCCGTCGTCGCCTCGGCCCTGATGGGCTCCTGCTTCGGCTTCCTGTGGTGGAACACCTCGCCCGCCAAGATCTTCATGGGCGACACCGGCTCGCTGGCCCTCGGCGGCGCCCTCGCGGGCCTCGCGATCTGCTCGCGCACCGAGCTGCTGCTCGCCCTCCTGGGCGGCCTCTTCGTGCTGATCACCCTGTCGGTGATCATCCAGGTGGGTTCGTTCCGGCTCACCGGGAAGCGAGTCTTCCGGATGGCCCCGCTCCAGCACCACTTCGAACTCAAGGGGTGGAGCGAAGTCCTCGTGGTGGTCCGCTTCTGGATCATCCAGGGCCTGTGCGTGGCCATCGGCCTCGGAATCTTCTACGCGGGATGGCTGGCCATCAAGTGACGCACCCCTCCGCCTCCGCCGCCTGGAGCGGCAAGAACATCACCGTCGCCGGCCTCGGCGTGAGCGGCATCAGCGCCGCCCGCGCCCTGGCCGGCCTCGGCGCCCGGGTGACCGTCGTCGACGGCGGCGACGGCCCGAAGCTGCGTGAGCGCGCCGCGGCCGTCGAGGCCGAGGGCATCGCCGTCCGCCTCGGCGACGCGGAGACCCTGCCCGAGGGCACGGAGCTCGTCGTCACCTCCCCCGGCTGGAAGCCGTCGAGCCCGCTGTTCGCGGCCGCCGCCGAGGCCGGCGTGGAGGTCGTGGGCGACGTGGAGATCGCCTGGCGCCTGCGGGGCGAGAGCGGCCGCAAGCCGGCCGCCTGGCTCGCGGTCACCGGCACCAACGGCAAGACCACCACGGTCCAGATGCTCGCCTCGATCCTGGAGGCCGCGGGCCTGCGCACGCGGGCCGTCGGCAACATCGGCACGCCGATCATCGACGTGGTGCTGGGCGAGGAGGAGTACGACGTCCTCGCCGTCGAGCTCTCCAGCTACCAGCTCCACTGGGCGCCGTCCGTCCGCGCCCACTCCGCGGCCGTCCTGAACCTCGCCCCCGACCACCTCGACTGGCACGGCTCCATGCGGGAGTACGCCGCCGACAAGGGCCGGATCTACGAGGGCAACCAGGTCGCCTGCGTCTACAACGCCGCCGACCCCGCCACCGAGCACCTGGTCCGCCAGGCCGACGTCGAGGAGGGCTGCCGCGCGATCGGCTTCACCCTCGGCGCCCCCGGCCCGTCCATGCTCGGCGTGGTCGAGGGCATCCTCGTGGACCGGGCCTTCGTGGCGGACCGGCAGACGACCGCGCAGGAGCTCGCCGAGGTCTCCGACGTGAAGCCCGCGGCCCCGCACAACGTCGCCAACGCCCTCGCGGCCGCGGCCCTCGCCCGGGCCTTCGGCGTCGAGCCCGCGGCCGTGCGGGAGGGCCTGCGCGCCTTCCGGCCGGACGCCCACCGCATCGCCCATGTCGCGGACGTCGCCGGCGTCGCGTACGTGGACGACTCCAAGGCCACGAACACCCACGCCGCCGAGGCGTCCCTCGCGGCCTACGAGTCGATCGTGTGGATCGCCGGCGGGCTCGCCAAGGGCGCCACCTTCGACAGCCTCGTCACCAAGGCCGCCAAGCGGCTGCGCGGCGTCGTCCTCATCGGGGCCGACCGGGCCCTGATCGCGGAAGCGCTGGCGCGACACGCCCCGGATGTGCCGGTGGTCGACCTCGACCGGACCGACACTGGGGCGATGGCCGCGGCGGTGCGGGAAGCCGCACGGCTCGCCGGGCCGGGGGACACCGTGCTCATGGCCCCGGCCTGCGCCTCGATGGACATGTTCACCGACTACAACAAGCGCGGCGAGGCCTTCGCCGAGGCGGTCCGGGACCTGGCCGGCCAGGAGCCCGGCGGCGCAGGCGCCTAGCGGCACGGCTCCTTGTGACGGCCGGGGGGTCTCTCAGCCCTGAGAGACCCCCCCGGCCGGTCCCGACGGAACGGTGCAGCCGTACGCCGCCGGAGACCAGCGAAGGGGACACCCGGATGCACGCGGACGACACCCTGAGGCCGTCCGGCCCTTGGACGGCCCTGCGCGGCCCCGTCGCACGCTCCGGACCCGCACGGACGGCCCGTCCGCGCCCGGCAGCGGGCCGTGGAGGCGGCGCGGGCCGCGGCGGGCCCGGCGGCCCCGGACCGGGCCGCGGGAGCCTGCTGGGCGGCCTCAGGCAGCTGCACAGGCGCGCCAAGCGCGCCTGGGACCGCCCCCTGACCGCGTACTACCTGGTGATGGGCGGCTCCCTGCTGATCACCGTGCTCGGCCTCGTCATGGTCTACTCGGCCTCCCAGATCAAGGCCCTGCAGAACGGCCTGCCGCCCACCTTCTTCTTCCGCAAGCAGCTGCTGGCCGCCGCGATCGGCGCCGTCATGCTGCTCCTGGCCGCGCGCATGCCCGTGCGCCTGCTGCGCGTCTTCGCCTACCCCGCGCTCGCCGGCTCGCTCTTCCTGCTCTGCCTGGTGCAGGTGCCGGGCATCGGCGAGACCATCAACGGCAACACCAACTGGATCTCCCTCGGCGGCCCGTTCCAGCTCCAGCCGAGCGAGTTCGCCAAGCTCGCGCTGGTCCTGTGGGGCGCCGACCTGCTGGCCCGCAAGCAGTCCAAGAAGCTGCTCACCCAGTGGAAGCACCTGCTGGTGCCGCTGGTGCCCGTCACCTTCGTGCTGCTCGGCCTGATCATGCTGGGCGGCGACATGGGCACCACCGTGGTGCTCACCACGGTGCTGCTCGGGCTGCTGTGGGTCGCCGGGGCGCCGACGCGGCTGTTCGCCGGGGTCTTCGGCGTCACCGCCGTGCTCGCCGTCCTGTTCATCAAGACCAGCGCCAACCGGATGTCCCGGCTGGCCTGCATCGGGGCCACCGACCCCGGCAACCACGACCAGTGCTGGCAGGCCGTGCACGGAATCTACGCCCTGGCCAACGGCGGCTGGTTCGGTGCCGGACTGGGGGCGAGCGTGGAGAAATGGGGCGAACTCCCCGAACCTCACACCGACTTCATCTTCGCCATCACGGGCGAGGAGCTGGGCCTGGCGGGGACGCTGTCGGTGCTCGCCCTCTTCGCGGCTCTAGGCTATGCGGGTATCCGCGTGGCCGGACGCACGGAGGACCCCTTCGTGAGGTACGCCGCGGGAGGTGTGACCACCTGGATCACGGCCCAGGCCGTGGTCAACATCGGTGCGGTGCTCGGCCTGCTGCCGATCGCCGGTGTCCCCCTGCCGCTGTTCTCCTACGGAGGGTCCGCCCTGCTGCCGACCATGTTCGCCATCGGGCTGCTGATCGCCTTCGCGCGCGACGAACCCGGTGCACGGGCGGCGCTGGCCATGCGGCAGCCTGGGGTGAGATGGAAGACGATGAGACGGCGCGTCAAGAAGCGACCGTCCGGAGAGCGGTGAATTTCGGTGCATGTCGTACTCGCCGGTGGGGGGACCGCCGGCCACATCGAGCCCGCGCTCGCCCTCGCGGACGCCCTGCGCAGGCAGGACCCGACCGTGGGGATCACGGCGCTCGGCACGGAGCGGGGTCTGGAGACCCGGCTCGTGCCCGAGCGGGGCTATGAGCTCGGTCTCATTCCCGCCGTACCGCTGCCCCGCAAGCCCACACCCGAGCTGATCACCGTCCCCGGGCGGCTGCGCGGCACGATCAAGGCGGCCGAGCAGATCCTGGAGCGCACCAAGGCGGACTGCGTGGTCGGCTTCGGCGGCTACGTGGCGCTGCCCGGCTACCTGGCCGCCAAGCGGCTCGGCGTGCCGATCATCGTGCACGAGGCCAACGCCCGGCCCGGCCTCGCCAACAAGATCGGCTCGCGCTACGCCGCCGGGGTCGCGGTGTCCACCCCGGACAGCAAGCTGCGCAACGCCCGCTACGTGGGCATCCCGCTGCGCCGCACCATCGCCACCCTGGACCGCGGCGCCGCCCGGCCCGAGGCGCGGGCGTACTTCGGGCTCGACCAGAACCTGCCCACGCTGCTGGTCTCCGGCGGCTCGCAGGGCGCCCGCCGGCTGAACGAGGTCGTCCAGGCCGTCGTCCCGTTCCTGCAGCGCGCCGGCATCCAGGTGCTGCACGCGGTCGGTCCGAAGAACGACCTGCCGCGCGTGGACAACATGCCCGGAATGCCGCCCTACATCCCGGTACCGTACGTGGACCGGATGGACCTCGCGTACGCCGCGGCCGACATGATGCTCTGCCGCGCGGGCGCGATGACCGTCGCCGAGCTGTCCGCCGTCGGGCTGCCCGCCGCCTACGTCCCGCTGCCCATCGGCAACGGCGAACAGCGGCTGAACGCCCAGCCGGTGGTCAAGGCCGGCGGCGGACTGCTGGTGGACGACGCCGAGCTGACGCCCGAGTGGGTGCAGAGCCACGTGCTCCCGGTCCTCGCCGACCAGCACCGGCTGTACGAGATGTCCCGCGCCGCCTCCGAGTTCGGCCGCCGGGACGCCGACGACCTGCTCGTCGGCATGGTGTACGAGGCGATTGCCGCCAAGAGAGCGGGCTGACGCCCGGAAGCAGGAGGCTGGAGCGTGGCCGGACCGACGACCGCACGGCGCGGTGGTGCGAAGAGCAGCAAGTCGGTGCGGTCCCGGAGCGGCGCTCCCTCCCGGCCGGCCAGGAAGCCGGCCGGGAGGCCGCCCGGGCGCGGTCCGCGCCGCGGCGGCCTGCGCTCCAGGCTGCCCCGCGGCCGCCGGCT
Source organism: Streptomyces telluris (assembly GCF_024519335.1). NCBI lineage: Bacteria > Bacillati > Actinomycetota > Actinomycetes > Kitasatosporales > Streptomycetaceae > Streptomyces > Streptomyces telluris. Next base: position 15,327 of record NZ_JANIID010000034.1, read on the forward strand.
GGTGCTGTGGGCGGTGGCCGCCGTACTCGCCGGCGGTGCCGCCGGATGGGCCCTCTACGGCTCCACCTGGCTGCGCGCCACCCGGGTGGAGGTTTCCGGCGCCCGCGTGCTGACGCCCGATGAGGTCCGCGCCGCCGCCGACGTCCGGCTCGGCGGCCCCCTGGTCTCCGTGGACACCGACGCCATCGAGGAACGGCTGCGGGACGCCCTGCCGCGGATCGCCTCGGTCAGGGTCGAGCGGTCCTGGCCGCACACGGTCGGCCTGAAAGTGGTCGAGCGGCAGCCCAAGGCGATCGTCCAGGACGCCGCAAAGGGCGGAAGATTTATCGAAATCGACGGCGAGGGCGTACGGTTCGCCACAGTCGATCATGCTCCGGGCGGGGTGCCCCGGCTGTCCGTGGAACCCTCGGACGCCGCGGCGGCCAGCCTGCGCCGGTTCGGCCCCGAGCGACTGGAGCGCGAGGGCGTCCGGGTCGCCGAGGCGCTGCCCGAGGCCGTGCGCGCGGACACCCGCACCATCCGCGTACGCTCGTACGACTCCATCACCCTGGAGCTGACGGGCGATCGGACGGTCGTCTGGGGGAGCGGGGAGCGGGGCGAGGCGAAGGCCCGTGCGCTGACGGCTCTGCTGAAGGCCGCGCGGGGTGCCGACCGCTTCGACGTGAGCGCTCCCAGCGCTCCCGCGGCGTCGGGGAGTTGACGGCCGGGGTGGCCGGGCAGCACCCTGGCTGGCTACGGCTATGGGTGATCACATAGGGTGAAAAGAAAAACGGGAGGTTCGGCGTGTTCGTTGAACGCGCGCGGCTTGTCGACTTAGTGTCCTGTTCGGAGAACCCCAGCGAACAGCGGCACCGGTAACCCTAAACTTCACGTTGAGGGTTCGGGTCGGCACTGAACCGTCCCCCAGGCATACGTAACTCGAGGCGAGAGGCCTTCGACGTGGCAGCACCGCAGAACTACCTCGCAGTCATCAAGGTCGTCGGCATCGGCGGCGGTGGCGTGAACGCCATCAACCGGATGATCGAGGTCGGTCTCAAGGGCGTCGAGTTCATCGCGATCAACACCGATGCGCAGGCCCTGCTGATGAGCGACGCCGACGTCAAGCTCGACGTCGGCCGCGAGCTCACCCGCGGCCTCGGCGCCGGCGCCAACCCCGACGTCGGCCGCAAGGCCGCCGAGGACCACCGCGAGGAGATCGAGGAGGTCCTCAAGGGGGCCGACATGGTCTTCGTGACCGCGGGCGAGGGCGGCGGCACCGGCACCGGCGGCGCCCCCGTGGTCGCCAACATCGCCCGTTCGCTGGGCGCCCTGACGATCGGTGTGGTCACCCGCCCGTTCACCTTCGAGGGCCGCCGCCGGGCGAACCAGGCGGAGGACGGCATCGCGGGTCTGCGCGACGAGGTCGACACCCTCATCGTGATCCCGAACGACCGGCTGCTGTCCATCTCGGACCGTCAGGTGAGCGTGCTCGACGCGTTCAAGTCTGCGGACCAGGTGCTGCTGTCGGGCGTCCAGGGCATCACCGACCTGATCACCACCCCAGGCCTGATCAACCTCGACTTCGCCGACGTCAAGTCCGTGATGTCCGAGGCGGGCTCGGCGCTCATGGGCATCGGCTCGGCCCGCGGCGACGACCGCGCGGTGGCCGCCGCCGAGATGGCGATCTCCTCGCCGCTGCTGGAGGCGTCCATCGACGGCGCCCGCGGCGTCCTGCTCTCCATCTCCGGCGGCTCCGACCTCGGTCTCTTCGAGATCAACGAGGCCGCCCAGCTGGTCAGCGAGGCGGCCCACCCCGAGGCCAACATCATCTTCGGCGCCGTCATCGACGACGCCCTGGGCGACGAGGTCCGGGTCACCGTCATCGCCGCCGGCTTCGACGGCGGCCAGCCGCCGGCCAAGGGCAGCCGCGACAAGGTGCTCGGCTCCTCCTACGGCTCCGGCCGCGAGGAGACCCCGGCCGCCGCGGCCCCGCGCGCGGCCGCCCCGGCCGAGCCCTCCCGCCCGTCCTTCGGCGGCCTGGGCAGCGTGACCCCGCGCACCGAGGAGCCCGCGGCCGACCCGGTGCCGGTCAACGAGCTCCCCCCGCCGCCGGTCTCCTCCCCGCAGGTTCCGCCGGCCCGTCCGTACCAGGACTCGACCGCCGAGGAACTGGACGTTCCGGACTTCCTCAAGTAGGACGTACGAGCGAGTGAGCGGCATAGGACAACAGCACGCAGTGACATCGGAAGCTGTGTCGCACGATCAGCACGAGAGCGGCGCGCACTTCGCCTTCACCGACAGGTGGGGCGGGGTGAGCGCCGCTCCGTATGACGAGCTCAACCTCGGCGGCGCGGTCGGCGACGACCCGGCCGCCGTCCGGGCCAACCGGGAGCGCGCGGCGAAGTCGCTCGGCCTCGACCCGGCGGACGTCGTCTGGATGAACCAGGTGCACGGCCGGGACGTGGCCGTGGTCGACGGCCCCTGGCGGAGCGCCGACGTCCCCGCGGTCGACGGGGTGGTGACCGCCCGACGGGGTCTGGCCCTCGCGGTCCTGACCGCGGACTGCACCCCGGTGCTCCTCGCCGACCCGGTCGCCGGGGTCGTGGGCGCGGCCCACGCCGGCCGCCCGGGCCTGGTCGCGGGGGTGGTTCCCGCGACCGTCGAGATGATGATCACTCTCGGCGCGGACCCCGCCCGGATCCTCGCGCACACCGGCCCCGCGGTCTGCGGCCTGTGCTACGAGGTGCCCGAGGCGATGCGGACCGAGGTCGCCGAGGCCGTGCCCGAGGCCTGGGCCACCACCCGGCGGGGCACCCCGGCGGTGGACGTGGCCGCGGGAGTGCGCGCCCAACTCGCCCGGCTCGGCGTGACGATGAGCGGACAATCTCACATCTGCACGCTGGAGTCGGCCGATCACTTCTCGTACCGGCGCGAGCGCACCACGGGGCGACTCGCCAGCTATGTCTGGTTGGACTGAGGACTGTGACGGACCGGAGAACGGAACTCGCCGACAACCTGGCCCGCGTGGAGGAACGTATCTCCGTGGCGTGCGCCGCGGCGGGCCGCCCGCGCGAGGACGTGACCCTCATCGTGGTCACCAAGACCTACCCCGCCAGTGACGTGCGACTCCTCGCCGAGCTCGGGGTGCGCCACGTCGCCGAGAACCGCGACCAGGACGCGGCGCCGAAGGCGGCCGAGTGCGCGGATCTGCCCCTCACCTGGCACTTCGTCGGACAATTGCAGACGAACAAGGTGCGTTCGGTGGCCGGTTATGCCGACTTTGTGCATTCGGTCGACCGGACCCGGCTCGTCACCGCACTGTCCGCGGCGGCCGTCAAGGCCGGCCGGACCCTGGACTGCCTGATCCAGGTGGCACTTGACGTGGAGTCGGGTGAACGGGGCGAAAGGGGCGGGGTCGCTCCTGACGGTGTGGCAGAACTCGCCGACGCGCTCGCGGGGGCCGAAGGACTGCGCCCCGCGGGGCTGATGACGGTCGCTCCGCTCGTCGGACCATATGCCGGACGGCCGCGGGCCGCCTTCGGCCGGCTGATGGAAATCTCAACGGGCCTGCGCGCGGCCCATCCTGCTGCGAACATGGTGTCAGCAGGGATGAGCGCGGATCTGGATGACGCCGTGGCCGCCGGGGCGACACATGTACGTGTCGGATCGGCGGTACTCGGAGTCCGACCCAGGCTCGGGTAACGTCGCCAAGAAGTCGGACCACAGCAAAAAATATGGTCATTCCCGCCAGAAGGCGGGCAGACCGAGTGGATCCAAGGCGCCGTTGACGGAGCCGATCCACCACAGAGCGGAGGACGCAGAGAATGGCCGGCGCGATGCGCAAGATGGCGGTCTACCTCGGCCTCGTGGAGGACGATGGGTACGACGGCCCGGGGTTCGACCCCGATGACGAGTTCGAACCCGAGCCGGAGCCCGACCGACGCAGGCAGCAGCATCAGCAACACCTCGCACAACAGACGCAATCGGACGAACCGGTTCGAGTCGCCCAGCCGCCTGCTCAGCGCGAACCCGCTCCGCTCACAGCGGAAACGGGACGACCCGCCCGAATCGCCCCCGTGGCGTCCATCACACCCGAACGCCACTCTCTGGAGAAGAACGCACCGGTGATCATGCCCAAGGTTGTGTCCGAGCGGGAGCCCTACCGCATCACGACGTTGCACCCCCGGACCTACAACGAAGCCCGTACCATCGGGGAACACTTCCGCGAGGGCACCCCGGTGATCATGAATCTGACGGAGATGGACGACACGGATGCGAAGCGACTTGTCGACTTCGCCGCCGGCCTCGTCTTCGGTCTCCACGGCAGCATCGAGCGGGTGACGCAGAAGGTGTTCCTGCTGTCTCCTGCTAACGTCGATGTCACGGCGGAGGACAAGGCCCGCATCGCAGAGGGTGGGTTCTTCAATCAGAGCTGAGACGCAATACCTGGCGATACCGGGAGAATGACGGCCGAACAGGCCGGGTACGAGCAAGGGGAGAGGGAAGCGCGGGAATGAGCATCGCACTGCAGGTGATCTACATCGCGCTGTATTGCTTCCTGTTTGTACTGATCTTCCGGCTGGTGATGGATTACGTCTTCCAGTTCGCTCGCTCATGGCAACCCGGTAAGGCGATGGTGGTCATCCTTGAGGCCACCTACACTGTCACCGATCCGCCACTCAAGCTTCTGCGGCGGTTCATTCCGCCGCTGCGTCTCGGGGGCGTGGCGCTCGACCTGTCCTTCTTCGTATTGATGATTATCGTCTTCATCCTGATCCGCGTCGTGGAGCAGGTGTGAACGATACGGTCTTGCCGATTGCCGACGACTACGTTGAGGTGAAGAAGAGATGCCGTTGACCCCCGAGGACGTGCGGAACAAGCAGTTCACGACCGTCCGTCTCCGAGAAGGCTATGACGAGGACGAGGTCGATGCCTTCCTGGACGAGGTCGAGGCCGAACTGACCCGTCTGCTCCGCGAGAACGAGGACCTGCGCGCCAAGCTGGCCGCCGCCACGCGTGCCGCCGCGCAGAACCAGCAGCAGGGCATGCGCAAGCCCGAGCCGCAGGACCAGCGACCCGGCGGGGCTCCGGTGCCCGCCGCCATATCCGGACCGCAGCCGGTGCCGCAGCAGCAGCAGATGGGCGGCCCGCCGCAGCTGCCGGGGGGCGCCCCGCAGCTTCCGGCCGGCCCCAGCGGTCACGGCCACGGTCCCCAGGGTCCGCACGGTCCCGGCCCGATGGGTCAGAACGGTCCCGGCCCCATGGGTCAGAACGGTCCGATGGGCGGCCCCATGGGCGGTCCCATGGGTCAGAACGGTCCGATGGGTCAGAACCCCATGGGTCAGAACGGCCCCATGGGCCAGAACCCCATGGGCCAGAACGGCCCCATGGGCGGCCCGCAGCTGCCGCAGCCGGGCCAGGGCCCGGGCGGCGACAGCGCCGCCCGTGTGCTCTCGCTCGCTCAGCAGACCGCCGACCAGGCGATCGCGGAGGCCCGTTCCGAGGCCAACAAGATCGTCGGCGAGGCGCGCAGCCGGGCCGAGGGCCTGGAGCGGGACGCCCGCGCCAAGGCCGACGCCCTGGAGCGGGACGCGCAGGAGAAGCACCGTGTCGCGATGGGCTCCCTGGAGTCCGCCCGCGCCACGCTGGAGCGCAAGGTCGAGGACCTGCGCGGCTTCGAGCGCGAGTACCGCACCCGTCTGAAGTCCTACCTGGAGAGCCAGCTGCGCCAGCTGGAGAACCAGGCGGACGACTCGCTGGCCCCGCCCCGCAACCCGAACACCCCGTCGCTGCCCGCGGCCCCCTCGATGAGCGGGTCGATGGCTCCGGCAGGTGCGGGCATGGGCGGTCACAGCATGGGCGGCAACCCGTCCATGGGTGGCAACACCTCGATGGGCGGCAACTCCTCCATGGGCGGCCCGTCCTACGGCGGTCAGCAGCAGATGTCCCCGGCGATGACCCAGCCGATGGCACCGGTGCGGCCGCAGGGCCAGCAGCCGATGCAGCAGGCGCCGTCCCCCATGCGGGGCTTCCTCATCGACGAGGACGACAACTGAGGCGCCCGTACGGCCGCTAGTCGGCAGTCGGTCGGTCGGCAGTCATAAAGGGCCGGGCCCCTGGGATTCCCCAGGGGCCCGGCCCTTTTATGCGCTCTGCATTTCCGTACGGATGTCGGTCAATACGACATATGGCAATGGCCGGGCGAGGGAAATTCTCGCCCGGCCATTGCCGGTTTTATCAGCCCTCGGTCGTCTTACGGAGACGGAACGTCAGCGAAAGCGCTTCGTCGGTGAAAGGCTCGCCGTAGGACCCGTCGGCCTCGCCCGCGGCGAAGTCCGTGGCCAGGACCTCGTCCGCAATCAGGGAGGCGTGCTCCGAGAGGGCGGTACGGACTTCCTCGGCCGCCGACTCCCAGCGCACGGCGATCCGGTCGGCGACGTCGAGGCCGCTGTTCTTCCGGGCCTCCTGGATGAGCCGGACGGCATCGCGGGCGAGGCCCGTGCGGCGCAGCTCCGGGGTGATCTCCAGGTCGAGGGCCACCGTCGCGCCCGAGTCCGAGGCCACCGACCAGCCCTCGCGGGGCGTTTCGGTGATGATGACCTCGTCGGGGGAGAGGGTGACCGTCTCGCCGTCCACCTCGACCGAGGCGGTGCCCTCGCGCAGGGCCAGCGACAGCGCCGCGGCGTCGGCACCGGCGACGGCCTTGGCGACCGCCTGGACGCCCTTGCCGAACCGCTTGCCCAGGGCACGGAAGTTGGCCTTGGCGGTGGTGTCGACCAGGGAGCCGCCGCCCGCTGCACCAGCGGAGGAATCGGCGAGGGAGGCGAGGGAGGAGACGTTGAGCTCCTCGGCGATCTGGGCGCGCAGCTCGGGGCCCAGCTCGTCGAAGCCTGCCGAGGCGACCAGCGCGCGGGAGAGCGGCTGGCGGGTCTTGACGCCGGACTCCGCGCGGGTGGCGCGGCCCAGCTCGACCAGGCGCCGCACGAGCAGCATCTGCTGCGACAGCTTCGGGTCGACGAGGGCGGCGTCCGCCACCGGCCAGGTGGCCAGGTGGACCGACGCGGGGGCCTGCGGGTCGACGGGGACCACGAGGTCCTGCCAGACGCGCTCGGTGATGAACGGCACCAGCGGCGCCATCAGGCGGGTCACCGTCTCGACGACCTCGTGGAGGGTGCGCAGCGCGGCCGCGTCGCCCTGCCAGAACCGGCGGCGCGAGCGGCGCACGTACCAGTTGGACAGGTCGTCGACGAAGGAGGACAGCAGCTTGCCGGCGCGCTGGGTGTCGTAGGCCTCCATGGCCTCGGTGACCTGGCCGACCAGGGCGTTGAGCTCGCCGAGCAGCCAGCGGTCCAGCAGCGGGCGGTCGGCCGGGGCCGGGTCCGCGGCGCTGGGCGCCCAGCCGGACGTGCGGGCGTAGAGGGCCTGGAAGGCGACCGTGTTCCAGTACGTGAGGAGCGTCTTGCGGACGACCTCCTGGATGGTGCCGTGGCCCACGCGGCGCGCGGCCCACGGGGAGCCGCCGGCCGCCATGAACCAGCGGACGGCGTCGGCGCCGTGCTGGTCCATCAGCGGGATCGGCTGGAGGATGTTGCCCAGGTGCTTGGACATCTTCCGGCCGTCCTCGGCGAGGATGTGGCCCAGGCAGACGACGTTCTCGTACGACGACTTGTCGAAGACGAGGGTGCCGACGGCCATCAGGGTGTAGAACCAGCCGCGCGTCTGGTCGATCGCCTCGGAGATGAACTGCGCCGGGTAGCGCTGCTCGAAGAGCTCCTTGTTCTTGTACGGGTAGCCCCACTGCGCGAACGGCATCGAGCCCGAGTCGTACCAGGCGTCGATGACCTCCGGCACGCGCACGGCCGTGTGGGCGCAGCCCTCGGCGGTGCAGGTGAAGGTGACGTCGTCGATGTACGGGCGGTGCGGGTCGAGGCCGCTCTGGTCCGTGCCGGTGAGCTCGGTGAGCTCGGCCAGCGAGCCGACGCAGGTGAGGTGGTTCTCCTCGCAGCGCCAGATGGGCAGCGGCGTGCCCCAGTAGCGGTTGCGGGAGAGCGCCCAGTCGATGTTGTTGTTCAGCCAGTCGCCGAAGCGGCCGTGCTTGACCGACTCGGGGAACCAGTTGGTCTTCTCGTTCTCCTCGAGCAGCCGGTCCTTGACCGCGGTGGTGCGGATGTACCAGGACGGCTGCGCGTAGTAGAGCAGCGCGGTGTGGCAGCGCCAGCAGTGCGGGTAGCTGTGCTCGTAGGCGATGTGCTTGAAGAGCAGGCCGCGCTCGGTGAGGTCCGCGACGAGCTTCTCGTCGGCCTTCTTGAAGAACTGGCCGCCGACGAGGCCGAGGCCCTCCTCGAAGGTGCCGTCCGGGCGGACCGGGTTGACGACCGGCAGGCCGTAGGCGCGGCAGGTCCTGAGGTCGTCCTCACCGAAGGCGGGCGCCTGGTGGACCAGACCCGTGCCGTCCTCGGTCGTGACGTACTCGGCGTTGACGACGAAGTTGGCGCCCTCCAGCTCGACCAGGTCGAACGGGCGGCGGTAGGCCCAGCGCTCCATCTCGCGGCCGGTGAAGGACTGGCCCGTCGCGGTCCAGCCCTCGCCGAGGGCCTTCTCCAGCAGCGGCTCGGCGACGACCAGCTTCTCGTCGCCGTCGGTGGCCACGACGTACGTGACGTCCGGGTGCGCGGCGGCGGCGGTGTTGGAGACCAGCGTCCAGGGGGTGGTCGTCCACACCAGCAGCGAGGCCTCGCCCGCGAGCGGGCCGGAGGTCAGCGGGAAGCGGACGAAGACGGAGGGGTCGACGACCGTCTCGTAGCCCTGGGCCAGCTCGTGGTCCGACAGGCCGGTGCCGCAGCGGGGGCACCAGGGGGCCACGCGGTGGTCCTGGACCAGCAGGCCCTTGTTGAAGATCTCCTTCAGCGACCACCACACGGACTGGACGTAGTCCGGGTCCATCGTGCGGTAGGCGTCGTCCAGGTCGACCCAGTAGCCCATGCGGGTGGTGAGCTCGGCGAAGGCGTCCGTGTGGCGGGTGACGGACTCGCGGCACTTGTCGTTGAAGGCCGCGATGCCGTACGCCTCGATGTCCTGCTTGCCCGAGAAGCCCAGCTCCTTCTCCACCGCGAGCTCCACCGGCAGGCCGTGGCAGTCCCAGCCGGCCTTGCGGCCGACGTGGTAGCCCTGCATCGTGCGGAAGCGGGGGAAGACGTCCTTGAAGACGCGGGCCTCGATGTGGTGCGCGCCCGGCATGCCGTTGGCCGTGGGCGGGCCCTCGTAGAACACCCACTCGGGGCGCCCCTCGGACTGCTCGAGGCTACGGGCGAAGACCTTGCTCTCGCGCCAGAACTCGAGCACGGCGTGCTCCAGGGCGGGCAGGTCCACCTGGGCGGGTACCTGGTGGTACTGCGGCTGGGGACTCATATGAGGCTTCCTCCGGCGGAACGTCATTGCGCTGTCCGTCGGAGGGACGAGATGCGCCGTGCGGTGCGCTTCCCGCGGTACCACCCTCCTTGGCCACGGACGCTCGCGCCCGGGCCCCCTCATTGGGCCGCGATGCCGGCTCTACTGACCCGCCGGGGTGTCCGGGGGCGTTCTTCCGGCGGCTCAGGGGTGATCTTCACACCGCGCACGCCCCCGGGCTCCCACCGTCCCCGGGTCGCTACAGGCTGCGTGCGGCGCTACTCGTCCCTTCCACGCCTTTCGCTGCGCCCCAGTGTACGGGGCCGGACCGGACGCGGCCCACCGGTTTCGGCCGGGGCCGGGCGGGGGACGGGCGCAGTCCGATTACAGGGCCGGGGGCGGGGCACAACGGAGGAGACCGGCGTGCCCCGTTGCCGCGTGCCCGGTGGAGTTTTATCGTTCCGGCACGATTCGCGCGCAAGATCATAAAATGTGAAGGGGCCGCGGTCATGGTGGCGAAGAGAGCGGCGGCGGACGCGGACGGGGGTGCCGCTTCCGCGAAGGCCGCCACGGGCGGCGGGACCGCGACGAAGAAGGCGCCGTCGGCGCGCAAGGCCACGAAGGCGGCCGCCCCGGCGAAGAAGACGTCGCGGTCGCCGGGCGCGGCCAAGAACGCGTCGCCCGCGGCCGGGAAGGCGGCGAAGGCCGCCGGGAAGGCTGCGGAGAAGGCGCCGTCGGCGGGCAAGGCGGCGAAGGCCGCCGATCCGGTCGGGACCGCGGCGAAGAAGGCGGCCGTGGCGAAGAAGGCGTCCACGGCGGTGGAGAAGGCCGCCCCGGCCAAGAAGGCTGCCCCGGCCAAGAAGGCTGCCGCCGGGAAAGCCGCCACGGCTCCGCCGGCGGCCGCCAAGAAGGCAGCTGCCAAGAAGGCGGCCACCAAGAAGGCGGCCGCCAAGAAGGGGACGGCTTCGGCCAAGAAGGCCGTTGCGAAGAAGGAGGCGGCATCTGCCGGGGCGCCTGCCCGGGCGAGCGCCACCCGGGCGGCCGCCGGGCGTGCCGCAGGCAAGGCCGCGGTGCCCGCCGAGGCGAGCGCCACCGGGGCGGCCGGCAAGCGTGCCGCAGGCGGTGGCGGCGCGGGTTCTGACACGGGGGCGGGCTCCGCCGGGAAGACCGCCCCCACCGAGAAGGCCGCACCTGCCCAGAGGGCGGTGCCCGCGAAGAAGACGGGAGCCAGGACGGTGGCTGCGAAGAAGACGATGGACGGGACCCGGGCCGCCGGGAAGGTGCCGGGGGCCCGTACGGGACCCGCGGAGCCCGGCGAGCTGGCCGTGCGGCCGGGGGAGGAGCCCTGGTCGCCGGGCGAGGTGGCCGAGGCCCGGACGGAGCTGCAGAGCGAGGTGCTGCGGCTGCGGGCGGAGATCGCCCACTCGGAGGAGGCGATCACCGGCTTGATGCGGGACTCGGGCGACGGCGCGGGCGACGACCAGGCCGACACCGGCACCAAGAACATCACCCGGGAGCACGAGCTGGCCCTGGCGGCCAACGCCCGGGAGATGCTGGACCAGACCGAGCGGGCGCTGGAACGGCTCGACGCGGGCACGTACGGCCTCTGCGAGAACTGCGGGAAGCCCATCGGCAAGGCCCGCATGCAGGCGTTCCCGCGGGCGACCCTGTGCGTGGAGTGCAAACAACGCCAGGAACGCCGCTGACCCCGTCGCACGGGCGTGCCGTACCCTCGTCCTCAGTCAGGCAGGCCCTGGCGACCTGGACGACGTCGAAGGACTCACGTGACAGAGGCGGAACAGACCACCACCGGCACGCCGGAGGCCGCGGGACCGACCGCGGCCAAGGGCGGGCGGCGCATCGGGGTACTCCTGGCGGTGGCCGCCTTCGCCTATCTGCTGGACCTCGGCAGCAAGCTGTTCGTGGTCGCGAAGCTGGAGCACCACGACCCGATCGAGGTGTTCGGCACCTGGCTGCAGCTGGAGGTGGTCCGCAACCGCGGTGCCGCCTTCGGCATCGGCGAGGCGATGACGATCGTCTTCACGGTGATCGCCTCCGCCGTGATCGTGGTGATCGCGCGGATCGCCCGCAAGCTCTACAGCCTGCCGTGGGCGATCGCGCTGGGCCTGCTGCTCGGCGGCGCGCTGGGCAACCTCACGGACCGCCTGTTCCGTGCCCCGGGCGGCTTCGAGGGCGGTGTCGTCGACTTCATCGCGCCCGCGCACTTCGCGGTCTTCAACCTCGCGGACTCCGCGATCGTCTGCGGCGGCTTCCTGATCGTGATCCTGTCCTTCCGCGGTCTGGACCCGGACGGCACGGTCCACCAGGACTGAGCCCGGGGCGGGGGTGTCGCACCCGTCCGTCATACTCGACGGGTGAGCACCATTCCCGAGATCCGCGCCCTGCCCGTACCCGACGGCCTGGAGGGCGAGCGCGTCGACGCCGCCATCGCCCGTATGTTCGGCTTTTCCCGCACCAAGGCGGCCGAGCTGGCGGCCGCGGGCAAGGTCCAGCTGGACGGGGCGGTGGCCGGGAAGTCCGACCGCGTGACCGGCGGGGCCTGGCTGGAGGTCGAGATGCCCGCCGCGCCCGCGCCGGTGCAGATCGTCGCCGAGCCCGTCGAGGGCATGGAGATCGTCCATGACGACGACGACATCGTCGTGATCGTCAAGCCGGTCGGCGTGGCGGCCCACCCCAGCCCCGGCTGGACGGGCCCGACGGTCATCGGCGGCCTGGCCGCCGCGGGCTACCGCATCTCCACCTCCGGCGCCGCCGAGCGCCAGGGCATCGTGCACCGCCTGGACGTCGGCACCTCCGGCCTGATGGTCGTCGCCAAGTCCGAGCGCGCCTACACCCTGCTCAAGCAGCAGTTCCGCGAGCGCACGGTCGACAAGCGGTACCACACGCTGGTCCAGGGGCACCCCGATCCGATGAGCGGCACCATCGACGCCCCCATCGGCCGCCACCCCAACCACGACTACAAGTGGGCCGTCACCGCCGAGGGCAAGCCCTCGGTCACCCACTACGACCTGATCGAGGCGTTCCGCGCGGCCAGCCTGCTGGACGTGAAGCTGGAGACCGGCCGCACGCACCAGATCCGCGTGCACATGGCCGCCCACCGTCACCCCTGCGTCGGCGACCTCACCTACGGCGCCGACCCGACCCTCGCCAAGCGCCTCAAGCTCACCCGCCAGTGGCTGCACGCCGTGCGGCTCGGCTTCGAGCACCCCGAGGACGGCCGCTGGGTCGAGTTCGAGAGCTCCTACCCCGAGGACCTCCAGCGCGCGCTGGACACGGTGCGCGCCGAGAGCTCCTGAGCGCCGTGGGCGCCGCGCAGGGGATCACGGTCCGCGTCGTCGGCCCCGACGGGCTGCCCGGCTGCCACGCCGTGCGCCGTGAGGTCTTCGTGGGCGAGCAGCGCATCCCCGAGGCCGAGGAGATGGACGCGTACGACGTCCACGCCGTCCACCTCCTGGCCACCGGCCCGGCCGGCCCCGTCGGCACGGTCCGCTTCCTGCACGGCGCCCCGGCCCGGAAGAAGTACGGCCACGCGGGCGTCGAGGACGACGTCACGGCCGTCCTCGGCCGGCTCGCCGTCTCCCGTGCGGCGCGCGGCACGGGCCTGGGCGCCGAGCTCGTCCTGGCCGTGGAGGCGGAGGCCCGCCGGCTGGGCCTGGCCCGGGTCTACCTGGAGGCCCAGACGCACGCCCTCGGCTTCTACGAGCGGCTCGGCTATGCGGCCCACGGGCCCGAGTTCGACGAGGGCAGCGGCATACCGCACCGCGCGATGACGAAGGCGCTGTGAGCGGCACGCGCTGACTCCGTCCGGAATCTCCGGAAGATCCGGGTTCATCCGGTTCGTGGCAGGCTGGGGAAACGATCGACTTCCCGCTCCGCCCGGAGGACGTCCGTGGACCAGCTCGCCCTGCTGTTCGTGCTGCTCATCGGGTCGCTGGTCATGGTGCCCGTCGCGGACCGCCTGAGCCTGCCGGCCCCCGTCCTGATGACGCTGGGCGGCATCGTCCTCGCGCTGCTGCCCTTCGTGCCCAACGTGGAGATGCCGCCGGAGTTCATCCTCCCGCTGGTGCTGCCGCCCCTGCTCTACGCGTCCGTGCAGCGCACGTCCTGGCGGCAGTTCCAGGCCAACGTCCGGCCCATCCTGCTGCTCGCGGTCGCCCTGGTGTTCGTGACGACCGCGGCCGTCGCCGCCGTCGCCGACGCGATCGTGCCCGGCATCTCCCTCGCCGCGGCCGTCGCTCTCGGCGCCCTCGTCGCCCCGCCCGACCCGGTCGCCGCGACGGCCGTCGCGGGCTCGCTCGGGCTGCCGCGCCGCCTGATCTCCATCCTGGAGGGCGAGGGGCTCTTCAACGACGTGACGGCCATCGTGCTCTACCACGTGGCCATCGCGGCGGCCGTCAGCGGCAGCTTCTCCGCCCCGAAGGCCGCGGGCGAGTTCGTGCTGTCCGCCGTGGTGGCCCTCGCGGTCGGGCTCGCGCTCGGCTGGGCGGCCAAGAAGCTCATGGACGTCCTCGGGGACGCGACCCTCCAGATCGGCCTCACCCTGCTCGTCCCCTTCGTCTCCTACGTCCTCGCCGAGGAGTTCAAGGGCTCCGGCGTGCTCGCCGTGCTCGTCACCGGGCTCTTCCTCGCCGAGTACGCCGGTGACGCCGACGACGTGCTCGGCCGGCTCGCCCGGCACTCCTTCTGGGAAGTCGTCGACACCCTCGTCACCGGCGTCGCCTTCGGCCTCATCGGCCTCGAACTCCACCACGTCCTGCGGACCGCCTCCGGCCGGTGGAGCGAGATGCTGGGCATCGGCGCCGTCGTCGTCGCGGTCGTCGTCGGCGTACGGCTGCTGTGGCTGCTGCCCGCCGCGTGGCTGGCCAAACAGCTGCACAGCCGGCGGGACATCGACGAGGACGTCCCCCTCAGCTGGCGCGAGACGGTCGTGATGTGGTGGTCCGGGATGCGCGGCGTCGCCTCCGTCGCGCTCGCCCTCGCCATCCCGCACGCCCAGGACGACAAGACGCCCTTCCCCGCCCGCGACGAGATCGTCTTCGTCGCCTTCGCCGTCATCCTCGCCACGCTCGTCCTGCAGGGCCTCACCCTGCCGTGGCTCGTGCGGCGGCTCGGCGTGCAGTCCGACGCCGACGCCGAGCGGGAGCTGGCCCGCCGCCTCGCCGTGCGCGCCGCGAAGGCCGCCAAGCGGCGGCTGAAGGAGATCCAGGAGACCGAGGAGCTCCCCGACGACATGGTCGAGCAGCTCACGCGGCGCGCGTACGACGTCGGCGCCCGCATCAGCCCCGACATGGTCGACGAGGAGCGCCGCGAGGCGCACGCGCAGCGGGTGGAGAGGATCCGGGTGACCCAGCGCATCCAGGCCGAGATGCTCTCGGCCGCCCGCCGCGAGGTCCTGGCGGCCCGCAGCGAACCGGGCGCGGACCCGGAGGTGGTGGACCGCGTCCTGCGCCACCTGGACGTCCGCAGCCTCAGGGGAGGCTGACCGCCGGGGGTCCCGGAACCCGGGCGGAGCCTACGTCGTGCCGGGGCCCGGGCCGATGTCCTCCGATGTCGGTGGGGCCTGGCGGCGGTCCGGGGCCTGTTCCAGGCCGGGGGCCGGGGCCGTGTTGATGCGCGGCAGGGCGTACGGGTGTTCCCGCCGCAGCCACTCGATCAGCTGCTCCCGCACCACGCACCGCAGCGTCCAGATGTCGTCGGCGTCCTTCGCCGTCACCAGCGCCCGCACCTGGATCGTCGTCGGGGTCGTGTCGGTGATCACCAGGCTCCAGGACCGCCCGTCCCACTCCGGCAGCTCCTTGAGGATGCCGTGCAGCCGCTCCCGCATGAGGTCTATGGGCGTGGAGTGGTCCAGGTGGAAGAAGACCGTGCCGGTCATCCGGGGGTTGCTGCGGGACCAGTTCTCGAAGGGGCGGCTGGTGAAGTAGGACACCGGCATGGTGATGCGCCGTTCGTCCCAGGTGGTCACCACCAGATAGGTGAGCGTGATCTCCTCGACCCGGCCCCACTCGCCGTCCACGACGACCGTGTCCCCGATGCGCACCACGTCGCCGAAGGCGATCTGCAGTCCGGCGAAGAGGTTGGCGAGCGTGGACTGGGCCGCCACACCGGCGACGATGCCGAGCAGACCGGCCGAGGCCAGCACGGACACCCCGGCGGCCCGCATGGCCGGAAAGGTGAGCAGCATCGACGCCGCCGCGACCACGCACACGACGGCCGTGACGATCCGCCGGATGAGCGTCACCTGGGTCCGTACCCGGCGCACCCGGGCCGCGTCCGCGGCGCGCGCCGCGTAGCGCGCGTAGGCGGCCTCCACTATGGCGACGGCGACCCGCACCACCAGCCACGCGCACGCGCCGATCAGCACGAGCGTCAGGACCTGGCCGGTCACCTCCTCGTGGTCCGGCAGGACGCCGGCCGAGCGGAAGCTGCCGCGCAGCAGCGCCGTGCACAGCACGACCTGGAGCGGGAGCCGGCACCGGCGCAGCAGGTCCCACAGGGGCGTCTCGGGGTGCCGCTCGTCGATTCTGCGCAGGACGTGGTCGGCCGCCCATCCCACGGCCAGGGTGACGATCAACGCTCCGCCGACGACGGACAGCGGACGCAGTACGCCCTCCATGGACACCTCGGCTCCTTCCGGCCGGCTGCTGCGGGGCACTCACCGGGTGGCGCTCGCTCCCGACCGTAGCTGGCACGATGGGAGGCACGCGATCCACCTGTTAGGAAGTGACTCCAGTGGCGTCCTCTACCACGATTGTCCTTTTTCATTCGGCCTACGGCCTGAGGCCGGCCGTGCACGCCGCCGCCGAGCGCCTGCGCGCCGCCGGGCACGAGGTCCACGTCCCGGACCTCTACGAGGGCCGGACCGCGGACACGGTGGAGGACGGCATGGCCGTCAAGGACGAGATCGGCCGCGAGGAGCTGCTGCGCCGCGCCGTCACCGCGGTGGCGCCGCTGTCGGACCGGGGCCTGGTCTACGCCGGCTTCTCGCTCGGCGGCTCGATCGCGCAGAACCTGGCGCTGGGCGACGAGAAGGCGCGCGGCCTGCTCCTCCTGCACGGCACCTCGGACCTGGCCGACGACGCCGCTGTGGACGAGCTGCCCGTCCAGCTGCACGTCGCCGACCCGGACCCCTTCGAGCCGCACGACTGGCTCAACGCCTGGTACCTGCGCATGGGCCGGGCCGGCGCGGACGTCGAGGTCCACAGGTACCCCGGGGCGGGGCACCTGTTCACGGACCCGGACCTCGCGGACTACGACGAGGAGGCCGCGGAGACGACCTGGCGCGTCGCGCTGGCCTTCCTGGAGGAGATCGGCGGCTAGGGGCCGCCGGGCGCCGGGCGCCGGGCGCGGATCACCGTACCGGCGTCTTCACCCGCTCGACCTGCTGCGTGCCCGAGCGCGTCCGGTACGACCGGCTCCACTCGGTCGTCGCCTTGGGGTCGGTCTTGTCGGAGAGGACGTAGTAGTCCATCTGCGCCTGCTCGGGGGTGATGTCGAGGACCCCGTAGCCGTGGGAGTCCATGTCGATCCACTTCGCGTGCCGGTTGGCGGCCTTGATGGCGGTGACGGCGGCGAGCGAGACGGTGTGCGGGGCCACGCCCAGGAGGTCGTCCAGGTTGTCGGAGCTCACCGACGTGACGACGAACTCGGTGGCGACGGACGGCGACAGCGGGTACGTGGCGGCCTTCTTGGGCACGTCGTTGGCCCAGGCCATGTGGATGTCACCGGTCAGGAAGACGGTGTTGCGGATCCCGCGGTCGCCGAGGTGGCCGAGGAGCTCGCGCCGGTCGTCGGTGTAGCCGTCCCACTGGTCGGTGCTGACGGCTATGCCGCCGGCCGGCAGGCCCAGCAGCTTGGCGAGCGGCTCCAGCAGGTGGGCGGGCAGGGCGCCGAAGGCGAACGGGGAGATCATCACCGGGTTGCCGACGAGGCGCCAGGTGGTGTCGGAGGAGGCGAGCCCGGCCTTCAGCCAGTCGAGCTGGGCGCGCCCGGTGATCGTGCGCTCGGGGTCGTCGACCTTGCCGTTGCCCGGCTTGACCTGCTGCGACCGGAAGGATCTGAGGTCCAGCAGGTGCAGGTCGGCGAGGTTGCCGAAGCGCAGGCGGCGGTACGTGGTGCCCTCGGTGGAGGGGCGCACCGGCATCCACTCGAAGTAGGCCTGCTTGGCGGCCGCCATGCGCGCGGCCCACTCGCCCTCGGCGCCGGGGGTGTGGTTCTCGGCCCCGCCCGTCCAGGTGTCGTTGGCGAACTCGTGGTCGTCCCAGATGGCCACGAAGGGGTGGGTCCGGTGGAGGGCCTGCAGATCGGGGTCCGTCTTGTAGCGGCCGTGCCGGGTGCGGTAGTCGGCGAGGGTGACGATCTCGTGCGCCGGCGCGTGCGGGCGGACGACCTGCTTCGCGGGCGGGTAGATGCCCGAGGCGTACTCGTAGATGTAGTCGCCCAGGTGCAGGACCGCGTCCAGGTCGCGGCGGTCCGCGAGGTGGCGGTAGGCGGCGAAGTGACCGGACTCCCAGTTGGCGCAGGAGACGACGCCGAAGCGGATGCCGGCGACGGCCGCGCCCGCCGCGGGTGCCGTACGGGTGCGGGCGGCGGGGGAGTGCGCGCCGCCGGCGGTGAAGCGGAACCAGTAGCCGGTGGCCGGGCGCAGGCCGCGGACGTCCGCCTTGACGGTGTGGTCGCTCGCGGCCGTCGCGGTGACCGTGCCGCGGGCGACGACCTTGCCGAACGCCTCGTCCTCGGCGACCTCCCAGGCGACCTCCACGTCCGCGCCGCGGCCCGAGCCGGGCACGGCGTCGGGGGAGGGCGTGACGCGCGTCCACAGCAGGACGCCGTCGGGCAGCGGGTCGCCCGAGGCGACGCCGTGCAGGAAGACGGGAGGGTCCGCGGCGTGCGCCGGAGCGGCTGCGGCCAGCGGCAGGAGGGCGACGGTCGCGGCGCCGGCGACGGCCGTGACGGCGGTGCGGCGCGATATGCAGGAGTCAATGGTCACAGACCATCACCTTACTGCCCGGTAAGCCGCGGGGCGGACGAAACCTGACAGTTCGTCCGCCCCTCACCGCCCTGTCACTACTTCTTCGGGCCGAATTCCTTGTCGATCGCCGCGATGAAGGACTCCTTGGCCATCGGCGGGTTGCCGTTCGGGCCCTTCAGCTGCTTGTCGCCGTGGAGCAGGGCCGGGGTGCCGCCGATCTTGTTCTTCTCGAACAGCGTGCCCATCTCGACGGCCCACTTGTCGTAGGTGCCCTCGTTGACGGCCTTCTCGAAGTCCTTGTTGCCCTTCAGGGCCGGGACCTGCTGGGCGATCTCGATCAGGCGGGAGTCCTTGGCGAAGGCGTCGTCGCGCTCGTCGGGGTGGTTCTTCGGGGAGTAGAGCGCTTCCTTGTACGCGACGAAGGCGTCCGGGCTGACGTTGAGCGCGGCGCCGAGGGCGCTGACGGCGTTCTTCGAACCGGTGCCCTTGGCCAGGTCGTCGATGAAGTTCACCATGACGAACCGGACCTTGTAGCGGCCGTCCTTGACGTCCTGGCGCAGCTGGGCGCCGGACTCGTTCTCGAAGGCGGCGCAGGACGGGCAGCGCGGGTCCTCGTAGACCGTGAGGGTCTCCTTGGCCTTGGCGTCGCCGAGGACGATCTCGTTGCCGTTCTCGCCGGTGGTGTTGGCGGGCTTGACCAGGGTCTTGTCGCCCGCCCAGCTGCTCGCGCCGTCCTTGCTGTCGTTCATGTTGGTGACGGCGTAGCCGACGCCGCCGGCTATCGCGAGGACGACGACGATGGCGCCGGCGACGACGAGCTGACGGCGCGTCTTGTCCCGGCGGGCCTGGCGCTCGCGCTCGGCGCGCAGCCGCTCGCGGGCGGCCTGCTTGTTCTGGTGGCTGTTGCGGTTGCTCATGATGTCTTCTCCGGTGTGGACGTACGGAAGGGGAGGGATCGCCGGGCTCAGGCAGTTGCCGGAGCGAGGGGCGGTCCGCGCCGTACGACGGAGTGGACGAGGAGGGGGAGGCCGCGCGCACGGAGCGTGCGGCGCGCGGGGCGCACGCGCGCGCCCGGGGAGGCGGGCGCCGCGGGGGAGGCGGCGGCCAGGAGCAGGGGGCCGAAGGCGAAGGCGGCGGCCGTGCGCAGCAGCTGGGCCAGGGCGGCCTCGCCGCGGCGCAGCCAGGCGGCGGCCAGCAGGCCCACCGCGACATGGCCGGCGAGCACCAGCCAGGGCAGCGCGGAGCCGGCGACCGGCCCGGCGTCGCCCTCGGCGGCCATGCGGGCCAGCGGGGTGCCGACCTCGCCGCGGCAGGCGAGGTCGAGGCCCAGGGAGTGCAGGGGGCCCGCGACGGGCCCGCCGGCCCGCCCGTAACAGGCGTGCTGGCCGACCGTGAACACCGTGTCCGCCGTGAGCTCCAGCGGGACCATCAGCGCGGCGATGGACCCGAAGCCGCGCTCGCGGCCCGCGAGGGCGTAGGCGACGGCGAAGAACACCGCCGCCAGCACGGCGACCGTGGCGGCGGGAAGGGGCGTACGGGAGAGCAGGACGTGCGAAGCGGCGGACAGCGTGACACAGAGCGCCGTGAAGAGCGCCGCGCGCAGCGCCCTCAGTCGAACTCCCGTCCCCTCCATGAGGCCGAAGTCTGCCACGGCAGCCGTTAAGTGTCGTGTCAAGATTCGGCATCGCTGGACGCCGCCGGAGGGGACGGGAACCCGGGCGGGAAACCCGGGCCGAAACCAGGACGGGAGGACCGTCAGGACTTCAGGGCCGCGTCGACGGCCTTGGTGTACTGCTCGGGGGTGATCGGGACGTTCTTGCCGTCCTCCGCCGTCAGCTTCTTGCCGTTGAGCTTGAGGGTCGGCGTGCCGGTGACGTCCTTGGCCTTGTCGAACTCGTCGGACACCGTCAGCGCCCACTTGTCGAAGGTGCCGTCCTTGACGTTCTTCTCGAAGTCCTTGTTGCCCTTGAGCGCCGGGACCTCGTTGGCGACCTTCAGCAGGACGTCGTCCTTGGCGTACTCGTCCTTCGTCTCCTCGGGGTGGTTGGCCTTGGAGTAGAGGGCCTTGTTGTAGGCGCTGAAGGCCTCGGGGCTGACGTTGAGGGCGGCGCCCAGCGCGCTGAGGGCGTTCTTGGAGCCGCTGCCGCCGAAGTTGCGGTCGAGGAACGTGGCGACGTGGTACGAGACCTTGTACTTGCCGTCCTTGACGTCCTTGTCGATGGTGTCGCCGACGCTCTGCTCGAAGACCGAGCAGATCGGGCAGCGCATGTCCTGGTAGAGGTCCAGGGTGTGCTTGGCGTTCTTGTCGCCGATCAGGACCTCGGTGCCCTTGTCGCCGGCCGTGTTGGCGGGCTTGACGAGCTCCTTCTTGGACGCGGCCTCCCACGCCGCGTTCAGCCCGCTCTTGCCGTCCTTGCCCAGCTGGGAGACGGCCACGACGATGCCCGCGCCGACGGCCAGGACCGCGACGACGGCTCCGCCGACGACGAGCTGGCGGCGCGTCCTGTCCTTCTTGGCCTGGCGCTCGCGCTCGGCGCGCAGCCGCTCGCGTGCGGACTGCTTGTTCTCCCAGTTGTTGCGCTTGCTCATGGTCATGCTCTCCGTGCTCGGTCGTGCGTGGTGCGTGGTGCTCGTGCTCAGGCGGGGGCGGGCCCGGGCGGCGGTCCACGGCGGACGACGGAGTGCACGAGGAGGGGGAGGGCCGGTGCCCCGCGGGCGGGGCCGGCGGCCCGTACGGGCGCGGCCCGGTGCGGCCCGCCCGCGGTGACCGCGGCCAGGGCCGGCAGCAGGCGGCGCAGGGCCGCCCCGGCGAGCGTGCCCAGCAGCCTGACCAGTGCCGCCTCGCCGAGCCGCAGCCACGCGGCGGCCAGGAGGCCGACGGCGACGTGGGCGGCGAGCAGCAGCCAGGCGGCGGTGTCCGGGCCCGGCGCGGGGGCGAAGGGCCCGCCGACGGTGCCACCGCCGCACAGGGCGGTCAGCGCACCCGGCACGGCGTGCCCGCCCGCGCCGTAGCAGCTCTCCTGGCCGGCGGAGAAGAGGGCGTCGGAGGCCAGCTCCAGCGGGACGAACAGCGCGGCGATCCGCGTGAAGCCGCGCTCGCGGCCCGCCAGGGCGTACGCGAGCGCGAACACGGCGGCCGCGGTCACCGCGACCGTCGCCAGGGGCAGGCCGGTGCCGGACAGCAGCACGTGGGAGCCCGCGGACAGCGTCACGCACAGCGCTGTGAACAGCGCCGCGCGCAGTGCCCGCAGCCGTGCCGCCGATATGTCCATGGGGAACGAGTCTGGCACGACCCGCCGTAAACCGTGACTAAAGGCGGCCCCGGAGCCGGGCCCGCGGGCGGCCCTAGAGGCCGGGGATGCGGCCGTTGCGGAAGAGGTCCACGAAGATCTGGTGGTCCGCGCGGGCCCGGGCCCCGTAGGAGTGGGCGAAGCCGGTCAGGAGCTCCGCGAAGCCCTCCTCGTCGGCGGCGATCACGGCGTCGATGGCCCGCTCGGTGGAGAAGGGCACCAGGGAGTGGCCGCTCTGGTCGTCCGCCGCGGCGTGCATGGCGGCCGTGGCGCGGCCCAGGTCGGCGACGACGGCCGCGATCTCGGCCGGGTCGTCGATGTCCGACCAGTCCAGGTCGACCGCGTACGGCGAGACCTCGGCCACCAGCTGCCCGGTGCCGTTCAGCTCGGTCCAGCCCAGCCACGGGTCGGCGTGGGCCTGCAGCGCGCGCTGGGAGATCACCGTGCGGTGGCCCTCGTGCCGGAAGTAGTCGCGCACGGCGCGGTCGGCGATGTGCCGGGAGACCGCCGGGGTCTGCGCCTGCTTCATGTAGATGACGACGTCGTTCTCCAGGGCGTCGCTGTTGCCCTCCAGGAGGATGTTGTACGAGGGCAGGCCGGCGCTGCCGATCCCGATGCCGCGGCGGCCGACGACGTCCTTGACCCGGTAGGAGTCGGGGCGGGCGAGGCTCGTGTCCGGGAGGGTCTCCAGGTAGCCGTCGAAGGCCGCGAGGATCTTGTAGCGCGTGGCCGCGTCCAGCTCGACGGCGCCGCCGTCGGAGGCGAAGCGGCGGTCGAAGTCCCGGATCTCCGTCATGGAGGCGAGCAGCCCGAAGCGCGTCATCGAGCGGGCCTCGCGCAGGGCGCCGAGCAGCGGGCCGTCGGCGGTGTCGAGGGTGAAGGGCGTGTGGCCGTCCTCCGCGGAGCCGGTGGCCAGGGCGTGGATGCGCTCGCGGTAGGCGGCGGCGTAGGTCCGCACCAGGTCGGTGATCATCTCGTCGCTGAGGGCCTTGGTGTAGCCGATCAGGGCGACGGAGGCGGCGAAGCGCTTGAGGTCCCAGGTGAAGGGGCCGACGTAGGCCTCGTCGAAGTCGTTGACGTTGAAGACCAGGCGGCCGCCCGCGTCCATGTACGTGCCGAAGTTCTCGGCGTGCAGGTCGCCGTGGATCCACACCCGGCTCGTGCGCTCGTCCAGGTACGGCCCGGCGGCGCCGTCGGGCGCCTCCGCGGCCAGGTCCCGGTAGAAGAGGCAGGCCGTGCCCCGGTAGAAGGCGAAGGCGGAGGCCGCCATCTTCCGGAACTTCACGCGGAAGGCGGCGGGGTCGGCCGCGAGCAGCTCGCCGAAGGCGGTGTCGAAAACGGCGAGGATCTCCTCGCCGCGCTGCGCGGCCCGGTCGTGCTCGGTCGCCATCGCGGGGTCCTCCTGGGGTGGGGCATGGAGCGAACATCAGTGCTGTGGTGCTCAACGCGTGAGGCTACCGGCGCGTGCCCGCGGCTGTCGGTGGGGGCCGGTAACCTTCAAAACTGTCCCGCCCGACCCGCAGCCACCACCGCCGGAGGTCTCCCACCGTGGCCACGAAGCCGCCCTTCACGCACCTGCACGTCCACACCCAGTACTCCCTGCTGGACGGTGCCGCGCGGCTCAAGGACATGTTCAATGCCTGCAATGAGATGGGCATGACACACATCGCCATGTCCGACCACGGCAACCTGCACGGCGCGTACGACTTCTACCATTCCGCCCAGAAGGCCGGGATCATCCCGATCATCGGCATCGAGGCCTACGTCGCCCCCGAGTCCCGGCGCAACAAGCGCAGGATCCAGTGGGGCCAGCCGCACCAGAAGCGGGACGACGTCTCGGGCTCGGGCGGTTACACGCACAAGACGATCTGGGCGGCGAACGCCACCGGCCTGCACAACCTCTTCCGGCTGTCCTCCGACGCCTACGCCGAGGGCTGGCTGACCAAGTGGCCCCGCATGGACAAGGAGACCATCAGCCAGTGGTCCGAGGGCCTGATCGCCTCCACCGGCTGCCCCTCCGGCGAGCTGCAGACCCGGCTGCGCCTCGGCCAGTTCGACGAGGCCCTGAAGTCCGCCTCCGAGTACCAGGACATCTTCGGCAAGGACCGGTACTTCCTGGAGCTGATGGACCACGGCATCGAGATCGAGCGCCGCGTCCGCGACGGCCTGCTGGAGATCGGCAAGAAGCTCGGCATCCCGCCCCTGGTCACCAACGACTCGCACTACACCTACGCGCACGAGGCCGAGGCGCACGACGCCCTCCTGTGCATCCAGACCGGCAAGAACCTCTCCGACCCCGACCGCTTCCGCTTCGACGGCTCGGGCTACTACCTGAAGTCCACGGACGAGATGTACGCCATCGACTCCTCGGACGCCTGGCAGGAGGGCTGCGCCAACACCCGCCTGGTCGCCGACCAGATCGACACCGAGGGCATGTTCCAGTTCCGGAACCTGATGCCCAAGTTCGACATCCCCGACGGCTACACCGAGGTCACCTGGTTCCGCGAGGAGACCATGCGGGGCATGCACCGCCGCTTCCCCGGCGGCATCCCCGAAGACCGCATGAAGCAGGTCGAGTACGAGATGGACACGATCATCTCGATGGGCTTCCCGGGCTACTTCCTCGTGGTCGCCGACTTCATCATGTGGGCGAAGAACCAGGGCATCGCGGTCGGCCCCGGCCGAGGCTCCGCGGCCGGCTCGATCGTCGCGTACGCCATGGGCATCACCGACCTCGACCCGATCCCGCACGGCCTGATCTTCGAGCGGTTCCTCAACCCCGAGCGCATCTCCATGCCCGATGTCGACATCGACTTCGACGAGCGCCGGCGCGCCGAGGTGATCCGGTACGTCACGGAGAAGTACGGCGCCGACAAGGTTGCCATGATCGGCACCTACGGCACCATCAAGGCCAAGAACGCGATCAAGGACTCCGCCCGCGTCCTCGGCTATCCGTACGCGATGGGCGACCGCCTCACCAAGGCGATGCCCGCGGACGTCCTCGGCAAGGGCATCCCCCTCTCCGGCATCCTCGACCCGCAGCACCCGCGCTACAGCGAGGCCGGCGAGATCCGCGGGATGTACGAGAACGAGCCGGACGTCAAGAAGGTCATCGACACCGCGCGCGGCGTCGAGGGCCTGGTCCGGCAGATGGGTGTGCACGCGGCCGGCGTGATCATGTCCAGCGAGACGATCACCGACCACGTCCCGGTCTGGGTGCGGCACACCGACGGCGTGACCATCACCCAGTGGGACTACCCGAGCTGTGAGTCGCTCGGCCTGCTGAAGATGGACTTCCTGGGCCTGCGCAACCTCACGATCATGGACGACGCCGTCAAGATGGTGAAGGCCAACAAGGGGATCGACATCGATCTCCTGGCCCTCCCGCTCGACGACCCCACGACCTTCGAGCTGCTCCAGCGCGGCGACACCCTCGGCGTCTTCCAGTTCGACGGCGGGCCCATGCGGTCCCTCCTGCGGCTGATGAAGCCCGACAACTTCGAAGACATCTCCGCCGTGTCCGCCCTGTACCGGCCGGGCCCGATGGGCATGAACTCGCACACGAACTACGCGCTGCGCAAGAACGGGCAGCAGGAGATCACCCCGATCCACCCGGAGCTGAAGGAGCCCCTCGAAGAGGTTCTCGGTGTCACCTACGGTCTGATCGTCTACCAGGAGCAGGTGCAGAAGGCGGCGCAGATCGTCGCCGGGTACTCGCTCGGCGAGGCCGACATCCTCCGCCGCGTCATGGGCAAGAAGAAGCCCGACGAGCTGGCGAAGAACTTCGTCTTCTTCAAGGAAGGCGCGCAGAAGAAGGGCTTCTCCGACGAGGCCATCCAGGCCCTGTGGGACGTGCTGGTCCCCTTCGCCGGCTACGCCTTCAACAAGGCCCACTCCGCCGCCTACGGCCTCGTCTCGTACTGGACCGCCTACCTCAAGGCGAACTACCCCGCCGAGTACATGTCCGCGCTGCTCACCTCCGTGCGCGACGACAAGGACAAGTCGGCGATCTACCTGAACGAGTGCCGGCGCATGGGCATCAAGGTGCTCCCGCCGAACGTCAACGAGTCCGAGGCCAACTTCGCCGCCCAGGGCGACGACGTGATCCTCTTCGGCCTCACCGCCGTCCGCAACGTCGGACAGAACGTGGTCGACTCGATCATCCGCTGCCGCAAGGCCAAGGGGAAGTACGCCTCCTTCCCCGACTTCCTCGACAAGGTCGAGGCCGTCGTCTGCAACAAGCGCACCGTCGAATCACTGATCAAGGCCGGCGCCTTCGACGAGATGGGCCACACCCGCAAGGGCCTCACCGCGCACTACGAACCGATGATCGACAACGTGGTCCAGGTCAAGCGCAAGGAGGCCGAGGGCCAGTTCGACCTCTTCGGCGGCATGGGCGACGACAGCGGCGACGACGGCCCCGGCTTCGGGCTGGACGTGGAGTTCTCCGACGTCGAGTGGGAGAAGGCCTACCTGCTCGCGCAGGAGCGCGAGATGCTCGGCCTCTACGTCTCCGACCACCCGCTCTTCGGCATCGAGCACGTCCTCAACGACAAGGCGGACGCCGGGATCTCCCAGCTCACCGGCGGTGAGCACGCCGACGGCGCGATCGTCACCATCGGCGGCATCATCTCCGGCCTGCAGCGCAAGATGACCAAGCAGGGCAACGCCTGGGCCATCGCCAGCGTCGAGGACCTGGCCGGATCCATCGACTGCATGTTCTTCCCCGCCACCTACCAGCTGGTCTCCACCCAGCTCGTCGAGGACGCCGTCGTCTTCGTCAAGGGCCGTCTCGACAAGCGCGAGGACATCCCCCGGCTGGTGGCCATGGAGCTGATGGTCCCCGACCTCTCCAACGCGGGCACCAACGCCCCCGTGATCATCACCATCCCCACGGTGAAGGTCACCCCGCCGATGGTCGAGCGGCTCGGCCAGGTGCTCACCCACCACCGCGGCTCCACCGAGGTGCGGATCAAGCTCCAGGGCCCGCGGAAGACCACCGTCCTGCGCCTGGACCGGCACCGGGTCACCCCCGACCCGGCGCTCTTCGGCGACCTGAAGCAGCTGCTCGGCCCGTCCTGCCTGGCCGGCTGAGCACCGGCGGAACCCGTACCCGCGCACGAGGGGCGCGCCCGGAGGATCCGGGCGCGCCCCTCGCTGCATCAAAGCGCTGCCGAGCGCCGTCGCCTATCGGCCGGTTGCCGTCCGGGCACCGGTCAGTTGTGCCCGAAGCGCTTCTGCTTGCTCTTGCGGGCCATGTCGCCCGGGGTGACCTGCGTGGCCCGCTGCTCGCTCTGGGACTCGATCGAGGAGCTCTTGGCCTGCTGCTGCCCGCGCTCGGCGGCGCTGCCCCGCTGCTGGCTCCTGTCCTGTTTCCGGTTCTTCGCCATGCTCAGCCTCCACTCGGGGTGTCCCCCCGCCGAACACACTCGCACGCACCGGCGAATGGCGCATTTCGGGTAATTACCGTGCGTGATCCGTGCACTTACCGCCGGGAAGGCGTATCCGCCACGCCGAAGATCCAGTTCGGACTGATAACCCCCGCACGGTCGGGCAGACTCCAGGGAAAGCCGAGGAGAACCGGGGCACTGCTTGCCGTGCCGGGGGGCGACCGCAATTTCTGCACGCACAGAAAGAGGGTGGAACGTGGACCGCTGCGTCGTCCTGGTGGACGCCGGGTACCTGCTGGGCGCCGCCGCGAGCCTGCTGGCCGGCGAGCCCGCCCGGTCCCGCATCTCCGTCGACCACGCGATCCTCATCCAGGGGCTGCGCGAGCGCGCCGAGGCCGAGACCGAGCAGCCCCTGCTGAGGATCTACTGGTTCGACGGCGCGCCCGACCGGGTGCCCCAGCCCGAGCACCGCAGGCTGCGCGTCATGCCCCGCGTCACCGTCCGGCTGGGGGCCCTGACCCGCAGCGACGGCCGCTGGGCGCAGAAGGGCGTCGACGCCGCCATGCACGCCGAGCTCACCGAGCTCGCCCGCAACCGCGCCTGCTCCGACATCGTGCTCGTCACCGGCGACGGCGACCTCCTCCCGGGTCTGATGTCCGCCAAGGAGCACGGCGTCGCCGTCCACCTGTGGGCCGTCCAGGCCGCCGACGGCGACTACAACCAGTCCGAGGACCTCGTCGCCGAGGCCGACGAGCGCCGCGTCCTCGACCGCACGTGGATCACCCGCGCCGTCCGCGCCAAGGAGCTCACCGGGCCCTGCGCCCCGCAGCCCGCGCCCCGCCCCGAGATCGCCGCGATCCTCTCCGCCCCCCTCCCCGAGACCGCCGCGGCCGGCACGGCCCCGGCCCCCCGCCAGGCCGAGCCGGTCCCCGCCGAGCGCAACGGCTCCCGGCCCGCCGCGGTCCCCGGCGCCGACGGCGAGCGCGACGAGCAGGACGCGCCGGAGACCCCCGCCGCCCGGGGCGTGCCCACCCCCAAGGACCTCGCCATCCTCGGCCGCGGCCCCGCCGGCCAGCCCGCCGCGGCCCAGTCCGGCCCCGGCGGGCAGCCGGGCCAGGGCGGCGGCCAGGGCGGCGCCCTCGCCGCCAACGCCACCCTGCGCTGGTCCTCCGACAAGGGCTGGATCGAGCGCGGCACCGGCACCGGGCTCGGCGAGCCCCCCGAAACCGCCTCCCTGCCGATGCTCGCCCAGCTCACCAGCGCCGAGCAGCGCTGGGCTGACCGCGAGGAGGACATCACCACCGTCGGCGGCGACCCCTTCGAGGTCGGCCAGGTCTTCGCCCGGCGCTGGGCCGAGCGGCTCCCCGACGCCGTCCACCTGCAGCACCTCTCCACCGAGTACCCGCGCATCCCGCACCGCATCGACGGCGAGCTGCTCCGCTACGCCGCCCGGTTCGGGCTCCTCGCCCACAAGGACGACCAGATCGACGAGCACGACCGCTATGCGATCCGTGCCGGGTTCTGGCGCGAAATCGACACGCGCACGGCCGCGGAGAAGGCGCCGGTGGGCGACTGACGGCACCACGCCCCGTCTTCGGGCGCCCCAACGGCCGGGGCGCGAGCCCAACCGCGTACCCTCATAGCTCGTGAGGACGGGCGTGAAAGAGGCGGCGGCAGCCGCCACGGTGTGCACCGTGCGCGGCCTGGTCAAGACCTACCCCGCCGCGCGCGGCCGCCGCGGTGCGCCCGGCACCGCCGCCGTGCGCGCCAGCGACGGCATCGACCTGGAGGTCCGGCGCGGTGAGATCTTCGGACTGCTCGGCCCCAACGGGGCTGGCAAGTCCACCCTGGTGCGCCAGCTGACCGGCCTGCTCCGGCCCGACGAGGGCAGCGTCGAGCTCCTCGGCCACGACCTCGTGCGCCACCCCGAGCGCGCCGCCCGCCTCGTCGGCTACCTCGGCCAGGAGTCGACCGCGCTCGACGAGCTGACGGTCTCCCTCGCCGCCGAGACCACCGGCCGGCTGCGCGGGCTCACCCTGCGCGCCGCCCGCGCCGAGCGCGACGCCGTCCTCGAGGAGCTGGGCCTCACGGACCTCGCCGGCCGCCCGCTGAAGAAGCTCTCCGGCGGCCAGCGCCGGCTGGCCTGCTTCGCCGCAGCCCTCGTCGGCGACCGGCCCGTGCTCGTCCTCGACGAACCCACCGCCGGCATGGACCCCGTGGCCCGCCGCGCCGTCTGGGCCGCCGTCGACCGGCGGCGCGCCGAGCGCGGGGCGACCGTCCTGCTCGTCACCCACAACGTCATCGAGGCCGAGACCGTCCTCGACCGCGTCGCCGTGCTGGAGCGCGGACGCATCATCGCCTGCGACACCCCCGCGGGGCTGAAGGAGCTCGTCGGCGACGAGGTCCGCGTCGAGCTCGTCTGGCGCGACGAGGCCCCGCTGAACGTCCCCGAGGTCGCCGCGCTGCGCGACGCCGCGCACGCCGCGGGGCGCCGCTGGACGCTGCGGCTCGCCCCCGCCGAGGCGCGTGCGGCCGTCGCCGCCGTGACCGGCGGGCCCGCCTTCGCCGCGCTCGACGACTTCACCCTGACCACGCCGAGCCTGGAGGACGTGTACCTGGCGCTCGGCGGCCGCGCGGACGGGCTGGTGAAGGCGTGACGGGGGCGACGGAGAGAAGGGGTCACCGGACCCGACCGAACAGGAGCTGTGCCGGGTGAGTGCTGTATCCGCAGAGGCGGTGTCCGGGGCGGTCCGGACCGGGAGCGACTCCCGGCCGCGGTCCGGCGGCGAGGACGCCGCCCCGCTCGCGCCCAGGGCGAAGCTGCTGCCCGCCCTGGCCGCCGTGTACCGCGCGCAGCTCTCGCGGGCCAAGGTGGCGCGGATCCCGCTGCTCTTCGTGGCCACGTTCCAGTCCGTCGGCATCATGATCATGATGCGCGGAGTGGTGGACGGCGGCGACGAGGCGCGCGCCGTCGTGGCCGGCTCCAGCGTGCTCGTCGTGGCCTTCGTCGCCCTCAACCTCCTCGCCCAGTACTTCGGGCAGCTGCGCGCCGGCGGCGGCCTCGACCACTACGCCACGCTGCCGGTGCCGCCCGCGGCCGTCGTCCTCGGCGCGGCCGGCGCGTACGCCTCCTTCACCGTGCCCGGCACGGCCGTCACCGCGGTCGTCGGCAGCGTGCTCTTCGACCTGCCGATGGGGCACCTGTGGGTGCTCGCCGCGGTGATCCCCCTCTCCGGCGCGGCCCTCGCCGGGCTCGGCGCGGCCCTCGGGCTGCTCGCCCCCCGGCAGGAGCTGGCCACGCTCTGCGGGCAGCTGGGCATGTCGGCCGCGCTGCTGCTGGGCGTGCTGCCCGCCGCCCACATGCCCGCGCCCATCGCCTACGCCCGCGACCTGCTGCCCTCCACGTACGGGGTGGAGGCGCTGGCCCGCAGCTTCGACGCCAGCCCCGACTGGGCCGTGGTCGCGGCCGACCTCGGCGTGTGCGCCGCCGTCGGCGTCGTGTCGCTGGCCGCGGCGACCTGGGCGTACCGCCGGGCGGCCGTGCGGTGACGCGCCAGGACCGTACTGCCGCGGGTCCGGCGGCCCCGACCTGGCACGATGACAGGGTGACCGCACCCCTGACGCCGCATGACCCGCCCGCCGGCAAGCAGCCAGCCGAGGACGGCCCCGCCGTTCTCCCCGCCGACCGGGAGGAGCTCCGCACCGAGGTGCGGCAGGCCGCGGTCGTCGCCGCGGCGGTGGCCGTCGCCGGAGTGCTGCTCGGGCTGCTGTGGGTGTGGCTGGCGCCGCGCGTGCCGCTGATCTCGGACGGCAAGGCGGTCTACCTCAAGAACAGCGAGGGGGAGCAGGCGATCGGCGCCGACGGCACGTTCGTGCTGCTCGCGCTCGGGTTCGGCGCGCTGAGCGGCGCGGTCGTCTTCCTGCTCCGCCGCCACGGGGGCCTCCCGCTGGTCATCGGCCTCGCGGCCGGCTCCCTGGTCGCCTCGGTGATCGCCTGGCGCGTGGGCACCGCGCTCGGCCCGACGACGGACGTGGTGGCGGCGGCCCGCGCGGCGGGGCGCGGTGTCGTCTTCGACGCCCCGCTGAAGCTCGCGGCCAAGGGCGCGCTGCTGGCGTGGCCGCTGGCGGCGATGGCGGTGCACCTGCTCCTGACGGCGCTGTTCGGCCCCCGCGACCCGGAACCGGAACCGCACTGGTCCGTCCCGGAAGAGCCGGGCCCCTCGGCCTGACGCCGGCCCGGCACCGCCGGAGCGGAAACACCGGGCACGGGGCGGCCGCTGCCCACCCTCCCGCCGCGACGGTGAGCGGCCACGGTGGCGAGTGTCCGGCGGAATCCGCAGCCGCCCGCGGTACCGGGCCGGGCCCGGCCCGGCCGGATTCCCGGCCCGGCCCGGTGAGGGCGTGCGGCTACGCCGGCCTGCGGCCGTGGTTGGCGCGGTTCTTCTTCAGGCGCCAGCGGCGCTTGCGGGTGCGCTTCGACATGGGCGTCCCTCCCGAGTCGCGGGCGGCACGCGCGGCGGCCCGCTCCTGACGGTCGTAGCCGAGGGACGGGCGGCCGTCCAGACCCCCGGCGCCCGCGGGGTCACGCGCGGGCGATGGGAGCGATCACCGCGTCCGTGAGGGCGGCCAGGTCCGCGGGGGAGAGTTCGACCTCCAGGCCGCGCCGCCCGGCCGAGACGCAGATGGTCGCGTGGGAGCGTGCGGAGGCGTCCAGCGCGGTCCGCAGGCGCCGGCGCTGCCCGAGCGGGGAGATGCCGCCCCGTACGTACCCGGTGGTGCGCTCGGCGGCCGCCGGGTCGGCCATGGCCGCCCGCTTGCCGCCGACAGCCGCCGCGAGCGCCTTGAGGTCGAGCGAGCCGGAGACGGGCACGACGGCCACGGTCAGGGCGCCGTCGACCTCGGCGACGAGCGTCTTGAAGACCTGCGCGGGATCGCGCCCGAGCGCCTCCGCCGCCTCCTCGCCGTAGGACGGGGCCGCCGGGTCGTGGGCGTAGGAGTGCACGGAGAAGGCGGCCCCCGCCTTCTCCAGGGCGACGATCGCCGGGGTCGAGCCCGCCTGCTGCTTGCCGGCCTTGCGTGCCAAGGGTCCGTCCCGTCGGGTCAGTTGGGGTTGGTGGGCCGCCGGGTGAAGTCGACGGCCGGCAGCGAGGGGAGCTTAGCGATCACCGCGGTCTCGGTGCGCAGCATTTTCAGCTCGCGCGCGAGCCGCGTGGCCGTGTCCGGCGTCTCCAGGAGCCGCTGCTTGGCGGGGGTGTCGAGCATCGCCGCGGCGGCGACCAGGTAGGAGAGGACGGACGGCTCGCCCGGCAGGTCGCTCTGCCCGGCGAGCGTGCGCTCGGTCGCCCCGGCGAGCCGCTTCTGGTAGGCGCGGAAGGCGCGGACGACCCCGGAGGCGAGCGCGCCCGCCCCTTCGCCCTGCTCCTCCTCGATGTCCTCCACCTCGCCGGTCAGGTAGGGGCCGGAGGCGTCGACGGACAGCAGGCGGAAGCGGGTGGTGCCGGTGGCGAGGACCTCGTACGTGCCGTCGGAGCGCTCGCGGATCGTCGCCGCGTCGGCCACGCAGCCCACGGCGTGGAACGCCTTGCGGGGATCGGGGCCGAAACCGGAGGCGGGGCCGGGCTCGGGGCGGGCGCCCTCGGGCAGCCCGGGCGCCGTGGGCGCGACCTCGCTGCCGTCGCGGATGGCGACGACGCCGAAGCGGCGCGGTTCCTCCTCCGGGAGCGCCGACAGGTCGCGCATCAGCGCGCGGTACCGCTGTTCGAAGACGTTCAGGGGCAGGACGAGCCCAGGGAACAGCACCGAGTTCAGCGGGAAGAGGGGCAGGCGCGCGGTGGTCACAGCCGGTAAGCCTAATGGCCTGTGCAGCGATGCCGCCCCGGCGTTCACTGCCGGCGCAGCAGGCGCGACGCCCCGGCCGCCACGGTCGTCGCGAGCACCCAGCCCAGCAGGATGAGCGCGGTCACCACCCACTGCGTGGCGCCGGTGGGCCGCCAGGCGCCGCCCTGTCCGAGGTCGATGACGGGGACGAGCAGGTCGAGGGCGTAGAGCTCGGGGCTCCAGGCGGGGCCCTCGCCCTCCTTCAGCGGCGGCACGGGCCGCCAGGTGAAGTAGACCGCGGCGGCCGCCCACAGCACGGCCATCCACACCGCCGCCCGCCCGGGGCGGTAGCCGTAGGCCACCGTCCAGTCCTGCAGGTAGCCCCAGGCCTTGCCGGCCGGGGGGAGCGTCTCGCGGCGGCGCCGCTGCTTGGCGAGCAGGACGGCGCGGGCGTCGGCGTCCTCGCCGCTGTCGCGCAGGGCGCCGGCCAGCTGCTCGTACGGCTCGGGGGCGTATTCGGGGGTGGCCGCCGCCAGCCACTCCAGGCGCAGGGCCAGGGGGAAGTGGCCGAGCGGTATCAGCGTCTCGTAGGAGAAGCCGGCCATCACCAGATGGCCGGGGCCGGGCCAGCTCGCGTAGCGGTCGACCAGGTTGGAGACGCGGGCACCGGAGAGCACCACCCGCCCCCGCTGGACCCATTCGCCGAGGAAGCGCAGCTCGGGGGTCTGGACGCGGCGCAGCGACAGCTCCTGGTCGGACTCCAGGACGAACCGGGCCTGGCTGAAGTCGACGGCGTCGCCGAAGCGGCCGTCGTCGAGACGGACCCCGCCGCGGCACTCGAAGGCCTGGGTGCGGACGCCGTGCTGCGGGGTGGTGGTGATGCCGTACGGGGGAGTGGCGCCCGTGGCGAACGGATAGCCGCCGACCCCGGCCCCGGTCAGGTAGAGCGTGCGCTCCACGGTCAGCTGCGGGGCGTTGAGCGCACGCCGCCCCTGCGGATTGCTCAGCGTGGAGCCGCGCAGGCTCAGCGAGACCCCTATCGTGGCGGCCCGCATGCTCAGCTCGCCGTACGAGCGCATCATCTCGGCCTGCAGGTCCTGTCCGACGCTGATGCCGTCGGCGGCGATGGACACCCCGCGCCGGTCCGCCCGCACCACCAGCTGGTTGAGCAGCAGGTCGGTGCCTATCTGGGCGTCGGTGAGCCGGATGCCGCGCCGCACGGCGCACCGCGGCAGGTGCAGATCGCCCTCGGTGCGCAGCCGGGCCGCCTCCAGCCGGGGCAGGGCGCAGGCGACCAGCCGCAGCGTCGTGAAGTGGCTCTCGGGCAGCAGCACCTCCTGCTCGAAGCGGCAGTTGTGCATCTCGACGTACGGCACGACCGTGCCGCCCGACAGGTCGAGCTGGCCGGTGATCTGCACGCCGTTGAGCTTGAGGGCGCAGACGCGGCCGGGCAGCGCGGGCGGGCCGTCCAGCAGGAGGAGGGCCACGAGCCGGGCCCGCACGCTGCGCTCGGGCCCCCAGGCGTGCGGCGCGCGCGGATCGTTCCACTCGGGGCGGGGGGCGCGCAGGTCGTGGGTGCCGCCGCGGCGGAAGGCCTCCCACATGGCCCGCTCGGGGGGCGTCAGCTCGAGCTCCGCCGGCGGGTCGCCGTCCGTCGGGTCGGTCACGCTCCGTCCCCCCTCCCGTCCCGTGCACCCCGGTGTACTGTCCCCTTTCCCAAACGTGTGACCGATTGAACACTCTCGGTGAAACTCCCGTACCACTGAGTGGTACGGGGCGCCGCGCGACGGGACGGGTCTGAGACAATTACCGTGTGATCTCCCGAATCGATCTGCGTGGTTCCGCCTCCGCCCCGGGCTCCCCCGAGGCCGGCGTCGACCGCGACCTGCTGCCCCGAGCCGAACTCGACGTCGAGGCCGCCCTGGAGAAGGTGCGGCCCATCTGCGAGGACGTGCATCATCGCGGTACCGCGGCCCTGATCGACTACGCGCATCGGTTCGACGGCGTCACGCTCGACCGGATCCGGGTCCCCGCCGAGGCGATCGCCCGGGCGCTCGAAGAGCTCGACCCCGCCGTGCGCGCCGCGCTGGAGGAGTCCATCCGCCGCGCCCGGATCGTCCACCGCGAGCAGCGCCGCACCGACAAGACCGTCCAGGTCGTGCCCGGCGGCACGGTCACCGAGCGCTGGGTGCCCGTCCAGCGCGTCGGGCTGTACGTCCCGGGCGGCCGGTCCGTCTACCCCTCGTCCGTGATCATGAACGTGGTGCCGGCGCAGGAGGCCGGCGTCGGCTCCATGGCCGTCTCCTCCCCGCCCCAGGCCGGCTTCGGCGGCCTGCCGCACCCCACGATCCTGGCCGCCTGCGCGCTGCTGGGCGTCGACGAGGTGTACGCCGCGGGCGGCGCCCAGGCCGTCGCCATGTTCGCCTACGGCACCGAGGAGTGCCGCCCCGTCAACATGGTCACCGGCCCGGGCAACATCTGGGTCGCCGCCGCCAAGCGGCTGCTCAAGGGCCGCATCGGCATCGACGCCGAGGCCGGCCCCACCGAGATCGCCATCCTCGCGGACGCCACGGCCGACCCCGTGCACGTCGCCGCCGACCTGATCAGCCAGGCCGAGCACGACCCGCTGGCCGCCTCCGTCCTCGTCACCGACTCGGAGGACCTCGCGAACGCGGTGGAGAAGGAGCTCGAGACCCAGGTCGCCATGACCCGGCACGTCGAGGACCGGATCGTGCCCGCGCTCTCCGGCCGCCAGTCCGGCATCGTCCTGGTCGACTCCGTCGACCACGGCCTCGCCGTCGTCGACGCCTACGGCGCCGAGCACCTGGAGATCCAGACCGCCGACGCCGCGGCCGTCGCCGCCCGCGTGCAGAACGCCGGCGCGATCTTCGTCGGCCCGTACGCGCCCGTCTCGCTCGGCGACTACGCCGCCGGCTCCAACCACGTGCTGCCCACCGGCGGCTGCGCGTGCCACTCCTCCGGCCTCTCCGTCCAGAGCTTCCTGCGCGGCATCCACGTCGTGGACTACACCCGCGAGGCCCTGGCCGAGGTCGCGGGCCACGTGGTGACGCTCGCCGAGGCGGAGGACCTGCCGGCGCACGGGGCCGCGGTCAAGGCGCGTTTCGACTGGAAGGTACCGGACGGCAAGTGACGCACGAGACCCGTATCGACGACCTCCCCATCCGGGACGAGCTGCGCGGCAAGTCCCCGTACGGCGCCCCCCAGCTGGACGTGCCCGTACGCCTGAACACCAACGAGAACCCCTACCCGCTGCCCGAGCCCCTCGTCGCCCGCATCGCCGAGCGCGTCGCCGAGGCCGCGCGGCACCTCAACCGCTACCCCGACCGGGACGCGGTCGAGCTCCGCACCGAGCTGGCCAGGTACCTCACCCGCACCGCCGGGCACGAGGTCGGCATGCGGCAGGTCTGGGCGGCCAACGGCTCCAACGAGGTCCTCCAGCAGCTGCTGCAGACCTTCGGCGGCCCCAGCCGCACCGCGATCGGCTTCGAGCCCTCGTACTCGATGCACGCCCTGATCTCGCGCGGCACCGGCACCGGCTGGATCTCCGGCCCTCGCCGCGACGACTTCACCATCGACGTGGAGGCGGCCGAGCGAGCCATCGCCGAGCACCGGCCGAACGTCGTCTTCGTCTGCTCGCCCAACAACCCCACGGGCACGGCGGTCGGGGCGGAGACGGTCCTGCGGCTGTACGAGGCCGCGCAGGCGGCCGGGCCCTCGCTGGTCGTCCTCGACGAGGCGTACGGCGAGTTCAGCCACGGCCCCTCGCTGCTGCCGCTCATCGAAGGCCGCCCGAACCTCGTCGTCTCCCGCACCATGTCCAAGGCGTTCGGCGCCGCCGGACTCCGGCTCGGCTACCTCGCCGCGGACGCGGCCGTGGTCGACGCCGTCCAGCTCGTCCGCCTGCCGTACCACCTGTCGGCCGTCACCCAGGCCACGGCGCTGGCCGCCCTGGAGCACACGGACACCCTGCTCGGCTATGTCGAGCAGCTCAAGGCCGAGCGCGACCGCCTGGTCACCGAGCTGCGCGCGATGGGCTGCGAGGTGACCGACTCGGACGCCAACTTCGTCCAGTTCGGCCGCTTCGAGGACAGCCCTGCCGCGTGGCGGGCCATCCTCGACCACGGCGTGCTGGTGCGCGACAACGGCGTACCGGGGTGGCTGCGGGTCACCGCCGGCACCCCGCAGGAGAACGACGCGTTCCTGGACGCGGTCCGCGCCGTACTGAAGGAGAGCAAGTCATGAACCGCGTGGGCCGCGTGCTGCTTCTCCCGGGGGGCAACCCCCGGACCCCCGGCCGGGTCCGGGTCGATGCCGATCGTATTGCGCGCCGCGGGCGGCGCAACCGCAAGGAGACCACCGTATGAACCGCGTGGGCCGCGTGCTGCTTCTTCCGGGGGGCAACCCCCGGACCCCCGGCCGGGTCCGGGTTGACGCCGATCGTATTGCGCGCCGCGGACGGCGCAACCGCAAGGAGACCACCGTATGAACCGCGTGGGCCGCGTGCTGCTTCTCCCGGGGGGCAACCCCCGGACCCCCGGCCGGGTCCGGGTTGACGCCGATCGTATTGCGCGCCGCGGGCGGCGCAACCGCAAGGAGACCACCGTATGAACCGCGTGGGCCGCGTGCTGCTTCTCCCGGGGGGCAACCCCCGGACCCCCGGCCGGGTCCGGGTCGATGCCGATCGTATTGCGCGCCGCGGGCGGCGCAACCGCAAGGAGACCACCGTATGAACCGCGTGGGCCGCGTAGAGCGCACCACCAAGGAGACCTCCGTTCTCGTCGAGATCGACCTCGACGGGACCGGGCAGGTCGACGTGTCGACCGGGGTCGGCTTCTACGACCACATGCTCGACCAGCTCGGCCGCCACGGCCTCTTCGACCTCACCGTCAAGACCGACGGCGACCTGCACATCGACACCCACCACACCATCGAGGACACCGCCCTCGCGCTGGGCGCCGCCTTCCGGCAGGCCCTCGGCGACAAGGTGGGCATCTACCGCTTCGGCAACTGCACGGTCCCGCTGGACGAGTCCCTCGCCCAGGTCACCGTCGACCTCTCCGGCCGCCCCTACCTGGTGCACACCGAGCCCGAGAACATGGCGCCGATGATCGGCACGTACGACACGACGATGACCCGGCACATCCTGGAGTCCTTCGTCGCGCAGGCACAGATCGCCCTGCACGTGCACGTCCCGTACGGGCGCAACGCGCACCACATCGTGGAGTGCCAGTTCAAGGCCCTCGCCCGGGCCCTGCGCTACGCCTCCGAGCGCGACCCGCGCGCCGCCGGAATCCTCCCCTCCACGAAGGGTGCCCTGTGAACGGCCTGTCCACCACGCTCATCGTCGTCGGCCTCTTCCTGGTCGGCGGCATCATCTCCTTCCTCAAGCAGGGCATGCCCAAGAGCATCGTCGTGCTGCTCGGGATAGGCGCCGCGATGTGCCTGACCGCCGGCACCCTCCGGATCGAAGGACTGTGGTCATGAGCGCCCCGAAGAAGAAGGTCGTCGTCTTCGACTACGGCTTCGGCAACGTCCGCTCCGCCGAGCGCGCCCTCGCCCACGTCGGCGCGGACGTCGAGATCACCGGCGACTACGACAAGGCCATGAACGCCGACGGCGTCCTCGTGCCCGGCGTGGGCGCCTTCGCCGCCTGCATGCAGGGCCTGCGCGCCGCCCGCGGCGACTGGCTCGTCGGGCGCCGCCTCTCCGGCGGCCGCCCCGTGATGGGCATCTGCGTCGGCATGCAGGTCCTCTTCGAGCGCGGCATCGAGCACGGCGTGGAGACCGAGGGCCTGGACGAGTGGCCCGGCGTCGTCGAGCCCCTCAAGGCGGACGTCGTCCCGCACATGGGCTGGAACACCGTCACGCCCGCCGCGGACTCGCAGCTCTTCGCCGGCCTCGACGCGGACACCCGCTACTACTTCGTGCACTCCTACGCGGTGCGCGAGTGGAGCCTGGAGGTGACCAACCCCAACATCCGCGCCCCCAAGGTCACCTGGGCCACGCACGGCGAGCCCTTCGTGGCCGCCGTGGAGAACGGCCCGCTGTGGGCCACCCAGTTCCACCCCGAGAAGTCCGGCGACGCCGGCGCCCAGCTCCTCACCAACTGGATCGGAACCCTGTGAGCAAGCTCGAACTCCTCCCCGCCGTCGACGTCCGCGACGGCCAGGCCGTGCGCCTCGTCCACGGCGAGTCCGGCTCCGAGACCTCGTACGGCTCCCCGCTGGAGGCGGCCCTCGCCTGGCAGCGCTCGGGCGCCGAGTGGCTGCACCTGGTCGACCTGGACGCCGCGTTCGGCACCGGTGACAACCGCGAGCTCATCGCCCAGGTGGCCGGGGCCATGGACATCAAGGTCGAGCTGTCCGGCGGCATCCGCGACGACGCCTCGCTCGCCGCCGCCCTCGCCACCGGCTGCACCCGCGTCAACCTGGGCACCGCCGCCCTGGAGACCCCCGAGTGGGTCGCCAAGGTCATCGCCGAGCACGGCGACAAGATCGCGGTCGGCCTGGACGTCCGCGGCACCACCCTGCGCGGCCGCGGCTGGACCCGCGACGGCGGCGACCTCTACGAGACCCTCGCCCGCCTCGACTCCGAGGGCTGCGCCCGCTACGTCGTCACCGACATCGCCAAGGACGGCACCCTCCAGGGCCCCAACCTGGAGCTGCTGAAGAACGTCTGCGCGGCCACCGACAAGCCGGTCGTCGCCTCCGGCGGAGTCTCCTCCCTTGACGACCTGCGGGCGATTGCCAACCTGGTACCGGAGGGTGTCGAAGGCGCCATCGTCGGAAAGGCCCTCTACGCCAAGGCGTTCACCTTGGAAGAGGCCCTGGAGGCTGTGTCCGCATGACCGAAGCCGTGCAGCGTGTGCAGAGCGACAGTCCCTGGGAAGAGGCCTTCGGTTGTGCGCGCGCGGTCGCGGCGGGAGACCGTGTGCTGGTGGCCGGCACCATGCCGTTCACCGGCACCGTGCTGCACGGCGAGGGCGATCCGTACGAACAGGCCAGGTCGGCCTTCGGCAACGCCCTCGCCGCGCTGGAGCGGTTCGGACTCGGCCCCGGGGCCGTCGTCCGCACCCGGATGTACCTGACCCACGCGCGAGACGTGGACGAGGTGGGCCGCGCCCACAAGGAGCTCTTCGACGCGGTCCGCCCGGCGGCGACCCTGGTCGTCGTCTCCGGCTTCGTCGACTCGCGCGTGCTGGTCGAAGTAGAGCTGGAAGCGTACCGAGGAGCAACGAGCACATGACCCTGGCGGTCCGAGTCATCCCCTGCCTGGACGTGGACAACGGCCGTGTCGTCAAGGGCGTCAACTTCCAGAACCTGCGCGACGCGGGCGACCCGGTGGAAATGGCCAAGGTGTACGGCCGGGAGGGCGCCGACGAGCTGACGTTCCTCGACATCACCGCCTCCTCCGGCAACCGCGAGACCACCTACGACGTGGTCCGCCGCACGGCCGAGCAGGTCTTCATCCCGCTGACCGTCGGCGGCGGTGTGCGCACCGCGGCCGACGTCGACAAGCTGCTGCGGGCCGGTGCCGACAAGGTGGGCGTCAACACGGCGGCCATCGAGCGGCCGGAGCTCGTCCGGGAGATCGCCGAGCGCTTCGGCCGGCAGGTCCTCGTCCTGTCGGTCGACGCCCGCCGCACCCCTTCCGGCAGCTTCGAGGTCACCACCCACGGCGGCCGCCGCGGCACCGGCCTCGACGCCGTCGAGTGGGCGCACCGCGCGGCGGAGCTGGGCGCCGGGGAGATCCTGCTGAACTCCATGGACGCCGACGGCACCAAGGACGGCTACGACACCGAGATGATCCGGGCCGTGCGCAAGCACGTCACGGTCCCGGTCATCGCGAGCGGCGGCGCGGGACGTTTGGAGCACTTCGCTCCGGCGGTGACGGCAGGCGCGGACGCGGTGCTGGCCGCGTCGGTCTTCCACTTCGGCGACCTGAGGATCGCCGACGTCAAGAACGCCTTGCACGAGGCGGGTCACCCGGTCCGGTAGGCCCGATGCGGGTCCGGCACCGCCGGACCGCACCGCAGCCGGGTGAAGGCCCGCCGGAGGCTAGTCGCGGATCAGCAGGAAGATCGCCCCCGTCACCAGGGCGAGGGCGATCGCCGCGATCCCGTAGGACAGCCGGTTCTGCCGCAGCACCGGCAGGTGTGCGTCCACCGAGTACCTGCCGGGGCCCGTGAGCGCGAGGGCCGTCGCCGTGACGGCGACCAGCAGGGTGAACTCGATGCCCTTGGGGAGGAAGAAGCCGTCCCAGGTCACCCCGAGCGCGTTGACCATCGTGCCGAGCACGGCGGCCGCGGCCAGCGGGGTGAGCAGGCCGAGGAAGAGGCCGGCGCCGCCCAGCGTCTCGCTGAGGCCGGCGATGACGGCCATCGCCTTGGGCGCGGGATAGCCCCAGGCCTGGAAGCCCTTCGCGACGCCGTCGAGGCCGGGTCCGTCGAACCAGCCGAACAGCTTTTGCGTGCCGTGCCCCATCATGATGAGGCCGATCATCAGCCGGAGCAGCAGGATCCCCAGCGAGAAGCCGGTCAGGGGTGGTGCGGGCGACGGGGCGGAGTGGGCGGATCTGCTGGTGTACGCCATGGCAGGGCACCTCTTCGGAGTCGGGTCCGGCACGGAACCTCAGATTCCCAGCTCGGCCCCCTCCACCTCGGCCACCGCGTCCTTTTCGCCGTCCAGCTCCACCCGGGCGGCCGCCTGGCGGCCGAAGGCGAAGAGGGTCAGCTCGCCGGGCTCCCCGGTGACGGTCACCACCGGCGCGCC
Organism: Streptomyces telluris; assembly: GCF_024519335.1. Taxonomy (NCBI): domain Bacteria; kingdom Bacillati; phylum Actinomycetota; class Actinomycetes; order Kitasatosporales; family Streptomycetaceae; genus Streptomyces; species Streptomyces telluris. The sequence goes on from NZ_JANIID010000034.1 coordinate 56,974, forward strand.
GCGCCGGGCGACCGCCGTGCGCCCGTCGGGGCGGCGCAGGACCAGGCCGACGGGCGATCTCCGGCCGAGCACCCGGGCCGCCCGCTCCAGCCGGGCCCACAGGGCGTCCGCGAAGACGGGGTCGACCTCCCGCGGGGCCCAGTCCGGCTGGGCCCGGCGGACGTCCTCGGCGTGCACGTAGAACTCGACGGTGTTCGCGGCCTCGTCGACCTGCTTGAGGGCGTAGGGCGACAGCCGCGGCGGCCCGGTGCGGATGAGCTGGATCAGCTCCTCGTAGGGCTTGGCGGCGAACTCCGCCTGCACCCGCTCCAGACGTGCGGCCAGGGGCTTGAGCACGATCCCGGCGGCGGCGTCGGCGCGGCGCTCGCGCACCACGACGTGGGCCGCGAGGTCACGGGCCCGCCAGCCGGCGCAGAGCGTCGGGGCGTCCGGGCCCGCCGACTCCAACAGATCGGCGAGGAACAGGCGTTCGCGCTGGGCGTGGGTCGACATGGCGCCACCCTAAGGCCGGCCCCCTGCCGGTGCCACGCCCCCGCGACTACTCGGGCAGCGGCTTGTCCATCTTCTGGCCGCCCTGCGAGACGCTCAGCGTCATCGAACACGTGATCTGGTCCTGGCCCCGGGCGTAGGTGGTCGGGGTCGGGTAGAGCACGTACGAGTAGTAGTTCTTGCCGTCGGATATGGAGCGCATGCGGTCCTGCGCCCTCTTCTTGCACAGCTCCCGGGCCTTGGTCTGGATGTCCAGCTCGGTGTCGAACTTGCCGGTCAGGGTCTCGTTGGCGATGACCTCACCGTCGTGCGGACCGCTGCACGGCTTCGTCTTCACCTCGGTGAGCCCGATGCTCATGCGCGGGTGGTCGAAGCACTGGCCGGGCTTGAGCACCACGTACGGCACGCGGGAGACCGACGGCAGGCCGGAGGAGGACGGCTCCGGGCCGGAGGGGTTGGCGCCCGGGGCGCTCGGGTCCACGGCCGGCGCGGAGGGCGCCGCCGACGGTACCGACGAGCTCTTCGGCTTGGCGGTCGGCTTGTCGTCCTTGTCGCCGCCGGCGGTCAGCATGATGCCGCCCACGATGAGGCCGACCACCAGGACGCAGCCGATGACGATCGCGGCGACCTTCGCGCCGTTGCCGCCAGAGGGCGGGGGCGGGGGCGGCATGGGCTGGCCGAACTGCTGCCCGTACTGCTGTTGCTGGCCGTACTGGCCGAAACCCGGCTGCTGACCGAAGCCGGGCTGCTGGCCGTATCCCTGCGGCGCTTGGGGCTGTCCGTAAGGCTGGGCGGGCGGCTGGGCCGACGGCGGCCCGAACTGCTGCGGCGGGCCGAACCCACCGCCGCCACCGGGGGGCTGCGGAGGGTTCGAGGGCGGAGTACTCATGGGCGAAGCATGCCGTACGCCACTGACAGGCCCGTTCGGGGGGTCCCGGCGGGCCCGCGCGGCAGAATGGACCCCATGACCGGCAACAGCGCCCCCGCGTCCTCCCTCGACCCCGCCATCGCCGCGCGCCTCAAGCGCAGCGCGGACGGGCTGATTCCCGCCATCGCCCAGCAGTACGACACCGGCGAGGTCCTCATGCTCGGCTGGATGGACGACGAGGCGCTCCACCGCACCCTGACCACCGGCCGCTGCACCTACTGGAGCCGCAGCCGCCGGGAATACTGGGTCAAGGGAGACACGTCCGGACACGTCCAGCACGTGAAGTCCGTGGCCCTCGACTGCGACAAGGACGCCCTCCTCGTCAAGGTGGACCAGGTGGGCGCCGCCTGCCACACAGGCGACCGCACCTGTTTCGATGCCGACGTCCTCCCGCTGGGCAAGTAGGCTCCGCTGCCATGGCTGCCACGACCACCGGTGACATCACCCCGGACGCCGACACCTTCCGTACGCTCGCGAAGGACCGCCGGGTCATCCCGGTCACCCGGCGGTTCCTCGCCGACGGCGACACCCCCGTCGGCCTGTACCGCAAGCTCGCCGCCGAGCGCCCCGGAACCTTTCTGCTGGAGTCCGCGGAGAACGGCCGCACCTGGTCGCGCTACTCCTTCGTGGGCGTCCGCAGCGCCGCGACCCTCACCGTGCGCGACGGCGCGACCCACTGGCTGGGCACCCCTCCCGTCGGCGTCCCCACCGGCGGCGACCCGCTGGAGGCGCTGCGCGCCACCGTGGCCGCCCTGCACACCCCGCGCGACCTCATGGAGGGTGCCGGACTGCCGCCCTTCACCGGCGGCATGGTGGGCTACCTCGGCTACGACGTCGTCCGCCGCCTGGAGAAGATCGGCGAGCACGGCGGCGAGGACCACGACCCCCTCGGCCTGCCGGAGCTCACCATGCTCCTCACCTCCGACCTCGCCGTCCTCGACCACTGGAACGGCACCGTCCTGCTGATCGCCAACGCGATCAACCACAACGACCTCGACACCGGCGTGGACGAGGCGTACGCCGACGCCGTCGCCCGGCTGGACGCCATGGCCGCCGACCTGCACCGGCCCGCGCCCTCGGCCCCCACCGCCCTGCCCCCCTCCGAGCTGCCCGAGTACACCGCACGCTGGGGCGGCCCGGACTACATGGCGGCCGTCGAGGACATCAAGGAGCGCATCCGCGCCGGCGAGGCCTTCCAGGTCGTGCCCTCGCAGCGCTTCGAGACGCCCTGCTCGGCCTCCGCGCTCGACGTCTACCGCGTGCTGCGGGCGACGAACCCGAGCCCCTACATGTACCTGTTCCGGTTCGACGGGTTCGACGTCGTCGGCTCCAGCCCGGAGGCGCTCGTCAAGGTCGAGGACGGGCAGGCCATGGTGCACCCCATCGCCGGCACCCGGCCGCGCGGGGCCACCCCGCAGGCGGACGCCGCGCTCGCCGAGGAGCTCCTCGGCGACGCCAAGGAGCGCGCCGAGCACCTGATGCTCGTCGACCTCGGCCGCAACGACCTCGGACGGGTCTGCGAGCCCGGCAGCGTCGAGGTCGTCGACTTCATGTCGATCGAGCGCTACAGCCACGTGATGCACATCGTCTCCACGGTCACCGGCCGCCTCGCCGCCGGGCGCACCGCCTTCGACGTGCTCACCGCCTGCTTCCCGGCCGGCACGCTCTCGGGCGCGCCCAAGCCGCGCGCCATGCAGATCATCGAGGAGCTGGAGCCGTCGCGCCGCGGCCTGTACGGCGGCTGCGTCGGCTACCTGGACTTCGCCGGGGACTCCGACACCGCCATCGCCATCCGCACCGCCGTCCTGAAGGAGGGCACCGCCTACGTCCAGGCGGGCGCGGGCGTCGTCGCCGACTCCGACCCCGCGGCGGAGGACGCGGAGTGCCGCAACAAGGCCGCGGCGGTGCTGCGCGCCGTGCACACCGCGAACCGGCTCGCCTAGCCGCCACCCCGGCGGCACCGACAAACCACCCACAAGGGATAGTGGAGCCGTGAGCACAGGAAGAACCGTAGGCACCGCGCTGCTCCTCGGCGCGGCCGGCGCCGCCCTCGCCCTGCTCGCGGGCGGCCGCACCTGGGCCGAGGGGACGACGACCGTCGCCGGGAGCACCGTCGCCAAGCACGTCAGCGGCCAGGACGTCACCGGCCTGCCCGGCGCCCTCGCCGTCGTCGGCCTCGCCGCCCTCGTCGCGGTCTTCGCCGTCCGCGGCGTCTGGCGCACCGTGGTGGCCGCCGGGCTCGTCCTCGCGGGCGCCGGGGTCGTGGCCGGCGCGGTCACCGGTGCGGGCGACACCGCCGCCCTGGACGAGCAGGCCGCCAAGGCCAACGGCCTCACCAGCGGCGCCATCGACAACGTCACCCATACGGCGTGGCCGTGGGTCGCCCTCGCGGGCGGCGTCCTGCTGCTGCTCGCGGGGCTCCTCGCGCTGCGCTACGGCCGCCACTGGCCGGCCATGTCCGGGCGGTACGAGCGCGACGGCACCCCGCGCCCGCGCCGCACCCGCACCGCCCCCGACCCGGAGCGCCCCGAGGAGCTGTGGAAGGCCCTCGACCGCGGCGAGGACCCCACGAGGGCGTGACACGCCCCGGCGGCGCCCCCCGGATCGAGGCGGCCCCGGCCGTCGGGGACAATGACCATGAGCGTTCTCCGCGCCCGCGGGCGCGCCACAGCAACGAGGAGTCTTAGTCATGGCGGGTACCAGCCACGGACACACCCCGGCCGCCTGGACCGGTGTCACGATCGCCTTCATCGGCTTTTGCGTCTCCGGCGCCTTCATGGTGGCCGCGAAGCCGGTCGGCTTCTGGGCCGGCATCGCCATCATCGCGATCGGTGGTGTCGTCGGCGGCGTCATGAGCATGATGGGCATGGGCATGCCCAAGCGGGCTCCTCTGAAGATGGCCGGCGAGACCGGCCGGAGCTGACGCCCCGCGTCCGCCCCGCCGTTCTTGCCCCGAGGCGCGGCCCCGGGCCCCGTACGGTCCTCCGTACGACGGCCCTGAGCTGCGCCTTCGTGCTGTCCGGCGGAGACTTTCGGTGTGATCGCCGCCGCGAGGGACCGTACGCGCCGGCTGGCCGCCCCCCTGGGCGTCGCGGCCGGCCTCGCCGCGGCCTTCGGCTGCGTCGGCGCCGTGGACCCGGGCGTACCCGGCCACTACCCCGCCTGCCCCCTGCTGCGCTGGACGGGCCTGTACTGCCCCGGCTGCGGCGGGCTGCGCGGCGTCCACGCGCTCGCCCACGGCGACCTCCCCGCCGCGCTCGGCGCGAACGCCCTGGCTGTCGCCGGGTACGCCGCCTTCGCCGTCCTGTGGTGCGTGTGGATCACCAGGGCCCTGCGGGGCCACGAGGGCGTGCGGCTCTCCCCGCGCGCCCGCCACTGGTGGGCCCTAGGCGCCCTCGTCCTGCTCTTCACGGTCGTGCGGAACCTGCCCTTCGGCGCCGCCCTGACCCCCTAGACGGACCTCCGGCCCGGCGGCGGAGCGTGTCCACCGGACGTCCACGAGGTGGGACCCGCGTCAACCGGATGCGAAACCTTCGCCCCGCGGCAGATACCATCGCAGTGCCTGGTGGGGGAGGATTCCCGCCGCACCAGCCCAGACCATCCGAGTCCGGAAGGGGGCCGCTCGCGTGAGTGTGCTCGACGAGATCATCGAGGGCGTCCGTGCCGACCTCGCGGAGCGGCAGGCGCGCGTCAGCCTCGACGAGCTCAAGGAGCGGGCCGCCAAGGCGCCTCAGGCGAAGGACGGCGCCGCCGCCCTCCGCGGCGAGAACGTCAGCGTGATCTGCGAGGTCAAGCGCTCCAGCCCCTCCAAGGGCGCGCTGGCCGCCATCGCCGACCCCGCCGGCCTCGCCGCCGACTACGAGGCGGGCGGCGCGGCCGTGATCAGCGTGCTGACCGAGCAGCGGCGCTTCGGCGGCTCCCTCGCCGACCTCGAAGCCGTCCGCGCCAAGGTCGACATCCCGATCCTGCGCAAGGACTTCATCGTCACCGCCTACCAGCTGTGGGAGGCCCGCGCCTACGGCGCCGACCTGGCCCTGCTGATCGTCGCCGCCCTGGAGCAGGAGGCCCTCGTCTCCCTCATCGAGCGGGCCGAGTCCATCGGGCTCACCCCGCTGGTCGAGGTGCACGACGAGGAGGAGGTCCAGCGCGCGGTCGACGCCGGGGCCCGGATCATCGGCGTCAACGCCCGCAACCTCAAGACCCTCGAGGTGGACCGCGGCACCTTCGCCCGCGTCGCCCCCGAGATCCCGGACGGCATCGTCAAGATCGCCGAGTCCGGCGTGCGCGGCCCGCACGACCTCATCGCCTACGCGAACGACGGCGCCGACGCCGTCCTGGTCGGCGAGTCCCTGGTCACCGGCCGAGACCCCAAGGGCGCCGTCGCCGACCTGGTCGCGGCCGGGGCCCACCCGGCGCTGCGGCACGGGCGGGGCTGACCGGTCCATGAGGGCGTACGCGCGACTGGCCCGGGGGTGCCGCCCCCGGGGCTGCCGCGCGCCCGCGCGACGCATCCTGGGACGTCGCGTGCGGTACCACATCGGCTGTGAGCCGGGTCAGATCAACGGGATGCGATGGCGTCCGGGCACCGCGCCCTGAACCGTCACCCGCTACCCACAACCTCACAGTCGTCCGAGGAGTACGTACGTGTCCTCTGAATTCTTCGTCCCGGACCCGGAAGGTCAAGTTCCCAGCGCCGAAGGCTACTTCGGCGCGTTCGGCGGCAAGTTCATCCCCGAGGCCCTCGTCGCCGCCGTCGACGAGGTCGCCGCCGAGTACGAGAAGGCCAAGGCGGACCCCGCCTTCGCCGCCGAGCTGGCCGACCTGATGGTCAACTACACCGGCCGGCCCAGCGCCCTCACCGAGGTGCCGCGCTTCGCCGAGCACGCCGGGGGCGCCCGGATCTTCCTCAAGCGCGAGGACCTCAACCACACCGGCTCGCACAAGATCAACAACGTGCTGGGCCAGGCCCTGCTCACCAAGCGCATGGGCAAGACCCGCGTCATCGCGGAGACGGGCGCCGGCCAGCACGGCGTCGCCACCGCCACCGCCTGCGCCCTCTTCGGCCTCGAATGCACCATCTACATGGGCGAGGTGGACACGCAGCGGCAGGCGCTGAACGTCGCCCGCATGCGGATGCTCGGCGCCGAGGTCATCGCCGTGAAGTCCGGCAGCCGCACCCTGAAGGACGCCATCAACGAGGCGTTCCGCGACTGGGTCGCCAACGTCGACCGCACGCACTACCTCTTCGGCACCGTCGCGGGCCCGCATCCCTTCCCGGCCCTCGTCCGCGACTTCCACCGGGTCATCGGCGTCGAGGCGCGCCGCCAGATCCTGGAGCGCGCCGGCCGCCTGCCGGACGCCGCCGTGGCCTGCGTGGGCGGCGGCTCCAACGCCATCGGCCTGTTCCACGCCTTCCTCCCCGACGAGGGCGTCCGCCTGATCGGCTGCGAGCCCGGCGGCCACGGCCTGGCCACCGGCGAGCACGCGGCCACCCTCACCGCCGGCACGCCCGGCATCCTGCACGGCTCGCGCTCCTACGTCCTGCAGGACGAGGACGGCCAGATCACCGAGCCGTACTCGATCTCGGCGGGCCTGGACTACCCCGGCATCGGCCCGGAGCACTCCTACCTGAAGGACACCGGCCGCGCCGAGTACCGGGCCGTCACGGACGACGACGCCATGCAGGCCCTGCGGCTGCTCTCCCGCACCGAGGGCATCATCCCGGCCATCGAGAGCGCGCACGCGCTGGCCGGGGCGCTGGAGCTCGGCAAGGAGCTGGGCACGGACGGGCTGATCCTGGTCAACCTCTCCGGGCGCGGCGACAAGGACATGGACACCGCAGCCCGCTACTTCGGGCTGTACGACGAGGCGGGGGAGCAGTAATGGCGGGCAACATCGAACTGCTGAGCTCCGTCCTGGCCGCCGCCAGGGCCGAGAACCGCGCCGCGCTCGTCGGCTACCTCCCCGCCGGCTTCCCGACCGTGGACGACGGCGTGCGCGCCGTCACCGCCATGCTCGACGGCGGCTGCGACATCGTCGAGGTCGGCCTGCCGCACAGCGACCCGGTCCTGGACGGCCCGGTCATCCAGACCGCCGACGACATCGCCCTGCGCGGCGGCATCAAGATCGTCGACGTCATCCGCACGGTCAAGGAGGCGCACGAGATCACGGGCGCGCCCGTGCTGTGCATGACCTACTGGAACCCCGTCGACGCCTACGGCCCCGAGCGCTTCGCCGCCGATCTCGCCGCCGCCGGGGGAGCGGGCTGCATCCTGCCCGACCTGCCCGTCGAGGAGTCCGAGGCCTGGCGCAAGGCCGCCGAGCAGCACGGCCTCGCCACCGTCTTCGTGGTCGCGCCCAGCAGCCGCGACGAGCGCCTCGCCAAGATCACGGCAGCGGGCAGCGGCTTCGTGTACGCGGCCTCGCTGATGGGCGTCACCGGCACCCGCGAGTCCGTCGGCAACGAGGCGCAGGACCTGGTGCGCCGCACGCGCGCGGTCACCGAGCTGCCGGTCTGCGTCGGCCTGGGCGTCTCCAACGCCGCCCAGGCCGCGGAGGTGGCCGCCTTCGCCGATGGTGTGATCGTCGGCTCGGCCTTCGTCAAGCGGCTCCTGGACGCCCCCGACCTGGAGGCCGGTCTCGCCGCCGTCCGCGCCCTCGCGGGTGAACTGGCCGAGGGCGTGCGCAAACGCGCGTAACTCTTTTGAAGGAACCGGCGACCGGGGGCGCGCATGGGCGGGCCCCCGGTTCGTTGTAGCGGGATGTGAGCCAGAAGAACTCGGATGGGAAGCGCAGCGCCCGTGAGCGGCTGCAGGAACAGCGGCAGCGCGAAGAGGCCCGTGCCAAGCGCAAGCGCACGCTGATCGCCGGTGTGATCGTCGTCGCCGTCCTCGGCGCGGGCGCCGGCATCGCGGCGCTCGTGGCGAACACGGGCGGCGGCAAGAAGGAGGCCGCCGGGCCCCTGGTCGCCCCGCAGGGCGCCACCGGAAAGGACAGCGTCACCATCCCGGTCGGCAAGCCCGCCGCGAAGGCGACCCTCACGGTCTACGAGGACTTCCGCTGCCCGGGCTGCGGCGGCTTCGAGAACGTCTTCCGCGACACGGTCAACGAGCTGGAGCAGAAGGGACAGCTCAAGGCCGAGTACCACCTGGTCACCCTGATCGACAACAACCTCGGCGGCAGCGGCTCGCTCAACGCCGCCAATGCGGCGGCCTGCGCGCAGGACGCCGGGAAGTTCGCCGCGTACCACGACCTGCTCTTCAAGAACCAGCCGCAGGAGACCGACGACGCCTACGGCAAGAAGGCGCGCCTGCTGGAGCTGGCCGGGCAGGTGCCCGGGCTGGACACCCCCGCCTTCCGCACCTGCGTGGACGACGGCACCCACGACAGCTGGGTGAAGAAGTCCCACGAGGCCTTCGGCAAGTCCTCCTTCCGCGCCACCCCGACCGTCCTGCTCAACGGCAAGAGCATCTACGGCGACCAGAAGAACCCGCTCACCCCGGACAAACTCCGGCAGATGGTCGCCGAAGCCGCGAAGGGCTGAGGCCCCGGGGCGTTACGCAGCTGTTGCGCCGGGTGGGTTGCCGTTCCGTCGCCCCGGCAGGGTAGCGTCGGGGATGTCATGGAACTCGCATACATTCCCAGCCCGTCGACCGGCGTGATCCACCTCGGACCGGTCCCGCTGCGCGGCTATGCCTTCTGCATCATCATCGGCGTCTTCGTGGCGGTCTGGCTGGGCAACCGGCGCTGGATCGCCCGCGGCGGGCGGGCCGGGACGGTTGCCGACATCGCCGTCTGGGCAGTGCCCTTCGGGCTCGTCGGCGGCCGGCTCTACCACGTCATCACCGACTACGAGCTGTACTTCGGCGAGGGCCGCGACTGGGTCAACTCCTTCAAGATCTGGGAGGGCGGCCTCGGCATCTGGGGTGCGGTCGCGCTCGGCGCGGTCGGCGCGTGGATCGGCTGCCGCCGCCGTGGCATCCCCCTGCCGGCCTGGGCGGACGCCCTCGCCCCCGGCCTGGCCGTCGCCCAGGCGATCGGCCGCTGGGGCAACTGGTTCAACCAGGAGCTGTACGGCAAGCCGACGACGCTGCCGTGGGGGCTGAAGATCGACGCCGATCCGGCGATCGGCCGGGTCGCAGGCACCTACCACCCGACGTTCCTGTACGAGTCGCTGTGGTGCCTGCTGATCGCGGGCCTGGTGATCTGGGCGGACCGGCGCTTCACCCTCGGGCACGGGCGCGCGTTCGCGCTGTACGTGGCCTCGTACACGGTGGGCCGCTTCTGGTTCGAGTACCTGCGGGTGGACGACGCGCACCACGTGCTGGGCCTGCGGCTCAACGGGTGGACGTCGATCGTGGTCTTCATCGCGGCCGTCGTCTACATGATCATCTCCGCGAAGCGGTGCCCCGGCAGGGAGCTCGTGGTGGAACCGGGCGTCATCGGGGAGGCAGGCGCCGGCGAGGAGCCGACGTCCCTGACAAAGCCGGGCGGTGACGGTGACGCGCCCGTGGAGGGCTCGTCCCCCAAGCCGAAGAAGGTCTGACGGCGGTTCGGCCCCGCCGGGTCCCGCCGCAGTGGCCGATCGCCGCTGCGGCGGGATTTTTCGTGCCTGCGGCACGCCCCCGCAGGGGCCCCGTATGCCCAGGTCAGGCAGGCCTTCCTTGCTAGCGGATCATCGTTTTCGTGCGTACCTTCGAAATCAGCGGGGGCGGGCGGACGAGGCGCCACCCCCAGGGGAAGGGAGCCCACCGGAGATGTCTGTCCTGGAAGCCGTTGCCGCACCGCACGCCGCGCACCGCGACAACCACACGCACCGCGACGTGAACGGCGGCTGGCTGCGCCCCGCGGTGTTCGGCGCCATGGACGGCCTGGTCTCCAACGTCGCCCTGATGACCGGTGTCGCGGGCGGTTCCGCCTCCGCGCAGACGATCGTCATCGCCGGCCTGGCCGGCCTCGCCGCGGGTGCGTTCTCCATGGCCGCCGGCGAGTACACCTCCGTCGCCTCGCAGCGCGAACTCGTCCTCGCCGAGCTGGACGTGGAGCGCCGCGAGCTGCACAAGCACCCGGCCGACGAGCTGGCGGAGCTGGCCGCGCTCTACGAGTCGCGGGGCGTCGAGCCCAAGCTCGCGTTCGAGGTCGCCATGCAGCTGTCCCGCGACCCCGAGCAGGCGCTGGAGATCCACGCCCGCGAGGAGCTCGGCATCGACCCCTCCGACCTGCCGTCGCCCATGGTCGCGGCGGTGTCGTCGTTCGGCTCGTTCGCGCTGGGCGCGCTGCTGCCCCTGCTGCCGTACCTGCTGGGAGCGACCTCGCTGTGGCCCGCGGTGCTGCTCGCGCTGCTCGGCCTCTTCGCCTGCGGGGCCGTCGTGGCACGGGTGACGGCCCGCTCCTGGTGGTTCAGCGGCCTGCGCCAGCTCTTCCTGGGCGCCGCGGCCGCGGGTGTGACTTACGCCCTCGGTATTGCCTTCGGCACCGCCCTGGGGTGATGCTTTATGCGGGCTCCCGCATAACGTACGGATGACATCGCGGTTTCAAGCCCTCGACGGCCGGGCACAATCCGGTAGCGCAGCGGGCAACGCCGCCCGCCCTGTGCTGTGTCCGGCGGGGCCGGGCCGGGCGATCCCCAGTGCTTCCGGCAGCTCGCCGCCTTCCGCAGCGTCCACATGCTGGACCGGGGCTTCCACTTTTTGAGAAGCGCCCCATCATGTAACCTGCACCAACTTCTTTCGCAGAGGGCCAACGTCGTCCCTCGGCACATGCACCGGCCGCACCGGCCGGGACTGCCAAGACGACGACGGGAGCCGCCGATGCGATCCGCATCCCACCCCGCCCAGCAGGGTATGTACGACCCGCGGAACGAGCACGACGCCTGTGGTGTCGGCTTCGTCGCGACCCTCACCGGCGAGGCGAGCCATGCGCTCGTGCAGCAGGCGCTCACCGTCCTCCGCAACCTGGAGCACCGCGGCGCCACGGGCTCCGAGCCCGACTCGGGCGACGGCGCCGGCATCCTGCTGCAGGTCCCCGACGCCTTCCTGCGCGAGGCCGCCGGCTTCCCGCTCCCCGAGCCCGGCGCGTACGCCGTCGGCATCGGCTTCCTCCCCGCGGACGCCGCGGACGCGGACGCCGCCGTCTCGTCCATCGAGACGATCGCCCGCGAGGAGGGCCTGACCGTCCTCGGCTGGCGCGCCGTCCCCGTCGCTCCCGAGCTCCTCGGCGCCAGCGCCCGCGCCACCATGCCGGACTTCCGCCAGCTGTTCGTGAGCGACGGCGAGAACACCGGGCTCGCCCTCGACCGCAAGGCGTTCGTGCTGCGCAAGCGCGCCGAGCGGGAGGCCGGGGTCTACTTCCCCTCGCTCTCCGCCCGCACCATCGTCTACAAGGGCATGCTGACCACCGGTCAGCTGGAGCCGTTCTTCCCGGACCTCTCCGACCGCCGCTGCGCCACCGCCATCGCGCTGGTCCACTCCCGCTTCTCCACCAACACCTTCCCCAGCTGGCCACTCGCCCACCCGTACCGCTTCGTCGCCCACAACGGCGAGATCAACACGGTCAAGGGCAACCGCAACTGGATGCGGGCCCGGGAGTCGCAGCTGGCCGGCGAGGTGTTCGGCACGGCCGGCCAGGGGGACGGCGAGGGCCGCGGCATCGAGCGGATCTTCCCCGTCTGCACCCCCGACGCCTCCGACTCGGCCTCCTTCGACGAGGTCCTGGAGCTGCTCCACCTCGGCGGCCGCTCCCTGCCGCACAGCGTCCTGATGATGATCCCGGAGGCCTGGGAGAACCACGCCTCCATGGACCCGGCCCGGCGCGCCTTCTACCAGTACCACTCCACCCAGATGGAGCCCTGGGACGGCCCGGCCTGCGTCACCTTCACCGACGGCACCCTCGTCGGCGCCGTCCTCGACCGCAACGGCCTGCGCCCCGGCCGCTACTGGGTCACCGACGAGGGCCTCGTCGTGCTCTCCTCCGAGGTCGGCGTCCTCGACATCGACCCGGCGAAGGTCGTCCGCAAGGGCCGCCTGCAGCCCGGCCGGATGTTCCTGGTCGACACCGAGCACCACCGCATCATCGAGGACGACGAGATCAAGGCCGGGCTCGCCGCCGCGGCGCCCTACGGGGAGTGGCTGGAGAGCGGCCTGATCGACCTCGCCGACCTTCCCGAGCGCGAGCACATCGTGCACACCCACGCCTCGGTCACCCGCCGCCAGCAGACCTTCGGCTACACCGAGGAGGAGCTGCGCGTCATCCTCGCGCCCATGGCGAAGGCCGGGGCCGAGCCCATCGGTTCGATGGGGACCGACTCCCCGATCGCCGCGCTCTCCGAGCGGCCCCGGCTGCTCTTCGACTACTTCACCCAGCTGTTCGCGCAGGTCACCAACCCGCCGCTGGACGCCATCCGCGAGGAGCTCGTCACCTCGCTGATCTCCTCCCTCGGCCCGCAGGGCAACCTGCTGGAGCCCACCGCGGCCTCCTGCCGCAGCGTCACCCTGCCCTTCCCCGTCATCGACAACGACGAGCTCGCCAAGCTCATCCACATCAACGCCGACGGCGACATGCCGGGCCTGAAGGCCGTCACCCTCTCCGGCCTCTACCGCGTCAGCGGCGGCGGCGAGGCCCTGGCCGCCCGCCTCACGGAGATCTGCGCCGAGGCCGACGCCGCCATCGCCGACGGCGCCCGGCTCGTCGTCCTCTCCGACCGCCACTCCGACGCCGAGCACGCGCCGATCCCCTCGCTGCTGCTCACCTCCGCCGTCCACCACCACCTCATCCGCACCAAGCAGCGCACCCACGTGGGCCTGCTGGTCGAGGCCGGCGACGTCCGCGAGGTCCACCACGTCGCGCTGCTCATCGGCTACGGCGCGGCCGCCGTCAACCCCTACCTGGCGATGGAGTCCGTCGAGGACCTCGTCCGGGCAGGGACGTTCCTGCAGGACATCGAGCCCGAGGCCGCGATCCGCAACCTCATCAAGGCCCTCGGCAAGGGCGTCCTGAAGGTCATGTCCAAGATGGGCATCTCCACCGTCGCCTCCTACCGCGGCGCCCAGGTCTTCGAGGCCATCGGCCTGAACGAGGACTTCGTCGAGACCTACTTCCACGGCACCGCCACCAAGATCGGCGGCGCCGGCCTGGACGTCGTCGCCCGCGAGGTCGCCGCCCGCCACGCCAAGGCCTACCCGGCCACCGGCATCGCGGCCACCCACCGCCGCCTCGACATCGGCGGCGAGTACCAGTGGCGCCGCGAGGGCGAGCCGCACCTCTTCGACCCCGACACCGTCTTCCGGCTCCAGCACGCCACGCGCGCCCGCCGCTACGACATCTTCAAGCAGTACACCGAGCGCGTGAACGAGCAGTCCGAGCGGCTGATGACGCTCCGCGGCCTGTTCTCCCTCAAGAACGACCGCGAGCCCGTCCCCCTCGACGAGGTCGAGCCCGTCAGCGAGATCGTCAAGCGCTTCTCCACCGGCGCCATGTCGTACGGCTCCATCTCCCGCGAGGCCCACGAGACCCTCGCCATCGCCATGAACCGGCTGGGCGGCAAGTCCAACACCGGCGAGGGCGGCGAGGACCCCGAGCGCCTCTACGACCCCGAGCGCCGCTCCAGCATCAAGCAGGTCGCCTCCGGCCGCTTCGGCGTCACCAGCGAGTACCTGGTCAACTCCGACGACATCCAGATCAAGATGGCCCAGGGCGCCAAGCCCGGCGAGGGCGGCCAGCTGCCCGGCCACAAGGTCTACCCCTGGGTCGCCAAGACCCGGCACTCCACCCCGGGCGTCGGCCTGATCTCGCCGCCCCCGCACCACGACATCTACTCCATCGAGGACCTCGCCCAGCTCATCCACGACCTCAAGAACGCCAACCCGGCCGCCCGCATCCATGTGAAGCTGGTCTCCGAGGTCGGCGTCGGCACGGTCGCGGCGGGCGTCTCCAAGGCCCACGCCGACGTCGTCCTGATCTCCGGCCACGACGGCGGCACGGGCGCCTCGCCGCTGACCTCCCTCAAGCACGCGGGCGGCCCCTGGGAGCTCGGCCTCGCCGAGACCCAGCAGACGCTGCTGCTCAACGGCCTGCGCGACCGCATCGTCGTGCAGACCGACGGCCAGCTGAAGACCGGCCGCGACGTGATCGTCGCCGCCCTCCTCGGCGCCGAGGAGTTCGGCTTCGCCACCGCCCCGCTGGTCGTCTCCGGCTGCGTCATGATGCGCGTCTGCCACCTGGACACCTGCCCGGTCGGCATCGCCACCCAGAACCCCGTGCTGCGCGAGCGGTTCTCCGGCAAGGCCGAATTCGTCGTCAACTTCTTCGAGTTCATCGCCGAGGAGGTCCGCGAGATCCTCGCCGAGCTGGGCTTCCGCACCCTCGAGGAGGCCGTCGGCCACGCCGAACTCCTCGACACCGGCCGGGCCGTGACCCACTGGAAGGCCCAGGGCCTGGACCTCGCCCCGCTGCTGCACGTGCCGGACCTGCCCGCCGGGGCCGTCCGCCACCGCACCACCGAGCAGGACCACGGCCTGGCCAAGGCCCTCGACAACGAGCTCGTCAAGCTCGCCGCCGACGCCCTGGAGGTCTCCTCCGCCGAGGACGCCCGCCCCGTCCGCGCCCAGGTGCCCATCCGCAACATCAACCGCACCGTGGGCACGATGCTCGGCCACGAGGTCACCAAGCGGTTCGGCGGCGCCGGACTGCCCGACGACACCGTCGACATCACCTTCACGGGCTCCGCCGGCCAGTCCTTCGGCGCCTTCCTGCCCCGCGGCGTCACCCTGCGCCTGGAGGGCGACGCCAACGACTACGTCGGCAAGGGCCTCTCCGGCGGCCGCATCGTCGTCCGCCCCGACCGCGGCGCCGACCACCTCGCCGAGTACTCGGTCATCGCCGGCAACACCCTCGCCTACGGCGCCACCGGCGGCGAGATGTTCCTGCGCGGCCGGGTCGGCGAACGCTTCTGCGTCCGCAACTCCGGTGCCACCGTGGTCTCCGAGGGCGTGGGCGACCACGGCTGCGAGTACATGACGGGCGGCCGGGCCGTCGTCCTCGGCGAGACCGGGCGCAACTTCGCGGCCGGCATGTCCGGCGGCGTCGCCTACGTCGTCGACCTCGACCCCGACAACGTCAACAAGGAGCTGGCCGGCGCCGTCGAGACCCTCGACTCCGGCGACCGGCAGTGGCTGCACGACGTCGTGCGCCGCCACCACGAGGAGACCGCCTCCACCGTCGCGGCAGGGCTCCTCGCCGACTGGGACACGGCCGCCGGCCGCTTCCGCAAGGTCGTCCCGGCCACCTACAAGGCAGTGCTCGCCGCCAAGGACGCCGCCGAGCGAGCCGGTCTCTCCGAGACCGAGACCCACGAGAAGATGATGGAGGCGGCGACCCATGGCTGACCCGAAGGGCTTTCTGACCGAGGACCGCGAGGTCGCCCGCACCCGTCCCGTCGCCGAGCGCGTCCGCGACTGGAACGAGGTCTATGTCCCCGGCTCGCTCCTGCCGATCATCAGCAAGCAGGCGAGCCGCTGCATGGACTGCGGCATCCCGTTCTGCCACAACGGCTGCCCGCTCGGGAACCTCATCCCCGAGTGGAACGACTACGCCTACCGCGACGACTGGCAGGCCGCGAGCGAGCGGCTGCACGCGACCAACAACTTCCCCGAGTTCACCGGCCGCCTGTGCCCCGCCCCCTGCGAGTCCGCCTGCGTGCTGGGCATCAACCAGCAGCCCGTCACCATCAAGAACGTCGAAGTCACCATCGTCGACAAGGCGTGGGCCGCGGGCGACGTCACCCCCCAGCCGCCCGAGCGGCTCTCCGGCAAGACCGTCGCCGTCATCGGCTCCGGCCCCGCCGGCCTGGCCGCCGCCCAGCAGCTGACCCGGGCCGGGCACACGGTCGCGGTGTACGAGCGGGCCGACCGCATCGGCGGGCTGCTGCGCTACGGCATCCCCGAGTTCAAGATGGAGAAGCGGCACATCAACCGCCGCATCGAGCAGATGCGCGCGGAGGGCACCAAGTTCCGCACCGAGGTGGAGATCGGCCGCGACATCGACGCCGCCAAGCTCCGCAAGCGCTACGACGCGGTCGTCATCGCCGCCGGCGCCACCACCTCCCGCGACCTGCCCGTCCCCGGCCGCGACCTCAAGGGCGTCCACTTCGCCATGGAGTACCTGCCCATGGCGAACAAGGTGCAGGAGGGCGACCTGACGGTCGCCCCGATCACCGCCGAGGGCAAGCACGTCGTCGTCATCGGCGGCGGCGACACCGGCGCCGACTGCGTGGGCACCGCCCACCGCCAGGGCGCGGCCTCCGTCACCCAGCTGGAGATCATGCCCCGGCCGGGGGAGGAGCGGAACGAGGGCCAGCCCTGGCCCACCTTCCCCATGCTCTACAAGGTCACCTCGGCCCACGAGGAGGGCGGCGAGCGCGTCTACTCCGTCTCCACCACCCACTTCGAAGGGGACGAGGACGGCAACGTGCAGTGGCTGCACCTCGTCGAGGTGGAGTTCGCCGGCGGCAAGCTCACGCAGAAGCCCGGCACCGAGCGGAGGATCCCGGCCCAGCTGGTCACCCTCGCCATGGGCTTCACCGGCACTGACGTGAAGAACGGCCTCGTCGAGCAGTTCGGCCTGGAGCTGGACGCCCGCGGCAACGTCGCCCGTGACGCCGACTACGCCACCAACGTCCCCGGCGTGTTCGTCGCCGGTGACGCCGGGCGCGGCCAGTCCCTCATCGTCTGGGCCATCGCCGAGGGCCGCTCCGCCGCCCGCGGCGTGGACCGCTACCTCACCGGCACCAGCACCCTGCCGGCCCCGGTCCGCCCGACGGACCGCGCCCTGACGGTCTGACCCGCCCCGAAAAGCTCGCGGCGCCTGCCCCACCCCGACCACAGGTGGCAGGCGCCGCGCCGTCCTTCCCGCACTGCCGTCGGGGCTAGTCGCTCCGGCGCACCAGCAGGTCGCGGAACTCCACCTTCGCGTCCTCGGTGTAGACCCCCACGCTGCCCTCCCGGTAGGGCCGTTCGCGGTCCTCGTAGGCCACCAGGCCCCGGTCGCCGACGCTCACCTCCATGCGCGCGCCGCGCTGCACGACCCGGACGGAGGACCACTCGCCGACGGGGAAGCTCCCCTGGCCGGTCGCCAGGAAGCGCTGCCCGCCCTCGTAGGCCGGGTCGCGCTTGCCGAGCTCCCAGCCGTTGGGCTTGAGGGTGACGTAGTAGAAGTGCTCGGGGTCGGTGTACGCCCACAGCAGCCACGGCACCTCCCACGGGTTGGGCTCGGGCGTGCGCAGCTGGGCGACGGTCCGCATGCGCGCCTGGTAGTCCACGTCCCCGAAGCGGGCCGTGGAGACGATCAGCCCGGCGTGGGTCTCGTCCGGCACCCGGGCGGGCAGGGGGGCGAGGAAGAGGCCGTCGTGGCGGCCGATGTTCTCGCCGTGGCCGTCGAAGACCGACCGCCACGGGCCGTGGACCGAGCCCTCGGCCCACGGCCGCTCCGGCTCGCCGTCGCCGGACCAGAGGCTGCTCGCCGCGAGGGCGGCGCCCGCCACCACGACGGCGGCGAGCAGCACGAGACCGAGCAGCCGCTGAACTCTCGTCATGCCGTCGAGTATGACCCCGGCCCCTCGGTGCGGGAGGCGACCAGCCCGGCCCCGCCGCCGCCGTCCGCGTCGGCGCCGAAGTCCTCCGCGAGCTGGGCGATGATGCGGTCGGTGGCGTGGCCGTCCCCGAAGGGATTGCCCGCCGTGGCCATCCGCTCGTAGGCGGCAGGATCATCCAAAAGGTGGACGGCGGCCTCCAGGATGCACTCCGGATCGGTGCCCACGAGCCGGGCCGCGCCGGCCTCGACCGCCTCGGCGCGCTCGGTGGTCGTGCGCAGCACGAGGGCGGGCTTGCCGAGGGTGGGAGCCTCCTCCTGGATGCCGCCGGAGTCGGTGAGGACCAGGTCGCAGCCGGCGAGCGTGGCCGAGAAGTCGAGGTAGCCGAGCGGCTCGACGACCTCGATGCGCGGGTGGCCGGTCAGCTCCGGCAGGAGCGCCTCGCGCACGGCGGGGCTCTTGTGCAGCGGCACCACCATCTCCACGTCGCCGCGGTCGGCGAGCCGGCACAGGGCCTTGCCCATGGAGCGCATCACCGCGCCCTGGTTCTCGCGGCGGTGCAGGGTGACCAGCACGCGCCGCAGGCCGGTGCGGAAGAGGCAGCGGCCGGTGCCCTCGGCCAGCACCCACAGCAGGTTGTCGATGACGGTGTTGCCGGTGGTGAACACCTCGGCGGCCGGGACGCCTTCGGCCTTCAGGTTGGCCGCGGCGCGCTCCGTGGGCGCGAAGTGCCAGCGCGCCGTACGGCCTATCAGGCGCCGGTTGAGCTCCTCCGGGAAGGGGTTGTCGAGGACACCGGTGCGCAGGCCGGCCTCCACGTGGGCGATGGGGACGTGCTCGTAGAACGCGGCGAGGGCGCCGGTCAGGGCGGTGGTGGTGTCGCCCTGGACGACGACGAGGTCGGGGCGTCCGGTACGGATCACTTCGCCGAGGCCGTCCACGAGGCGGGCGGTGAGGGTGGACAGCTGCTGTCGCTCGCGCATGACGTCGAGCCCGGTGTGGACCGGTACGCGCAGCAGGTCCAGCATCTGGTGGAGCATCTCGCGGTGCTGGCCGGTGGTGACGACGAGCGGTTCGAAGAGCGGGGAGTGCGCCATGGCACGGGCCACGGGCGCCAGTTTGATGGCCTCGGGTCGGGTGCCCAGCACGAGCATGGCGCGTACGGGCGCGGTGATGAGGTCAGCGGACATGGTTCTCCCTGGGAAAGGCCTGTCGCGGTGAAGGCCTGACGGGCGGGTGGAGTGCGGGGGTTCGGGTGGGCGCGGTCGCTTCAGGTGCGCGCCGTCTTCAGCCACGTCTGCTTGCCGGTGAGCATCCGCCACAGCCCCCACCATCCGGCGGCGAACCAGATGTAGCCGTAGAAGATGAAGACGTGCGAGAGCAGGATCGAGCGCACGAGCCCGAGGCCGCGTTCGCGCCGGCGGTAGACGAATCCGTAGGCGTAGGCCGCGGTGAAGGAGAGCAGGTACGGGCCGATGATCCACATCGGGGAGATCAGGGCGCGCCCGGCCTGCACGGAGCCGATGACGGTGCCGGCCACCGCGACCAGGAAGGACAGCGGCAGCAGGGAGGTGAGCAGGATCAGGACCGGGCTGGAGAGGTGGTAGAGCAGGTCGACGGCGGCGCGGGTGGGGACGGAGCGCAGGATCAGCGGCACCAGCCCCGCCGACTGCAGGTGGCCCTGGAACCAGCGGGAGCGCTGGCGCACCAGGCGCCGGACGTCGAGCACGGCCTGCTGGGAGACGGCCGCCGCGGTGCAGTGCTGGTTGGTCCAGCCGCGGGCGATGAGGCGGACCCCTAGGTCGAGGTCCTCGGTCAGCGAGTCGCTCCAGGGGCCGCCGGCCGTCTCGCCGGGCAGGGCGAGGGAGTCCAGCGCGGCGAGCCGCATGAACTGTCCGTTGCCGCCCATTCCGACGCTTCCGATATAGCGCCGGGCGCACTGGAAGATATCGCCGTAGATGACGAATTCCATGTCCTGGAGCCGGGCCAGCAGCCCCAGGTGGCGGTTGTACATCCGCACGCCGACCTGGGTGGCGCCGGTGCGCGGATTGTCGAAGAAGGGGTCGACGGACTGGACCACGTGTTCGTCGAGCCGGCCGTCGGCGTCGACGACGCAGACGATGACGTCGTGCGGGTCGTAGCCGTCGAGCAGGCCGGACTCGCGCAGGTGCCGTATTCCGGCGTTGAGGGCGGCGCCCTTGCCCCGGCGGGCGTCCGGCAGGGTGCGCTGCAGCAGCCGGACGCGCTCGGAGTCGGCGGCGCGGGCGACCTCCGCGGTGGCATCGTCGGAGCCGTCGTCGATCACCAGGGCGAGGAAATTGCCTGCGGGCAGGGCAGTGATGCGGGCCAGGCTCTCGGCGAGAACCTTTTCCTCGTTCAGGCAGGCGAGCAGAAAGACGTACAGACGCTGCTGGCGGGGGCCGCGGACGCGGCGCACCCGGCGCCGGGAAAGCAGGAAGAGAGCGGTGTTGTAGCAGCCCGCCATCACGATGATGGCGATGGCGGATCCCAGCAGGATCTCGCCGGTCAAGGCCGGCCGCCGGGGCTGTGGTCCATGGTGGCGGCCCGGACGGCGAACCAGAGTTTGACGGCGATGATGACGAAAGCGCTCGCGCAGTACAGCAGGAATCCGGCCCCCGCGGCCTCCTGCAATCCCCGGGCAAATGGAATGCCCGGTAGCACTTCCGGTGCCGCAGTGAGCCCGGCCATGGGCAGGACGGATCCCAGAGCGGGTTTTCCGTACATGAGTTCTCCCCCGTATGTCGCCTCGATGCGAGGCAAGGCATGCGCAGGGAAGGTATCAGATCAGACCGGTACTACTGTCGGACTTGATGAGAATTGTTGGAGCGGAATCTCAAATTCGGTGAACGTACCGGTAATTATGCCTGGTGATCGCTTATCTGTGACGGGTGTGACCTCTGGTCTGCACCAGGATTGGTGCACGGAACTGCACATTCGGGATCGAAGTTGTCTATTGACATACATCCTTCCCGGCCAGAAGAATCTGGCCACTGTCGGGCCCCCGGGAGAACGGGGGTGGCGACCGCTGCGTTACCAGGGGGAATTCCATGCAAAAGAAGCGTGGGAGATCCAGGAAAGCCCGGATCTCCGCCGTCGTCGTGCTCCTCGCCGCCCTGCTGGGCGGCGTCGTTCTTTCCCGGACCGCCGAAGGCGCGATATCCGGGCAGCGGGCCACCGACGCAGTGAACCCGCTCTCGCTCTCGCTCAAGAGCACCAAGGACCTCGCTGCCGCGGCGAAGGCCCGGATCGCCTCGGACCGGCTGCGCCGTGCGGGCGAGCTGGCCCTGACCCTCGCACCCCTCCCCAAGGCCTCCGGCGCCGAGGCCGCCGCCGCTCCGGCGGGCACTTCGGCCCTCGTCCTGTACGACAACACCGGCCCCTACGGGCAGCTGGGCGAGCTCTACGCCATGGCGACGGCCAACCTCGCCGGCCACTTCGGCACCGTCACCGCCAAGCCCGTCTCGGCCTACACCGCCGGCATGGTGAACCAGTACACCGCCACGGTCTACCTCGGTTCGACCTACTACGGGGGCACCATCCCCGACGCCGTCCCCGCCGCCTTCTACCAGGACGCACTGGCCACCAGCCGGCCCGTCACCTGGATCGGCGACAACATCTGGAACATGGCGGGCGCCGTCGGCGTCACCCAGTTCAAGCAGAAGTACGGCTGGGACCCCACCAACTC
Organism: Streptomyces telluris; assembly: GCF_024519335.1. Taxonomy (NCBI): domain Bacteria; kingdom Bacillati; phylum Actinomycetota; class Actinomycetes; order Kitasatosporales; family Streptomycetaceae; genus Streptomyces; species Streptomyces telluris. Next base: position 78,679 of record NZ_JANIID010000034.1, read on the forward strand.
GTACTACGAGTCCGGCGGTTCCGTCGGGAACATCAACCAGGTCACCTACAAGGGACAGCAGCTGACCCGGAAGATCCCCGCCGGCCAGGACGGGGGAGTGCTCCACCCGGACATCCTCACCGGGCCCGGCTACCCGGCGGTCACCCGCCTCGCCGAGGCCAAGGACGGCACCTCCGGCGCCGTCAGCCCCTGGGCGATCCGCTCCTCCAACCTCACCTACCTCGGCGAGATGCCCTTCGCCTACGTCTCCGAGAGCGACCGCGTCATCGTCTTCGAGGACCTCCTCTTCGACGCCCTCGCCCCCGCGACCGCCGAGCGCCACCGGGCCTTCGTCCGGCTGGAGGACATCAGCCCCAAGGCCGAGCCCGCCCAGCTGCGGGCGATCGCGACCTACCTCAAGTCGCAGAACATCCCGTACGGGATCAACGTCATCCCGGTCTACAAGGACCCCAAGGGCACCTACAACAACGGCGTCCCCGAGAGCATCACCCTCGCGCAGGCCCCGGCCGTCGTCGCCGAGGTGAAGAACATGCTCGCCAACGGCGCCGTCCTGATGAACCACGGCTACACCCACCAGTACGGCACGGCGAACAACCCCTACAACGGCGTCACCGGCGACGACTTCGAGTTCTTCCGCGCCCACGTCGACGCCGCGGACAACGTGATCCTCGACGGCCCGCCCGCGGAGGACTCCGCCGTCTGGGCCCAGAGCCGCATCACCCAGGCCCTGGCGGGCTTCACCGCCGCCGGACTGCCGAAACCGGCCTTCTGGACCACTCCGCACTACGCGGCCTCCGCCACCGACTACCGTGTCCTGGGCCAGAACTACTCCGCCCGCCTGGAGCGCTCGTTGTACTTCTCCGGCACGCTCACCGGTGGCACACCGGACACCAGCCGCTACATCGGCCAGTTCTTCCCGTACGCGGTCAAGGACGTCTACGGGACGACCGTCCTGCCCGAGAACATCGGCAACTACGAGCCCGACGCGTACAACAACCACCCGCCGCGGCTCCCCGCCGACCTGATCGCCTCGGCCAAGGCCAACCTGGCCGTCCGCGACGGCGTGGCGAGCTTCTTCTACCACCCCTACTACCCGGTGGCGCCGCTGAAGCAGACGATCGAGGGCATCAAGGCCCTCGGCTACACCTTCGTCGGCCCCGCGGCTCTGAAGCAGTGAACGCCGGGAGGAGGACGGCCGGCGTGCTGCTCGCGGCCGCCCTCCTCCTCGCCGGTTGCTCCTCCGGACCGGGCGGGGAGGGCGGCGAGGAGGAGCCCGGGCCGAGCGCGAGCACCCGCCCCGGGGACGGAAGGGCGGCCGGAATGCGCGGCATCACGCTCCCCTCGTGGAACACCGGCGACTACAGCAGCCCCGAAGCCGCGGCGTACCTGCGGCAGATCGCCGCCACCGGGGCCCGCTGGGTGACCTTCACCCCCACCTGGTACCAGGACGGCGCCGCCGACGCGGGCATGCACACCACCGGCGAGACCACCGGCGACGACGCCCTCCGGCACGTCATCGGCCTCGCCCACCGGACCGGCCTGAAGGTCATGCTCAAGCCCCACGTCGACCTCGCCAAGGGCGGCGACCGGTCGGGCATCCGGCCGCGCGACGCCGGCGCCTGGTTCACCGCGTACGAGCGCTTCATCACCCACTACGCGCAGCTTGCCGAAGGCACGGGAGCCGAACGGTTCGCCGTCGGCACCGAACTGGCCGGCACCTCCCGCGACGGCGCCCGCTGGAGCAAGGTCGTCCGGGCCGTCCGCGCGCGGTACCGCGGCCCGCTGACCTACGCCGCCAACTACGACGAGTACCGCACCGTCCCCTTCTGGGACGACCTCGACGACATCGGCATCGACGCCTACTGGCCGCTCGCCGACCGCCCCACCGCCGACGCCGCCCGGCTGCGCGACGCCTGGAAGCCGATCACGCAGGAGCTCGCCGCCTTCTCCGCCCGCCACCACCGCAGGATCCTCTTCACCGAGGCCGGCTACGTCAGCCAGCGCGGCGCCACCACCGCCCCCTACTCCTGGACCGTCAGCAAGAGCGCCGGGGAGGACGAACAGGCCGCCGCCTACGAGGCGCTGCTCTCCGCCCTGGACGGAAAGCCCTGGTGGGCGGGGGTCTGCTGGTGGATGTGGGACGACTGGCCCGACAGCGGCGAGACCCCGCGGCGCCTGGCCTACACCCCGCACGGCAAGCCGGCCGAGAAGGTCCTGCGCCGGCACTGGGCCGACGGCGGCACCGAGGGAACCGGCGGCGCCGGCTGAGGGCGCAGGGCGCGGCCGCTACGTATCGCATTCGAGCACGGTGCGGCAGAGCCCGCACCGTGCGCGCACCTTCCCCCGCACCGGCACCCGGATGCGCTGGTGGCACGTCGGGCACGGGAAGCTGACCCGCAGCGGGCCGTCGGCCTCGAAGGCGTAGTCCCGCTCGCCCGGCGCGGCGGGCCGCGCGCTCTGCACGGCGCGCCGGTCGCGGGCGTAGCGGTGGCGGCCGAGGCGCCCCGCCGCCGCGAGCGGGGGCCGCCGGCCGTCGCGCCGGGCCTCCGCGAGGCCCTTCACGTAGGCCTCGTACGCCTGGGGGCTGGTGAACCAGGGGGAGGGGTCCTCGCCGAAGGCCAGCGCCCGCTTGGCGATGACGTAGCCGAACTCCTCCGGGGTGAGGTAGCCGAGCTTCTGCGTGGAGACCGGCGACTCGCGGTAGGCGTCCAGCAGCAGCCACCCCGCTCCCAGGTAGGCCGCCGCGGTGTCGGTGAGGATCTCGTTGTCCCGCGTGCCGGGGAACTCCAGGCCGAGCCGGTGCAGGTAGACGTGCATGACCTCGTGCGAGAGGGCCGCGCCGATGTCCCTGCGGTGGGTCTTGAAGCGGGAGTTGAGCTCGATGAAGTACTCCGGGCCGGCGGCGAGCTCGACGCTGCCCGCGTGCCGCATCTCGCGGAAGCTGACGATCATCCGGGCGTCCGGCAGCCGCAGGTGCCGCACCATCGCGCCGGCGACGCGCTGCACGCCCAGGTACGGATTCTCCTCGTCGGAGAAGGCGACGTCGGACGGGGGGACGCTGAGCTCGAAGCTGTGCACCGTGTCGTAGGAGAGGCGCTTGTACAGCGCGGTGATCGCGGCGCGCACCGTCGCGATGTGCGGAAAGCCGTGCACGATCTCGATGCCGGTGCCCACGCGTGACCACCCCCCGGGGTCCCCCTGCCGGCCGCTGCGCCCCCTGTCCACTGTACGGGCGCGGCCCCGCAGGAGGGCAGTGCGCCGGGCCCGCCGCCGGGTCCTCGGCAGGGCTGGCCGAAACGCGGTGCTTGTCGCCCGTTCGCCCGATCCTCATAATCGCACCGCGCATCGAAGGTTCGATTCCGGTAATCGGACGGCCGGAATTGTCATGAGCCTGACATTCGTGCGTAACCTCCCACGAAAGGAAGACCGTTGCGCTCCTTCCTCTTCACGCTCAGGAGAACCGTCGCCGTCGGCGCGGCCACCGTCGCCGCACTCGCCCTCACCGCCACCGCCGCCCTGGCCGACGACCCCACCCCGCGCCCCGGCGTCGTCGGCGGCACCCCCGCCCAGCAAGGCGAATTCCCCTGGATGGTGCGGCTGTCCATGGGATGCGGCGGCTCGCTCTACACCCAGCAGATCGTCCTCACCGCCGCCCACTGCGTCAGCGGCAGCGGCGCCAACACCTCCATCACCGCCACGGCCGGCGTCGCCGACCTCGGCTCCTCCCAGGCGATCAAGGTGAAGTCCACCCGGGTGCTCCAGGCACCCGGCTACAACGGCTCCGGCAAGGACTGGGCACTGATCAAGCTCGCGCAGCCCATCAACCTGCCGACCCTCAAGACCGCCGACACCACCGCCTACAACAACGGCACCTTCACCATCGCCGGCTGGGGCGCCGACCGCGAAGGCGGCAGCCAGCAGCGCCGGCTCCTCAAGGCCACCGTCCCCTTCGTCGACGACACCGCCTGCCAGCAGGCCTACGGCAACCTCATACCCGGCGAGGAGATCTGCGCCGGGTACCTCGACCAGGGCGGCGTCGACACCTGCCAGGGCGACTCCGGCGGCCCGATGTTCCGCAAGGACGCGGCGGGCGCCTGGATCCAGGTCGGCATCGTCAGCTGGGGCGAAGGCTGCGCCCGGCCGCACTACCCCGGCGTCTACTCCGAGGTGAGCACCTTCGCGGCGAACATCAAGAGCGCCGCCGCGAGCCTGGGCGGCTGACGACCGGCCTGCCCGGCGGATCCCGCCACGTCCCGCCGGGCAGGCCCCGCCCCCCGGCCCGCTGGGCCGTCCGGATGGTCCCGCGAACCCGTACGGACCAGTCCCGGTACGGCCCTCCCCGGCCCGCCCGCCCGACTCCGGTATGACGTGGGCGGGCCTCCGTCATCCTTTCGGCCGAGACGGGAATGGTCGGACAGTCGAGGTGTGGGCGCGATAAAGGCCCGTAACGTGAGGAGCACGGCCCGCCGGCCCCGGAGGACGACACGAATCCGGGGCGCCGCGGCGGCCGCAGACCGAGCCGTCCGTTACGGAAAGGGACCACCCCCGTGTCCGCCAAGAACCGCATCGCCGCCGCCACCGTCCTCGCCGCAGCCGTCGGCGCGGTGGCCTGGCCCACGGCGAGCGCGTTCGCCGCGGACCTGCGCACCACCGGCGACACGGACGGCGGCAGCGGCCGCCCCGTCGTCGTGCAGCAGGTCCTGCTGCCCGACGGCAGCAGGGCCCGGCTGACCTCCGGCGAGCACGGCACGACCGTCACCGTCACCAAGCACGGCAAGCAGCGCCACACCTTCGACGCCGCCCGCCCCACGGCCGACCTCGACCGGCTCCACCTGCGCATCCTCGGCGGCGACACGCACAAGCCCACCCTGCGCGCCTCCCTCGACGGCACCGGCCTGACGAACTACTACGACTTCGCCTCCGGCACGCTGCGCCACACCCCCGAGGGGGCCGAGGGCACCACGGTCACCAGCAGCGGCGCCGGCCACGACAAGGGCGCCAAGCACGCCCGCGGCGTCGTCACCGTGCGCAACGGCTCCGCCGAGGGCCACGAGCAGCGGGCCACACCCCCCGCGCGCACCCTCCACGCGGCCTCCAGCAACCCCGTCAAGCGCGTCGTCGAGGCCGGCGAGGTCATCAAGGTCCGCCACGACATCGGCACCCCCGCCCTCGCCGGCGGCGCGGGGCTCCTCGCCCTCGGCGGCGGCGCCTACGGCGTGCGGCGCCTCGCCGCCCGCCGGGCCGCCCGCGGCGGAGCCTGACCCGCGGTTGCGGCGGCCCCGCCGCCCCGCTGACATGGAGGGGCGGGCGCAGGCGGCACCGGACCGTCACCAGTACACACCAGGCCCCCGCACGGCCGGCACAGCGCAAGGAACGAGTATGGCGATCACCGTGGTCATCGCGGACGACCAGGAGATGGTCCGCACCGGCTTCCGCATGATCCTGGAGAGCCAGCCCGACATCGAGGTCGTCGCCGACGTCGTGGACGGCGAGGCCGCCCTCGCCGCCGTCGAACGGTACGAGCCCGACGTCCTCCTCCTCGACATCCGCATGCCCAAGCTCGACGGCCTGGAGGTCACCCGCCGCCTCTCCGAGCGGGCCGCGGGCCGCCCGGAGACCGGCCGGCGCCCCCGCATCGTCATCGTCACCACCTTCGACCTCGACGAGTACGTGCACACCGCGCTCCGCAACGGCGCCTCCGGCTTCCTGCTCAAGGACGCCAGCCCCGCCATGCTCGTCGAGGCCGTGCACGCCGCCGCCGTCGGCGACTCCCTCATCTCGCCCGCCATCACCGTCCGCCTCCTGCGCGACATGGCACCCGCCGACCCCGCGGGCCCCGCCCGGGCCCCCTCCGAGCCGCTCACCGACCGCGAGGCCGACGTGGTGCGCTGCCTGGCCCGCGGCGCCACCAACGCCGAGATCGCCGCCGAGCTCTTCGTCTCGCTGTCCACGGTCAAGACCCACCTGGCCAACGTGCAGCTCAAGCTCGACGCCCGAAACCGCGTCGAGATCGCGGCGTGGGCCTGGGAGAGCGGACTGGCCACGGGCAGCGCATGAACAGAGTGGCCGGGTGGGCCGCCCGCTACCCCCGGCGCGCCGCCGCTGCGAAGGCCGCCCTCGCCGTCGCCCTGCTCTGCCTGGTCGTCTCCGAAAGCATCGTCCTCGCCCGGCAGCCGAGCCGCCCCCACGCCATGGTGCTGGCCTCGGGCATCGCCGTCTGCCTGTGCGCCGTCCCCTACAAGTGGATCCCCCTCACCGTGCGGGCCTCCGCCGCCGTCGCCGTCTCCTGGACCACCAGCCTCGTCCTGATGACGGGACAGCACCCCGAGACCGTGTGGGGCATGGGCGAGGCCATCGCCCTGCTCGCCCTCCTCACCTCCGTCCTGCAGCACGCCTCCACGCGCGCCGCCGCGATCCTCGGCCCCCTGCTCGCCCTCGCCTGCCTCGCCGCCCCCATGCGCGACCTCGACCCCGGCCCGTTCACCGCCGTCTTCTGCTGCCTCACGGTCGTCGTCACCGCCTACTCGGTGCTGCTGCGCAACCAGTCCGGGCAGCGCGTCCGCGACCTCACGGCCGTCCGCAACGCCGAGCGCCTCGAACTCGCCCGCGAACTCCACGACCTCATCGCCCACCACGTCACCGGCATCGTCGTCCAGGCCCAGGCCGCCCGTTTCACCGCCCTCGACGGGCCCGCGGCGGCGGCCGCCTTCGAACGCATCGAGCTCTCGGCCGGCGAGTCCCTGAGCTCCATGCGCCGCCTGGTGGGCATCCTGCGCGAGGGCGACGCCGAGACCGAGCCGGTGGCGGGCCTGCCGGAGGTGCGGGCCCTCACCGAGGCCTTCGCCCGCACCGGGCCGCCCGTCACCCTCTACATCGAGAAGGGGATGGAGGACTGGATCCCCGCCGAGGTCGCCGCCGGCGTCCACCGCGTCGTCCGCGAGGCCCTCACCAACATCCGCAAGCACGCCGCCGACGCCACGGCCGTGCGCATCGGGATCCGCGGCGTCCCGGCCGGCGTCGAACTGCGCATCGCCGACGACGGCAAACACGCGGCCGTCCTCTCCGACAAGGCCCGCGGCGGCGGCTTCGGGCTCGTCGGCCTCAGCGAGCGCGCCAAGGCCATGGGCGGCATCCTGCGCGCGGGCCCCGCACCGGAGGGCGGCTGGGAGGTCACGGCGCTGTTCCCGGTGGAACGCAGGAGGTAGGGGCCGGGCCGGGGCGGCGCCGGGGCCGGGCGGCGCGGGGGCCGGGGCGGCGTGCGCCCGGAGCGGCGTGCGCCCGGACGGTGCGGGTGGGTGGGGCGGCCCGGGCCCCCACCCACCCGCACCGCGCCCTAGAGCGACTGCCCGTAGCAGAGGCAGAAGGGATGCCCGGCAGGGTCGTTGAACACCCGGAACCCCTTCTGCCGACCACCGCTGTCGTGGAGGAACTCCGCCCCCAGCGCGATCACCTCACGCTGCGCCCGCTCCACGTCCTCGATCGTGTCCACCTCGAAGTCCAGGTGGAACTGCTGCGGGAACTCCGGGTCCGGCCAGCGCGGCGGACGGTGGTCCTTGGCCTCCTGGAAGGCGATCCGCTGCCCCGCGGCGGACGTCAGCCACACCCACTCCGGGTCGGAGGCGTCCACCTCCCAGTCCAGGATCCGGGCGTAGAAACCGGCCAGGGCGGCCGGGTCCGGGCAGTCGACCACGGGATACATCAGTTTTGCGATCATGAAACGATCCTGCCCTCTTCCGGACAGGAGTCCAAGAGCCCCCGCACTTTTGTCCATGGGCGCCGCGCCCCGCGCCCTCCACTGTGAGCCGTGACCACAGGTACGGAGGAGGAACACGGCGTGAACGTCGACCCAGGGACGCGGCAGCAGCCCCCGCACGACGGCAGCGGAGCGCCCACCCGGCGCGCCGTGGTCACCGCCGGAGCCATCGCCGGAATCACCGGGATCACCGCCATTGCCGGAGCCGCCGGAGCCGCCGGAGCCACCGGCGCCACCGCGCTCGCCGGGACGGCCGCGGCCGCCACCCCCGCCCGGCCCGCCGCCGAAGCCCTCCTGCGCTCCGCCGACCTCGACGTCCGCATCGACACCGCCTTCCCCCGCGTCATCGCCTACACCCACCGCCCCACCGGAGACGTCCTCCACGCCCAGGAGGACCCCGTCACCTCCCTCCTCGTGGACGAAAAAGAGCACACCCCCCACGTCACCTCCACCGTCCACGACGACCGCGCCGCCTACGTCCTCACCCTCGGCGGCGGCACCCGCATCGACGCCGAGATCCACGTCGACGGCCTGCTCGTCCACTGGCGGATCACCCGCATCGCCGACACCCCCGCCCTGCGCGTCGGCACCCTGCGCATCCCCGGCCTGGCCCTCCTCAGCATCCGCAGCAGCCAGCCCGGAGCCGCACTCCTCGCCGCCCGCATCCAGCTCGACAAGGCCAAGAACGGCGACACCCTCGTCCGCCCCGGACCGGACACGCCCGCCGACGAGGCGCCCATCGGCTGCGCCTACGCCGTCGTCAGCACCGGCCGGCTCGCCGCCGCCGCCGACACCAACACCGTCCAGGACCGGCCCGACGCCGCCACGGCCTGGGAGAACGGCCGCTTCCGGCGCCAGACCCTCACCCGCACCGGCTACACCAAGACCCAGCTCACCTGCGGCCAGTGGACCCACCGGGCCGCGGGAGCCGCCCCCACCGACACCGAACCCCTGCCCTACGCCACCGTCGTCCTCACCCGCGACCGCAACGGCGACGGCGACGCCGACTGGCAGGACGCGGCCATCGCCCTGCGGGACATCACCCCCGAGCCCCTCGGCGCCGCCGAACAGCACCTGCGCGTCGTCCCCCACATCGCGTTCAACTTCGCGAGCCAGGCCACGAACCCCTTCCTCGCCACCCTCGACGACGTCAAACGGATCGCCCTGGCCACGGACGGGCTGCGCCAGTTCACCCTCCTCAAGGGCTACCAGTCCGAAGGCCACGACTCCGCCCACCCCGACTACGGCGGCAACTACAACACCCGCGCCGGCGGCCTCGACGGCCTCAACGCCCTGCTGCGCGCCGGAAAGCGCTGGAACAGCGACTTCGCCGTGCACGTCAACACCACCGAGGCCTACCCGGTGGCCCACGCCTTCTCCGAGACCCTCGTCGACAAGAACGACAAGCAGTGGGACTGGCTCGACCAGTCCTACAGGATCGACGCCCGGCGCGACCTGCTCTCCGGCGACGTCGTGCGCCGCTTCCGGCAGCTGCGCGACGAGACCGACCCCGCCCTGACCACCCTCTACATCGACGTCTTCCGCGAGTCCGGCTGGAACTCCGACCGGCTCCAGCGCGCCCTGCGCGAGCAGGGCTGGCAGATCACCAGCGAATGGGGCCACGGCCTGGAGCGCTCCAGCCTGTGGGCGCACTGGGCGAGCGAGACCGACTACGGGCCCGACACCTCCCGCGGTATCAACTCCCGGCTCATCCGCTTCGTCCACCACCACCGCAAGGACGTCTTCGCCGACAAGTGGCCGCTCCTCGGCACCGCCAAGCTCGGCACGTTCTCTGGGTGGCAGGGCAAGACCGGCTGGGAGCCCTTCCACCGCCTGCTGTGGACCGAGAACCTCCCGGCCAAATACCTCCAGGCGTACCCCGTCCGCACCTGGGGCGAACACGAGATCACCTTCGAAGGGCCGGAGCGCACCGCCGTCGCAGATGCCGACGGCACGCGGACCATCACCACGGACGGGCGCGTGGTCTACCGCGGCGGCACCTACCTCCTGCCCTGGGAGCCGCGCGAGGCCCGCGACCCCGCCAAGCTCTACCACTACAACCCGCAAGGCGGCGCCACCCGCTGGCGCCTGCCCCGCGGCTGGGCGGGGAGGCGCACCGTCGTCCTCCACCGGCTCACCGACCAGGGCCGCGCCGACGCCCTCGAACTGCCCGTCCGCGGCGGCGAGGTCACGATCGAGGCCGCGGCCGGGCAGCCGTACGTCCTCACCCGCGGCCACGGCCGCTCGCCGGACCCCGCCTGGGGCGAGGGCACCCCCCTGCACGACCCCGGCTTCCACTCCGGCAGCCTCGACGGGTGGCGGGTCACCGGGCCCGCGGCGGTCGAACGCAGCCCCCTGGGCGACTGGGAACTCGTCGTCCGCGCCGGAGCGGCGGCCACGGCCGGCCAGCGGCTCGCCCGCCTCAGGCCCGGCACCTACGCGGCGTCCGTGCAGGTCGAAGTCGGCGACACCGCGGGGGAGCGGCGCCGGGCCGGCCTGGAGGTCCGCACCGCCGACGGCGTCACCGCCGCCAACTGGACGGACACCTCGACCGCCGTCAACCACGTGGCCGCCGACCGCAAGCACGGCACCCGCTTCCAGCGGATGTTCACCCGGTTCACCGTGCCGCCGGGCGGCGGACCCGTCACCCTGACACTGACCGCGGCGGAAGGGGAGGCGCGCGTCCGCTTCGACGCGCTGCGGGTCGTCGCCGCGGAAGCGCCGGCCGCCCGCGCGGGTGCGCTCCTCTTCGAGGACTTCGAGCACGTCCCCCAGGGGTGGGGCCCCTTCGTCAAGGGCGACGCGGGCGGCGCCACCGACCCCCGCACCCACATCGCCCAGCGGCACGCGCCCTTCACCCAGCGCGGCTGGAACGGCAAGGCCGTCGACGACGTCATCGACGGCACCCGGTCCCTGAAGTCGCGCGGCGAGAACACCGGCGTCGTCTACCGCACCGTGCCCCACACCGCCCGCTTCCGGCCCGGCCACCGCTACCGCGTCTCCTTCCGCTACGAGAACGAGGCCGCCGGGCAGTACGCCTGGATCACCGCCGTGGACGCGCCGGAGACCCGCGAACTGCAGCGCACCCCGCTGCCCGCCGCGCACGCGCCCGCCACGCACACGTACGAGTTCACCGCGCCGCAGGAGGGGGAGGCGTGGGTGGGGCTGCGCAAGACGGGCGACGGCACCACGGCGGAATTCGTCCTCGACGGCTTCACGGTGTACGAGGCGGGCGGGACGGACGGGGCGCACGGGACGGCGGAACGGGCTGCGGGCGGGACTGCGGGCGGGACTGCGGACGGGGCTGCGGAGGGAACTGCCGCCCCCTGGTGAAAGCGCGCCGCCATGCGCGAAGATCGGCACACGGGGCCGACACCGCGGGAGGCCGGGACCCATGTACCAGACATGGATGCGCTACTTCACCCCCGGCCCCGTCCACCACCGCCTCGGCCTCGTCTGCCTCGGCGTCGGCCTGCAGCACGGGGCGCTCCCCGCGGTCGGCCCCCGCACCCTCGACCACCACGTCGCCGTCGTCGTCCACGCCGGCAGCGGCTGGCTGCGCACGCCCGACGGACACCCCCGCACCGTCACCGGCCCCGCCCTCCTGTGGCTCGCCCCCGGCGTCCCCCACCACTACGGCGCCGCAGCCGGGACCGGCTGGGACGAGAGCTTCGTCGACTTCACCGGCCCGGCCGTCGCCGCCTATACGGAACTGGGCTGCATCGAGCCCCACCGGCCCCTCGTACCCCTGACGGACACCACCGCCGTCCGCGCCGTCGTCCACCGCATCGCCCGCGCCGCCCGCCGCGCCAATCCGCTCCTGGAGGTCGAGACCTCCGCGGCCGTGCACGAACTCCTCGTCGCCCTGCGCCGGGCACGGGCCGACACCACGGGCGGCGGAGAACCGATCCTTCAGGCCCTCGCCCGGGACGCCTTCCTGCCCCTGTCCGTCGCCCAGCACGCCGCCCGGCACGGCATGACCACCGCCGAACTGCGCGCCGCCGTACGCCGCGGGGCCGGCTGCAGCCCCAAGGACTACCTGCTGACCATCCGCCTCGGCCGCGCCAAGGAACTCCTCGCCGCCACGGAACTGCCCGTCGCCGCCGTCGCCCGCCGCGTCGGCTACGCCGACCCCGCCTACTTCAGCCGCCTCTTCACCCGCCGCGTCGGCACCGCACCCGTCCGCTTCCGCGCCCGCCAAGAGCGCGCCGTACCCGGCGGCTGGAGCGCACGCGTCCCCGACCCGGACCACCCACCGGTGATCGCACCCCGCCCCTCCGCATAGGCTCGGTGACCATGAGCAACAGTTCCATGGACGAATCCGTACGGGCCGAGCTGGGCCGGCTGCGCGACAGCATCGACAACATCGACGCAGCGGTGATCCACATGCTCGCCGAGCGCTTCAAGGCCACCCAGCAGGTCGGCCACCTCAAGGCGGCCCACAAACTGCCCCCCGCCGACCCCGCCCGCGAGGCCCGCCAGATCGCCCGCCTCCGCGAACTCGCCGAGAACGCCAAACTCGACCCCGCGTTCGCCGAAAAGTTCCTCAACTTCATCGTCGCCGAGGTAATCCGCCACCACGAAACGATCGCCCGCGCGTAGCGTGCCGCCATCGCCCCGCGGCGGCGGGGCCATGGTGCGTGGCACGACTCCGGCTAGGGGCGGGCCCCGGCCGGGCGGGCAGCCTGCTGCCCTCTTCCCGTCGCGGCGGGGGAGCGGCTGTGCGGCGCCCTCCTGCGTAAGCCGCGCGCTTCTCTTCCGCCGCGGCGGCGCTCAGCCGCGATGGCGCGGTCCGGCGGTGCCGTGTCCCCCTGCGGGTCGGCTGGGCACCGCCGGTCTCCGCGGTGGGGGTTGCCCGCCGTGGCGGCGGGGGAGTGGCTGTGCGGCACCCTCCTGCGTAAGCCGCGCGCTTTCTCCCGCCGCGGCGGTGCTCAGCCGCGGCGGCGCGGTCCGGCGGTGCCGTGCGGGCCCCCGCCGCGCCCCGCGGCCCCCGCGCGCCCCGCGGCCCCCGCGGCGGCGGAGGAGACGCCGCCCCGCACCGCACACGAACCCCAAAAACCTGCTTCGGCACAGCGCCAGCGATACGGCAGCATGAGCCCCATGCCCGTACTCACACGCGATGAAGCCCAGGCCCGCGCCCGTCTCCTCGACGTTCACCGGTACGCCGTCGACCTCGATCTCACCCGTGGCGACGAGCTCTTCGGATCCACGACCCGCATCCGGTTCACCGCGCGCCACGCGGGCGACACCTTCGTCGAGCTCCGCCCGGCCGCCCTGCACCGCGCCGTCCTCGACGGCCGGCCGCTCGATACGGCCGCGCTCGACGACAACCGGCTCGCCCTCACCCTGACCCCGGGCGAACACGAGCTGCTGATAGAGGCCGACATGCGCTACTCCCGTACGGGCGAGGGCATGCACCGTTTCACCGACCCGGCCGACGGCGAGACCTACCTCTACACCCAGACCTTCATCGACGACGTCCAGCGCGTCTTCGCCGCGTTCGACCAGCCCGACCTCAAGGCGGTCTTCGACGCGACGGTCACCGCACCGCCCCACTGGACCGTCCTGGGCAACGCCGTGGCCACCCGCACCGGCGACCCGGCCGAGGGCCGCTGGGAGCTGGCCACCACCCAGCCCCTGAGCACGTACTTCGTCGCCTTCGCCGCCGGCCCCTGGCACTCCGTCCGCACCGAGCACGCCGGCCTGCCCTTCGCCCTGCACTGCCGCCGCTCCCTCGCCCCGCACCTGGACGCCGACGCCGAAGAGCTCCTCGACATCACCCGCCGCTGCTTCGACCGCTTCCACGAGATCTTCGACGAGCCCTACCCCTTCGACTCCTACGACCAGGCCTTCGTCCCCGAGTTCAACGCCGGCGCCATGGAGAACCCGGGGCTGGTCACCTTCCGCGACGAGTACATCTTCCGATCCGCGGTCACCGACACCGAGCGCCAGACCCGCGGCGTGACGGTCGCCCACGAGATGGCCCACATGTGGTTCGGCGACCTGGTCACCCTCCGCTGGTGGGACGACATCTGGCTCAACGAGTCCTTCGCGGAGTACATGGGCTACCAGATCCTCGCCGAAGCCACCCGCTTCGACGACGCCTGGACCGACTTCGCCTGCGCCCGCAAGGGCTGGGGCTACGACGCCGACCAGCGCCCCTCGACCCACCCCGTCGCCCCCGACGCGCAAGCCGTCCAGGACACCGCCTCCGCCCTGCTGAACTTCGACGGCATCTCCTACGCCAAGGGCGCCTCCGCCCTGCGCCAGCTCGTCGCCTGGCTCGGCGAGAAGGACTTCCTCGCCGGCATCAACGACCACTTCACCCGCCACCGCTTCGGCAACGCCGCCCTCGCCGACTTCCTCGACTCCCTGGCCCGCAACACCGACCGTGACGTGCACGCCTGGGCGGCCACCTGGCTGCGCACCAGCGGCGCCGACACCCTCACCCCCACGGTCACCGACGACGGCCGCGGCGGCTGGCGCCTGGACGTCCGCCACGACGGCACCCGCCCCCACCACCTGGCCGTCGGCCTCTACGACCACGCCCCCGACGGCTCCGGCGCCCTCGTCGCCCGCGACCGCCTCACCGCCGACCTGCCCGCGGGCGGCGGCACCCGCACCGTCGAGGGCACCGGCCCCCGCCCCGCCCTCCTCCTGCTCAACGACGGCGACCTCACCTACGCCAAGGTCCGCCTGGACGCCGCCTCGTGGCAGACCGCCCTGACCTCGCTGTCGGCACTGCCCGACCCCCTCACCCGGGCCGTCCTGTGGAACGCCGCCCGCGACATGGTCCGCGACGGCGAGCTCGCCCCCGCCGCCTACCTGGACGCCGCCCGCACCCACCTGCCCCACGAGACCGACGTCGCCGTCACCCGGGCCGTCCTCGCCTTCGCCCGCACACACATCGCCGACCGCTACGTCACCCCCGCCGACCGCCCCGCGGCCCTTGCGGCCCTCACCGCCCTCGCCCAGGACCTCCTGGACCGCACCCGGAACCAGGACCGGGAAGAGGACGGCACGGCCCAGGGCCTGCGCCTGACCGCCGTCCGCACCCTCATCGACAGCGCCACCACCCCGGACACACTCGACGCCTGGCTCCGCGACGGCACCGTCCCCGGCGGCCCGGCCCTCGACCCCGAACTGCGCTGGCGCGCCCTCGCCCGCCTCGCCGTCCTCGGCGCCACCACGGCCGCCGCCGTCGACGCCGAACTCGCCCGCGACCCGAGCGCCACCGGCCAGGAGGGCGCCGCCCGCTGCCGCGCCGCCCTCCCGGACCCGGCGGCCAAGGAAGCCGCCTGGCACGCCATGTACGACCCGCAGCACCGCCCGGAGCTCTCCAACTACCTCTTCACCGCCACCGCCGAAGGCTTCTGGCAGCACGAGCAGCTCGACCTCGTACGCCCCTACCTCGACCGCTACCACCCGGCCGCCGTCGCCCTCGCCGCCCGCCGCGGCCCCGCCCTGGCCACGGCCGCGGGCGCCGCCGGCTTCCCCCGCCCCTTCGTCGAGCAGCGCACCCTCGACCTCGGCGAGGAGTGCCTGCGCACCGACGGCCCGACCCCCGCCCTGCGCCGCCGCCTCGGCGACCAGCTCGACGACCTGCGCCGCGCCCTGCGCATCAGGCAACGCCAGGCGTAACCCGCCTCACCAAAGCCCAGGGAACGCCGAAGGCTCCGCACCCGGAAAGGGTGCGGAGCCTTCGGCGTCCGAGATGTGTCGCAGCGGCGGCCTGCCGCTGTCAGCCGCGCGCCTCACGGGCGGCGTCGGAGGCCTGCGCGGTGCGCAGCTCCTCCAGGAAGCGGTCCACCGTGCCGTTCTCGCGGGCGGACTGGGCGACGTCCTCACCGACGATGCGGCCGGCCAGCTCCGTGGCCAGCACGCCGACCTGCTGGCGCAGCTCGGCCTCGGCGACCGCGCGCTCGGCGTCGATCACGGCGTGACCCGCGGAGATGATCTCCTCGCGCTGGCGCTGGCCCTCGGCACGCAGCTCGGCGATGATCGCCGTGCCCTGCTCGAGCGACTCCTGGCGCAGGCGAGCGGCCTCGTGCCGGGCCTCGGCCAGCAGCTCCTGGTACTCGGTGTGGACCCGGGCGGCCTCCGCGCGGATCTCCTCCGCCTCGTCGAAGCGGCCGTCGGTGGCCTTCTCGCGCTCGACGAGGACCTTGTTGATCCGGGGCAGCAGCACCTTCGCCATCACGGCGAAGACGATGAAGAACAGCACGGCGCCGAGCACGAGCGGCGCGGGCTCGGGCTTGAGCGGCCCTACGTCGAGAGCGAGAAAGTTCATGGCCATGGGGTGCAGATTAGTCGACGGAACGGGGTGCGTCCGCCCCGGACCCCATTAGCAGACACATCTCACCCCGGTTGCACGGCCTTCCCCCCATCGAGCGAAACCCGCCGCTACGCCGGTCACCGAACGTGCGCCGAACGTAACTTGTTGCAGTTGCCGCTCGTCACAGCCCGGACCGACCCCACAGCATGCGCTCGAAGTCAACCCAAAAGGGGCAAAGTTAAATGCCTGCGCCCGCCGGCCCCACCGTCGCCTCCCCCCACGACGCCGCAGACCGCACCCCCGCCCCCCTCGCCGGCGGCACCCGAGGCCCCGAAGCCCTGCGCCCCCTCCTCGGTACCGTGCTCGACGCCCTCCACGAAGGCGCCGCCACCCGCAGCGGCCCTCTCCCGGCCGGCGGCCCCGAAGCCGTCACCGCCCGCGTCCGGGCCCGCGCCGCCCCCGCCCTCCCCGAGACCGGCACCGGAGCCCACGAGGCGCTCCACACCCTCGTCGGCGCCCTCGCCGAGGGCGCCGCCGACCCCGCCCACCCCCACTGCGCCGCCCACCTGCACTGCCCGCCCCTCGCCCTGGCCGCCGCAGCCGACCTCGCCGCCGCCGCCCTCAACCCCTCCCTCGACTCCTGGGACCAGGCCCCGGCCGCAACAGCCCTCGAAGCCCTCACCACCCGGGCCCTGGCCGCCCTCGCCTACCCCCGCCGCCCCGACCCGGACGCCCTGGTCACCACCGGCGGCACCGAGTCCAACCAGCTCGCCCTCCTCCTGGCCAGGGAAACGGCCCGGGAACCGGCTGGGGAAACGGCCAGGGAGGCGGCCGGGCGCGCCACCCGGCCCCTGCGCATCCTCTGCGGAGCCAACGCCCACCACAGCATCCACCGCGCCGCCTGGCTCCTCGGCCTGCCCGCACCCCTCACCCTCCCCACCCCCACCGGCACCCTCGACCCCGCCCTCGTACACCAAGCCCTCACCGACCCCGCCACCACCAACACCCCCACCCTCGTCATCGCCACCGCCGGCACCACCGACACCGGCCGCATCGACCCCCTCCCCGCCATCGCCACCCTCTGCCGCACCCACCACGCCCGCCTCCACATCGACGCCTCCTACGGCGGCCCACTCCTCTTCAGCGACACCCTCCGCCCCGCCCTCAACGGCCTCGACCACGCCCACACCATCGCCCTCGACCTGCACAAACTCGGCTGGCAACCCGTAGCCGCAGGCCTCCTCGCCGTCCCCGACAGCACCGCCCTGCACCCCCTGGCCCACCACGCCGACTACCTCAACGCCCCCGACGACACCCACGCCGGCCTCCCCGACCTCCTCGGCCGCTCCCTGCGCACCACCCGCCGCCCCGACATCCTCAAGATCGCCGTCACCCTCCGCGCCCTGGGCCGCCGCGGCCTCGGCGACCTCGTCGAACGCGTCTGCACCACCGCCCGCCACTTCGCCGACCTCATCGACGCCCACCCCGGCTTCGACCTCTACGCACCCCCCACCCTCAGCACCGTCCTCTTCCGCCCCACCCCCACCGACGACCCCACCACCGCCCAGCTCCGACGCACCCTCCTCCACCACGGCCACGCCGTCCTCGGCCGCACCACCACCCCCGAAGGCCTCTGGCTCAAAGCCACCCTCCTCAACCCCCACACCACACCCGACGACCTCCGCACACTCCTCACCCACGTGGAAGGCCAGGTACGCCGATGAAGACCCCGCCACCCCCCAAGAACCCCCCGC
>NZ_JANIID010000035.1:0-92231 GCF_024519335.1 Streptomyces telluris
CACGGAACCCTCAGCCTCTCGCCTCGCCGAGCCTCCTGCGCGGAGGCAACGTCTGACGCTGTGCCCGCGGCTACCTGCAGGCACAGCCAAACCATCATGTAGCGAATTGAAAAATTCTGCAATTCGTCATCCATGCGGGCCCCGGGCTACAGTGGAATGGTGATCGAGAACCTGCCTCCGTGCCCCGAATGCTCCAGCGCGTACACCTACGAGATGGGCGCATTTCTGGTCTGCCCCGAGTGCGGCCACGAGTGGGCTCCCACGGCCGCCGAGCCGGCGGGCGACTCCGAGGACGGGGTGATCAAGGACGCGGTCGGCAATGTCCTCGCCGACGGGGACACGGTCACAGTGATCAAGACGCTGAAGGTCAAGGGCCACCCGACGGGGATCAAGGCAGGCACCAAGGTGCGCAACATCCGCCTCGTGGAGGGTGTGGCCGGCCACGACATCGACTGCAAGATCGACGGCTTCGGCGCCATGCAGCTCAAGTCCAGCGTGGTCAAGAAGGCCTGACCAGATACGTCAGCGGCCTGACGGAGACAACCGCGTGACCTGGTGTCTGCGGTGCGGGCTTGGGGAGGGCCGCACCGCAGACACCAGGTCACTCCAGGTCACTCTCCGAAGAGCATGGAGCGGAAGGTCAGGACCGGACGGCCTTCACTGGATGTACTTGACGGTCCACTTCTGACTCGGCAGTCCCTCGTTGTCGTTGGTCACGACGGGCGACTGGTTCGCACCGCCCCAGCCGCGGTCGGGCTCGAGGACGCGGCCGAAGAGGTTCGCGATGCGTGCCGGGCCGGACTGGGTCGCCGGGTCGACGTACCAGAGCTGGTCGACGTTGGTGAAACTGCTGTCGCAGGTCGACAGCCAGGTCGCCCAGCCGCTCGGGCCCTGCGCGTAGCCCGCGAGGCACGTGCCGTTCCTGCGGTTGACCATGTGGTGGCGGCCGCGGCCGTCGGCGACCAGGTCCCAGAGCTGGTAGGCCTGCGTGGTGCAGCCCCACACCCGCACGCGGTCGTCACCGGACGGGAAGTCCATGCAACGGCCGGTGCCTTGGTTTCTGACCTGGAACGGGCCGACCGCCGCCGGGGCCGCCTCCGCGCGTACTCGGGGTTCGGCCGCCCCGGCACCTGGGACTGCAACCGCGAAGGTGGCGGCCAGCGCCGCCGCGAGTGCGGCAAGTCGCTTGCGTGGATTCACGAGTTTCCCCCTGTCCGGCTGTCCCCGAGGTCGTGAGCGCAGGCTCTCGCGCCGCACCTCGCTGGAAAGGGGTTCGGCTGTCAAACACCTCGATCGGGTGATGCGAGAGTAAGAGCCACTGCGGTTGCACCGCCGGACGGCGGGAGTCGCCACGCTCCGGTCAGGCCGTCGGCCCCTCCCCCGCGCGGACCAGCCGCCAGGCCTCGGTGAACAGCTCGGGGAGCGTGCCCGGGAGCAGGTCGAAGGCCTCCACCTCGCTGCCGTCGTCGCTCAGCTCCGCCCCGATCAGGGGCGCTTTCCAGAACTCCATCGGAGGCAGCGGCTTCTTGGCGTGCGCCCACGGGCCGGGCAGGAAGAGTGTGCGTCCCGCGCGGGCACGGCGGTCCTCCACCACCAGGCCGCGCGCCAACAGCTCTGCCGCGGCCGCCTTGTGGCGGGCCGGTGTCCAGGCGTTCCAGCGACGCACGTTGCGGTCCGAGGGCACGGGGAGCAGCAGGAGCTGGAGGTAGAAGGTGGCCGCATCCTCGGGCAGGCGGAGGGTGGCGGCGACGTCGGCGACCAGGTCGGGGGCGCAGGCGCGGGGGTCGGATTCGTAGCGGCCGGGAGGCAGGTCGCCGGCGGTGATGCGGGCTATGACGCGGTCGCAGGTGCCGTCCTTCAGCCAGGCCCGGCGCCGGCTTCCGCGGTTGCCGCGGACCACGCCCGAGCGGAGGACGCGGGCCGGTGAGTCGCGGCCGGCCAGCACCTTGCGCAGGTGGTGGACGACCTCCGGCGCTCCGGTGCGTACGGGGTCGCCGGCGGGGAGGTCCGCGTACGCCCACGGCAGGCCGGCGAAGACGGCGTCCGCGACGGTTGCGGCGTCGTAGTCGCCCATGGCGTCCCATGCGGTGCGCAGGTGGCGGTGCTCGGGCGGGCAGGGCCGGGCCCGCAGGCAGAAGTCCGGTGGCAGGGTGGCGTTCGCCGGGTCGAGGAACAAGTGGCACAGGTGGGTCGCCGGCATCCGGGTCTGCAGGGCGACCGCGGACTGCCAGGTGCTCCATGGCGCGTTCGGACGGGCGCCGTGCTGCTCCGACCAGGCGGCGGCGGTGCGCTCCGCGACGCGGGCGAGGCCGCCGGGCTCCCACAGGTCCGCGGGGTCCGCGGGCATCACGTCGGCGAGCAGGGCGAGCCGGTCGTCGTCGCGCAGCGCCGACAACTCGGCGCGCGCCGATTCGAGTTCGCCGGCTTTGAAGCCGATCGCGGTGCGCTCGTGCTCGTCGAGGAAGGGTTCGTAGTAACTGCCCGCGCCGGGGTTGCCGGCCAGGACGAGGGCCGCAGCGGGGCGGCTCAGGCCCGTCGCCCCGCTCAAGGCGAGGGCCGCGTCCGCGTCCCAGGCGACCGGGCCTCGCTCCCGGACGAGCTCCACCAGGCGCAGCAGTTGCCCCGGGTTACCCCAACCACGCGGGCAGTCCACGACGTAGAGCGGTTCCTCGGGGCGCGGGGCGGCCTCGCCGCCGGGGAGCAGGGCCTCGAAGTAGAGAGCCTTGCGCGCGGCCGGCAGGTGCAGACCGAAGGAGGCGCCCTGATGGTCGCGGACGGTGAACGAGGTCGTTCCGGCGAGTCGGCCCAGACTAAATCGGCAGGCCGGGTCGGCGAACGGGGTCCGCGCCCACATCTCCAGGAAGTCGAGCAGCATCTCGCGGCGCTCCGGCCTGGTCGCGGGGGCGGCCGCGCGCAGGGCGACTGCGCCCGTACGCCCTATGAGTTCCGTCCAACTGCCCACCGCGGGCGGACGGACCTCCCGATCACCCGGCTCGGGCGCCCAACTGCCTTCGATGTAGCGGCCGCTGCGCCTGATGTCGGCGAAGTAGTCCTCGTTCCAGCAGCCCGAGGCCA
Organism: Streptomyces telluris; assembly: GCF_024519335.1. Taxonomy (NCBI): domain Bacteria; kingdom Bacillati; phylum Actinomycetota; class Actinomycetes; order Kitasatosporales; family Streptomycetaceae; genus Streptomyces; species Streptomyces telluris. The sequence goes on from NZ_JANIID010000035.1 coordinate 3,076, forward strand.
CGAGACCCTGGAGAGCGGCGGATGCGGCGGATCCGTCCCACGTGCGGGGGCTCCGGGGTACGGTCGCGTCGATCTCGTTCATACGTCCGATCATGACGGACGGTACCGACAGCGGGCCGCGCCCGCCCACGCCGGCCACCTTGCCGAACAGGCGAGCCCTCCGGCCCCAAGGCCGCCACACGATGAGTGCGCACCTGGAGATCGCGCTGCCTGCCGTACCCGGCCCCGTACCGCGGCGGACGCCGAAACGGGTGTCGGGGAACCGGCGCCGGGCCGCACTCCCGGATCCCAACGCGGCCGGGGCCGTGGGTGCGGGCGCTCACGTGTCCTGTCCTGAGGTGCGCGCGGAGTCCAGGAACGCGGCGATCCGGGACGCGCCGGTGCGCTCCAGCCAGGTGTCGAAGTCCATCGCGGCAGGGTGGATGTTCCGGGTGGCGCGAATGTCGGCGCGGTAGCCGAGTGTGTTGAGCCATTCGTTGGCGTAGGCGAAGTCTTCGCTCAGGGCCCGGATCGCGTCGATCGGGATCTGAACGTAGGGCAGCTGTATGCCGAGCGCGTTCCCGATGGCCGCGGCGATCTGAACCGGTGTCAGTTCGTCCCCGGCCAGGGAGACTGCCCGGCCGATCCACTCCGTGGGTCGGGAGAACGCCAGTGCGGCGACGGCGCCGACATCGTCGACGGCAATGATCTGCTGGGGGACCTCCGGCGCAAGCCCGGTGGACAGATTTCCGTTCCGCAGCGCGTATCCGCCGGTGAAGTTCTCCATGAACGAAACCGGCCTCAGGATCGTCGCGGGCAGGCCAAGGGCGGCGATGCGCTGCTCGATGTGCCACTTGCTGACCAGGTTCACCGGCAGCTTCTCTTCCAGGTGCCGGTCCACCGCGGCGACCGAAGTGAAGACGAAGTGCCCGATGCCGGCGGCGTGTGCGGCCTCGGCGACGTTCACACCCCAGCGCACCTCGTCCTCGGCGGTGAAGTCCGGCGCGGTACCGGACGAGCCGACGGTGGGCTGGACGCTGAACAGGCCCCAGGCGCCCTCGGCCGCGACGGTCAGGGAGTCGACGTCCTCCATCTGCGCCCGCACCACCTGCGCTCCGGCCTGCGCCAGTGCGGCGGCCCGAGCCCCGTGCGGGTCGCGTGTCAGTGCGCGCACCTGCCAGCCGTCCCGGAGCAGGTGACGCGTCACGGCCCTGCCCTGCTGGCCGGTCGCACCAACCACCACGACGGTCTTCTGCGTCAGCTTCACGAGTCTTCTCCATCGCGTCCGCGCGGAAGGGGAACCATCCCATAAGTGGGGCAGCCCTCCATTTCTCGTTCGCTACGATATGGAGGACCACCCCACTTTTCAAGACGTCAGGAGTGCCCGTGCCCGAGGCCGCCGCCACCCCGCCGCGCCGGCCGATGCGCGCCGACGCCCGCCGCAACGTCGAGAAGATCGTGGCCGCCGCCGGAACCTTGATCGCCGAGCACGGCGCCGACGCCTCCCTGGAGGGCGTCGCCCGCCTCGCCGGAGTCGGCTCGGCCACCCTGCACCGCCACTTCCCCTCCCGGCAGGCGCTCCTTGAGGCGGTCTTCAAGGACCGGGTGGAGGCCCTGTGCGCGAAGGCCGGCGATCTGCTCGCCGAACCCGACCCGGGCCAGGCCCTGTCCACCTGGCTTCGCGCCGTCGGCGCACACGCCGTGGCCAACCGCGGACTGGGGGCCTCCCTGATGCACGAGGCGGACCCGGCGCTGGGCGAGACCTGCCACGACATGATCAGCAGCGCCGGAGACGCCCTCCTCGCGCGCGCCCGGGAGGCAGACGCCGTGCGCCCCGGGATCACCATCACCCAGCTGCTGAAACTCGTCGGCGCCGTCGCGCTGGCCACCGAGCAGGACATCGACGGCCCGGCCGAGGCCGACCTCCTGCTGGCGATCGCCATCGACGGCGTACGCGCGCGCTGACCCGGGAGGCTCAGGGTTAGCCCCGATGTGCGCGGCGGCCCCCACCCGTAGTTTGGGCGACACCGGCAGCGGGACACGGGGGCGGCTGCCGGTACCGCTGCCCTCGATCGCAGCGCCTCAGCGGTGACAGCGAGAAGGAGAGCAGGCCGGACACGCGGCCCGAGCAGCAGTCCGGCAAGCAGTATCCGTCACGCAGATCCGCTACCACGTCAAGGACGGCGGGAAGTGGGCCGATCACTGGCACTACCGCTCACCGGGCGCCAGCAACACCTCCGGCACCCCGGTGCGCGACCAGTTCCATCCGTGGGACCGACGCCGCGGCCCCCGGCCGACCAGGACATGGCCGCTACCTCGAGCCGAGCAGGGCCTGCATCTCCTGACGCCCCGACGCGTCCGGGAACCGCAGGAGCACCAGAAACTCCTTCAGGAGGAACACCGTGACACTTCGTCCTCGCAACAGAGGGCTACGGGCCCGCACGGCCGTCGTGGCCGTCCTCATGACGGGCGCCGCCGCCGGCGTCGCTCAGGCCGCGCCCGCCCCGTCCGTATCCACCTCGTTCACCTCATCCACGTCATCCACCTCCGCCTCATCCGCTGCGGTGAAGGTGGAGGACAGGTACACCATCGACCGGAACAGCAACGTCCGTGGAGCCCCGAAGCTGAAGAGCCGTGTCTACGGCACGGCAGGCCGGGGCGCCTACATCGACATCGACTGCTGGGCTCGTGGGCAGGACGTCAGCTCCGGCGGCCAGCACACCAACGTCTGGTACCAGGGCGGCGTCTGGATGGGCGCGCCCATGAATCGGCCCCTGGGCCCCGGCGTGTGGGTCTGGGGCGGCAACGTCGACACCAAGGGGGACCCGCAGAAGGGCATCCCCCACTGCTGACGCCCGCCTACTCGGCTGCCTTGCCGACGCTGCTGACGCTGTCGGCGCTGTCGGCGCTGTCGGCGCCGTAGCCCCGAAGCAGTGCGCTCAGGATGCCGGTCAGCCGGGGTGCGACGTCGACGACGGCGTGGGCGAGCTCCGGGTCCGACTCGTAGAGGCGGCGCAGCGCGGTTCCCGGGGCGGCCATCTGCCACAGCGCTCCTGCCATCGCCGCGGCCGTGGCGACGACGTCGCCGGCCTGCGCCGGGCTCAGCACGACCACCCGGCGCAGCGCCTCGCCCAAGGCCTCGACCTCGGCGATGGCGATCAGTTTGAAGGACCGGACGCTTTCCAGCGAGACGTTGTGCTCAAGAGTCATCGGCGTGTGGGCGAGCAGGTCGCAGAACAGGGGGCGTGCGACCAGCGACTCGGCCAGCAGACCGGCGACCGCGCGCAGGCGAGGCTCCTGGTCCGCGCTGTTCGCGACATGCGCAGCGTCCTCGCCGCCCTCACCATCCTCGCCACCCATGCCGGGCAAGGTGGCGGCGAGCCGCTCGCGTACCTCCTGCGACCACTCCACCCACCCGGCGGCGGCCAGGCGGAGGAAGATCTCTTCCCGGGTCTCGAAGTAGCGGAGCATCGCCGACTTGTGCATGCCGACTTCTGCCGCGATGTCGGTCAAGGTCACCGCTCGGATGCCGTTCACCGTGGCCAGGCGGGCCGCCGCGTCGAGGATCGCGGCTTCGCGGGCGCGCTTGGCCTCGGGACTCCGGGCTCTTGTGGGCTGACTGCGGCTGACCATGCGGCCATCCTAACGCAACGAGGTTGCGCTATTAACGCAACCATGTTTTGCTATCTCCATGGCAACCCAGACCCGAACGTGGTTCATCACCGGTTCCTCCCGCGGCTTAGGCCGCTCCCTCGCAGTCGCCGCCCTGGAAGCGGGCGACCAGGTCGCCGCCACTGCCCGCAAGCCGGAACAACTCGCCGATTTGGTCGAGCGGTTCGGCGACAAGGTCCTGCCGGTCGCGCTCGACGTGACCGACGCCGCCGCGGCCACGGCCGCGCTCGACGCCGCCCGTGACCGCTTCGGCCGCATCGACGTGGTCGTCAACAACGCCGGTTACGCGAACGTCGCCCCGGTCGAGACGGCTCCGGAGGACGACTTCCGCCGTCAGTTCGAGACCAACTTCTGGGGCGTGTACAACGTCTCCAAGGCGGCACTGCCCCTGCTGAAGGCCCAGGGCGGCGGCATCGTCGTCCAGTTCTCCTCCATCGGCGGCCGGGTGGGCGGCACCGCCGGCCTGGGTTCCTACCAGGCGGCCAAGTTCGCCATCGACGGCCTCACCCGCGTACTCGCCACCGAGACCGCGCCGTTCGGCATCCGTTACCTGGTCGTCGAGCCCAGCGGCTTCGCCACCGACTGGGCCGGAGACTCCATGGACGTCCAGGACGTTCCGCCGGAGTACCAGGCGACCGTCGGCGCCTTCCACGACCAGGCTCGCGGCGGCAGCCGCGCCGCCGGCGACCCGGACCGCGCCGCCGCCATCCTCGTACGCGTGGTCAAGCGCGACCACCTCCCCACCCACCTGCCCCTGGGCACCACCGCGGCCCGGATGGCGCTCGACTACTCACGGCAGCAGATCGCCGAGGCCGAAGCCTGGCAGGCCGTCTCCCTCTCCGCCGACTTCGGCGCGCAGTACCCCGTCGAGTTCCCGGCAGACACCAAGTAGACCCGCCGGATTCGCACAGTTCGACCGGAACACCGCTTTCTTGGCCGCGCGACGTCGCGCTACGGCCCACAAAAGCGCCTCACCCCTTGGACTTCACGGAGACACTCATGGGACTTCGCATCAAATCCGTCCTCACGATCGGCGTCTCGGCGTCGGCACTCTCGATGACACTTCTCGCCGGCCCCGCGTCGGCCGACGGCCCCGGCACGCGGCAGCCGGGCGAACCGGTCTGCGTGAACGGATCCGCGTGCTTCTACGAGACGCCTTGGGAAGGGAGAACCTCGTGGCACACCAACCCGGGGTCGGGCTGCGTCACGCTCCCCTTCCCTGCCTACGGAGTGTTCAACCTGACTGACAAGCGGCTCGACATGTACCCCAACGCCGACTGCACAGGCACTGCCCTTTCGGAGCCGGCCAACGACTTCCACACCTGGAAGTCCTGGGCACCGCGCTTGAGCTTCCGAGCGGTCTGACAGCGAACACCGCCCTCAGCTCCGCAAGAGAAGCGGCTTTGACAGGCGTTGTCGTGACGGACCGCCCACAAGGCCGGCCAGTTGCGCCGGCTCACCGACCTGTGCGCCCGGGCCGGTGGGAGCCCTGGCCCCGGGCTCCCACCGGCCCGTGCTGTCCGATCCGGACGACGCGGCCGCGGAGATCACCTTCATCCTTGCAGGAGCACAGGTAAGCACCCGGAACGGAAGCATCGAGCACGCGGGTGAGCGGCTCATGAGGATCGTCGAGGCCGTCCTGGACCGGCACTCGGCCCCCAAGACCGCCCTGTAGAGGGTCGTCATGACGGCAGAGGGCCGGCCGAGCGCCTGGCCGAGAAGTTCAGCCCGCCACGGCCGGGCCGACGGGCTGCCGTCCGGCCAGCGCGCGTTCGAGCCCGGCGAGATCCTGGGGTGTGTTGACGGCCCACCACGGAACGTCCACCGGGTACCCCAGGAGCTGACGGGCCCGGATCAAGTCGGCGAGCGTGCTGTGGACGTGGTCGCCCTCATCAGGAAGCAAGTCGACCACGTCGGGGGCGAAGAGGTACACACCGGCGTTCACCCGGCGATGCGGCGCCCACGCCGCTCCCAGGGCTGTCACCCGGCCTCGTCCATCGCACTCGACACCGGCGCGAGGCGCCTTCGGGCAGGCCAAGGCCACTGCCGCCGACGTGGCGTGCCGCACGTGGTGTGCGCGCATGGCCGAGAGCGAGAAGCGGGTCCAGATGTCGCCGTAGACGGCAAGCCAGGGCTCGTCCGGATACGGCAACGCCCTGGCGGCTCGCTTGAGCCCCCCGCCCCGCCCCAACGGGCGCTCTTCGACGACCACGTCGGCGCGCAGCGGCAGCTCCTGCGATCCGAGGTAGTCGGTGATGACAGCGGCCATATGGCCCGCCGAGACGATGACATGCTCCACTGCGGACTCGGCGAACCAGTCGATCTGATGTCGCAGGATCGGCGTACCGCGCACCTCGACCATCGTTTTCGGCCGATCGCACGTCAGGGGCCGGAGCCGCCGCCCGAAACCCCCCGCCAGCACCACGGCCTGACGCACGGCCGCTCCGCTCTCCGCATCGGCCAACACGCATCTCCCCTGCAGCCTCCGCCACTTGTGCCGTCAGCCCTGCCAGCCCCCCGACTTTCGCGGCTCTATTGAGCTACCGGCCGGGCACCCAAAGTAGCGAACAGAGCCGGAGCTCGCGACCGGGCCGCATGCAGGAGCTGCGATCACTCCGGTTCGAAAGCTCGCAGGGTGTCGTCGCCGTTGGTCCACAAGCCCCCGAGCCGCTGCCGGACCAGGAGCCAGCCGTGGGGCGATATCTGGTCGACCTGGCCCGCCCCGGGCCGGGCCGGGCTCGGCCCGGCGTCGCGCGGTGCCTGCGCAGTGGGTGCGGCCCGGGCTGCTGCAGCTCCCCGGCTCCCTGACGGGCGCCCCCGCGATGATCACGGGTCACCGGCTGGACGTGCTGGCCGCCAACGCGCTCGCGAAGGCCCTGTACACCGACTTCGACGCGCTGCCGCTCCGGTCTGCGCCGGCCCTGACGGTGGTTGACGCGTCGGCCTTCGAGTGACGGAGCACGGTCCGCCGGCTGCCGGCTGCCGGCTGCCGTCCGCCGGCTGCCGGCTGCCGTCCGCCGGCCGCCGTCATGCCTCCAGGATCAGCTGCAGCAGTTCGCGCAGGGTCTCGCGCTGCTGCGCGGTGAGCGGGGCCAGTGGTTCGGCGGCGAAGGGCATGAGAGCACGGAGGTCGGCGGTGACCGTGCGGCCGGCCGGGGTGGCGGCGACGCGCTTGACGCGCCGGTCGCCCGGGTCGAGGCTGCGCTCGACCAGGCCGCGGGACTCCAGCCGGTCGATGATCGCGGTCACGTTGGACGGCTCCGCGTGCAACCGGTCGGCGATGCGGCGCGTCGGGACCGGCTCTTCGGCGGCGAGCAGCGCCTTGACCTGGAGCGGGGTCAGATCGTAGGTCGCGGCGGCGGCCCCGCACTCCTGGGTGTAGCGGCGGTTGATGGCCGCGAAGAGGCCGACGATCTCCAAGACCGTTCTGATCACCGGCACCTCCTCCGGCATCGGCCTGGCCACCGCCGTCGCCGCCGCGCGAAACGGCTGGCGCGTGATCGCCACCATGCGCGACACCGCCAAGGCGGGCGCACTGCTGACGGCTGCGGAGGAAGCCGGAGTCACCCTGGACGTCCGGGCCCTGGACGTGACCGACCCGGCCTCGGTCGAGGCGTGCCTGACCGGCCTCGACCAGCTGGACGCACTGGTCAACAACGCCGGCGCGGGCCACGTCGGCACCCTGGAGCAGGAGAGCGTCGAGGACGTGCGGGCCGTCATGGAGGTCAACTTCTTCGGCGTGCTGCACGTCACCAAGGCCGCTCTGCCCCTGCTGCGGGCGAGCAAGGGCCGTGTGCTGACCGTGACCAGCGTCGGCGGGGTGATCGGCCAGCCCTTCAACGAGGCGTACTGCGCCGCCAAGTTCGCGGTCGAGGGCTTCATGGAGTCCCTCGCGCCGGTCGCGGCCACGGCCGGCGTGTCCGTCAGCGTGGTCGAGCCGGGTGCGGTGGCCAGCGAGTTCGTCAACAATGTGGGTCTCGCCGACGACGCACTGGACCAGGCCGGCTCGTACGCGCCGGCCCTGTCCGCCTACCTGGAGCGCACCCGCGGCGCCTTCGCCGATGCGCAGACCCCGCAGGACGTGGCAGCGCAGATGGTCGCTCTCCTCGCAGCCGAGTGGCCCGCCTTCCGGCTGCTCACCTCCGACACCGCGCGCGCCTTCGCCGGGACGAAGCTCAAGGACCTCGACGGCTCGACCGTGCAGGCGCTGACCGGCGCGTGGATCGCCTAGCGGCACCTGCGTCAGCTGCGAGTGGCCTCCTTCCACGCCGCGACGTAGGAGGTGAGGTTCCGGTCGATGTCGGCCCAGTCGGGGCGGAAGATCTCCACGCCCTTCATGATGCGGGCGAGGGACGCGGCGTTCGGGTCGGTGGCTTTGACGTCCGTACGGGCGGAGAAGCCGCCGCCGACGGCGGAGACCTCGCGCTGCACCTGCTCGGTGAGCAGGTGGTCCAGGAACTTCTTGGCGTTCTCGGTGTGCGGGGCGTTGTTCACCAGCCCGGCCGCGTACGGGAGGGCGAAGGTGGTGGGCTTCCCGCTGTCGCCCGCGGGGAAGAAGATGCCCTGGTTCGGCATCGTCTTCATGTTGGCGAAGTTCATCTGGACGTCCCCGTTGGCGACGACGAGTTCTCCCTTGTCGACCTTCGGGGCGAGCTGGCCGGTGGACTTGGACGGGCCGACGTTGTTCTTCTGCAGGTCCTTGAGATAGGCCATGGCGGGTTCCTTGCCGCCGAGGTCGTGCATGGCCTTGATGAGGACGGCCGTGCCGTCGCCCGCGACGCCGGGCGTGGAGTACTGCAGCTTGCCCTTGAATCCGGCGTCGAGCAGGTCCTTCCAGGTCTTCGGCGGGCTGTGCTTCAGTTCCTTGGAGTTGTAGATGAAGCAGAAGTAGTTGTTGGCGACTGAGGTCCACTTGCCGGAGGGGTCCTTGTCGCCCTCAGCGACCTTGTCCGAGCCCTCGGGCCGGTAGGCGGTCAGCAGGCCCTTGCCGTCGGCCTGCTGGACGAAGGGCGGCAGGGTGACGACGACGTCCGCCTTGGTGTTGGACTTCTCCCGGGCGAGGCGCTGCACGATTTCGCCGGAGCCGCCCTCGACGTAGTCGACCTTGATGCCGGTCTTCTTCGTGAAGTCCTTGAAGACCTTGTCGTAGAAGCCGGAGCCGTCCTCGGCCTTGAGGCCGTCGGCGCTGTAGACGGTGAGTTCCTTCGCTCCGGTGTCGGCCGTCCCGCCGCACGCGGTGAGCGGGAGGGCGAGCAGGGCGGCCAGCGGGAGGATCGTACGGGGACGGGGCACGGGGACTCCTTCGAAGTCGGCCGAAGGGGGAGGCGGGGGAATCAGCGGTAGGAGGCTCGGGTGCGGGCCCGGGAGACCGCGAGGAGCACGAGGAGCGTGGTGGCCATGAGGGCGACGGCGAGCGCGGCTCCGGGGAAGAGCGCGCCGCGGTCGGTGGCGGCGAAGACCTTGACGGGCAGGGGCAGCCAGTCGGGCGGGTAGAGCATCATCGTGGCGCTGAGCTCGCCCATCGACAGGGCGAAGCAGAGCCCCGCGGCGGCGGAGAGGGACGGCAGGAGCAGCGGCAGCTTCACCTGCAGCAGGACACGCAGGGGGCTTGCGCCGAGGCTCGCGGCGGCTTGTTCGAAGGCGGGGTCGAGGCGGTCCAGGGCCGCCGATACGGACTGGTGGGCGAACGCCGTCACCAGGATCGTGTGGGCCAGGACGACGATCGCGGGCGTGCCGTTGAGCAGGAACGGGGGCTTGGAGAAGGCGACGAGCAGGGCGAGCCCGACGACCACGGACGGTACGGCCACCGGCAGCATGAACAGCAGGTCGATCGCGCGTCGGAGGCGCGATCCGTTGGCCGCGAGGGCTGCCCAGGTGCCGGTGACGAGGGCGGTCGCCGAGGCCGCGAGGGCGGTGAGGACGCTGGTGATCAGGGCGTCGAGCGCCTCTCCGTGGGCGACCGCCCGGTAGTGGTCGAGCGTCGCACCGGAGGGGAGCGCACCGCTCCACGTGGTGGCCAGGGAGGCGGCCACGACGACGAGGAACGGCAGCGCGAAGACGGGGAGGAAGAGGACGAGGAAGACGGCCTGGACCGTCCGGCGGGCACGGCGGCTATGCACGAGCACGGCGGGCTCCCTCCATGCGGGTGGTGATCGTCCGGTAGAGCCCGTACAGCGCCAGGGAGAGGGCAACGTTGACGACGGCGACCACGCAGGCGCCGGTCCAGTCCCCTTCGAGGATGGCCTTGCCGTAGACGAGTACGGGCAGGGTCGTCACGCCCTTGGCGCCGGTGAAGAGGACGATGCCGAATTCGTTGAGGCACATCACCAGGACGAGCGAACCGCCGGCCGCCAGGGCGGGCAGGGCCTCGGGCAGGATCACCTGCCGGACGATGCGCGGGGCGCGGGCGCCGAGCGAGGCCGCGACGTCGAGCTGTGCGGTGTCGAGCTGCGAGAAGGCACCGAGCAGCGGACGCAACACGAACGGCGTGAAGTAGGTGATTTCTGCGAGCAGCACGCCCCAGGGCGTGTGCAGGAAGTCGAACGGGCCGGACGTGGCCCCGGTCGCCCCGGTCCATAGGCCGTTGGCCATGCCCGCGGTGCCGTAGACGAACAGCAGCGCGAGGGTGATGAGGAAGGAGGGGAAGGACAGGAAGACGTCGACGAACCGCCCGATCGCCTTGCTGCCGGGAAACGGCACGAACGCGATGACCAGTGCGAGGGCGAAGCCGAGGAGCAGGGCGCCGGCGGTCGCCCCGGCGGCGATCAGCACCGTGTTGCGCAGGGCGTCACGGAAGGTGGCCTGGGCGAACACCTCTGCGTACGCGGAGAATCCGTGCCCGCCGCCGTCCGGGGAGAGGGACTGCCACAGGACGAGGGCGAGGGGGTGGAGGAAGACGATGCCGAGGGCGGCGACGGGCGGCAGCACCAGGGTCCAGGCCGGAATCCGCCGGGAGGGAGCGGGGACGGCCGCCCGTGCGAGCGGCAGCTCGCAGCTAGCCATGGGCGGCACCTCCGGCCTCGCCTGCCGGTAGCAGCACCGCGTCGTCCGCCGCGAAGTGCAGCGCGATCCCGGTGCCGGGCGACGGGGCCTCGCGCAGCTCCCGTACGTCGGCCGTGACGCGGTGCCCAGCGACCTCGGCGGACAGGCGGTGCGTGACACCGCGCCACTGCACCTCCGTGACCGTTCCGCGCAGGGTGTTCGGCCCCTCCCCCAGTCCGACGAGGTGCGGGCGGATGCACAGTGTCGCCCGGGCGCCCGGTGCGGCGTCGCCTGTCGGCACGTCCAGGGCCGTGTCGCCGAGGCGTACGCGGCCGTGGTCCGTGACCGTCACGGGCAGGAGGTTGGCGTTGCCGATGAAGGAGGCGGTGAACGCGGTGCGGGGCCGCCGGTAGAGGTCCTGCGGCGTGCCGCAGTCCCGCAGGCCGGCGCGGTCCATGACGGCGATCCGGTCGGCGAGGGTGAGCGCCTCGGCCTGGTCGTGGGTGACGTAGAGCATGCTGACGTCCGGCAGGTCGCGGTGCAGCCGGGCGAGTTCGGCGAGCACGCCGGAGCGCAGCTGTGCGTCGAGGGCCGAGAGCGGCTCGTCGAAGAGCAGCACGCCGGGCCGGATGGCCAGCGCGCGGGCGATGGCGACACGCTGCTGCTGTCCGCCGGAGAGCTCGCGCGGGTACCGCTTGGCGTAAGGGGCCATGCCGGTCGTCTCCAGCGCCTCGGTCACGCGCGCGGCGACCTCCTCCCGCGGTGTCTTGCGTGCCTTGAGTCCGAAGGCGACGTTGGCGTCGACCCTCATGTGGGGGAAGAGCGCGTACTGCTGGACCACCATGCCGATGCCGCGCCGGTGGGGCGGCAGGTCGGTGACGTCGCGGTCCCCGATGAAGACCCGTCCGGCGACCGGCTGCACGAAACCGGCGACCGCGCGCAGGGCGGTGGTCTTGCCGGAGCCGGACGGCCCGAGCAGGGCCATGACCTCTCCCGGCTCGACGGTGAGGTCGAGCGAGTCGAGGACGACGGTCCTGCCGTAGGCGACGGTCACGCCGTCGAATCGGATGCCGGTGCTCAACGGCCGTCCTCCGCCTGTACGAGCAGGTCGGGGAGTTCCGCCACGGAGGCCAGGACGTGGGTCGCTCCGGAGGCGCGCAGCGCGGCCTCCTCGTGGGCTCCGGTCAGGACGCCGGCGACCACGGCCGCCCCGGCCCTGGCGCCGGAGAGCATGTCGTAGGACGTGTCGCCCGCGACCGCGATCCGCCGTACGTCGTCCGCGGCGCGGGTGCGCAGGAGGGCGGTGAGCACCATGTCGGGGTACGGGCGTCCGCGCCCTCCGGCGTCGGCCGGGCAGAGCGTGAGGTCGGCGAGGTCCGTCCAGCCGAGGGCGGCCAGGACGGCGTCCTGGGTGACGCGGGCGAAGCCGGTGGTGAGGACGACGGTGCGGCCCTCGGCGCGCAGCCGTTCGATCGCTTCGCGGGCGCCCGTGACGGGAGCGCAGTGTCCTTCGGCGACCAGCTGTCCGTAGGCGGACTCGAAGGCCGCGTTGGCGCGCCGGGCCCGCTCCTCGTCGCCGGCGGCGAGGTGGCGGAAGACGGAGATCTTCGATTCGCCCATCGTCGCGCGGACGTAGGCGAGTTGTTCGTCGTGGCGGGCGGTGCCGGGCTGGACGCCGAGGGCCCGTGCGGCCGTGCCGAAGGCCCGCTCGACCAGGCCGTCGTCGGCGACGGTGGTGCCGGCCATGTCCAGTACGACCAGGCTCATGGGCTGAGTCATGTTCCTCACCAGGCCAGCTCGTTCGCGGTGGATTCGGCGATCGCCGGGGAGCACGTCATGCCGCGCCCGCCGGGACCGGTGACCAGCCAGACGTCGTCGCGCACGCGCTCGCGGTGCACGACGCGGGTCGTGTCCACGCACTGTGCGTAGACCCCGGCCCAGCGTCGGCGGACCGGCGGCAGAGGGCGGCCCAGGAGCTGCTCGGCGACGGAGGTGAGGTGCTCGTACGGGGCCTCGTCCACGTCGAAGGCGAAGGGTTCCGCGTACTCGTGGGTGTCGCCGATGGTCAGCCCGCCGTCGGCGCGCTGCACCATGAGCAGCTGCATCTTGTGCTCGGCGGCGACCGTGGTCTGGGCCTGGGCGGCGGCCAGCGCGTCGAGGGCGGCTCCGCCATAGGCGGGGTAGTAACGGAAGCTGTCGGCGTCGGCGACGGAGGTGGTGAGCTGCTCGCCCAGTGGCGCGGTCTGCATCATCTGCAGCCGCACGCGGCGGACAGGCAGCTCCGGGGCGAGCTCGCGGACGAGGCCGCCCAGCCAGGCGCCGGTGCACAGCACGACCGTGTCGCCGCTGTGCACCTCGCCCCGGTCGTCGCGGACGGCGGACCCGCCGGCGGTGTCCACGATGTCCCGGACCTCGCGACCGCCGAGGAAGGTGTAGCGGCCGGAGCGGAGCAGGGCCTCCCTCAGAGCGCGCTGCGCCGTGCGGGGTTCCACGGCGGCGTCGCGGTCGCAGGCCAGGGCGCCGAGGATGTCGCCGCGCAGGGCCGGGTTGAGGGTCCGCACCTCGCCGGGGGTGAGGAGGCGGAAGCCCCGGGCGGCGGCATCGGGCCGGGCCAGGGCGTTGCGGGCGACGGCCAGTTCGGCCTCGGTGGTGACGGTCGTCAGTGAACCGTTGGCGCGGAAGCCGAGGCCGGGGACGGCGGCGCCGATCTCCTCCCACAGCTCGCGGGCCCGCAGGGCGGTGGCCAGCTCCTCCCCTGCGGCCCGGCCGCCGACCCAGATCAGACCGAAGTTGCGGAGGGAGGCCCCCCGGGCTTCCGCCTCTCGCTCGATGTGCACGACCTCGTGGCCGCGCTGGACTGCTTGCCAGGCGTGCATGGTTCCCAGGACGCCGGCTCCGACGACTATGACTCGCATGACTCGAACAGTCGTCGGGGCGGGTGGCGCGGTGGCGACCGTTCGGAGAACTGACGGGAAACCGGGGCGCAAACTTGGACCAGACCCGTTATCTTTTCGTGACACGAGTGCCGCGATGGTGATCGGCGGCCCGGTTTTCCCCTCAGGTCCCGCCGCGCAGATGGGCGGTGAAGGAGAACCGGTCCCCGCGGTAGAGCGAGCGCACACGCTCCAGCGGCCGCCCCGCCGTGTCCCGCGACACCCGGTGGATCAGCAGCATGGGCAGCGCCGGCGGCGTGCCGATCAGCAGGGCCTCGCGCGGCGTGGCCAGGACGGTCTCCAGCCGCTCGTCCGCGTCGCCGAACCCGATGCCGAGACGCTCGTGCAGATAGCCGTAGAAGGAGGAGTTGGGCTCGAAGTCCGTGTCCAGCCCGGGCGCACGCTCCACCGCCACGTACGTGCTCTCCAGCCCGACCCGTTCGTCGTCGGCGAGCAGTACGCGCTCCAGATGCCAGACGGGGGCCAGGGGTTCCACCCCGAGGTCGGGGGCGAGGGCCGCCGGGCAGGCGAGACGATCCAGGCCGACGAGGGTGCGCCCCGGGCGGCGGCCCTGGCGGCGCACGCCCTCGGTATAGCTGGCGAGGGAAAGCGGCTGCTCCAGCTTCGGCCCCGCGACGACCGTGCCGCGCCCCATCCGGCGCAGGCGCCCTTCGAGCAGCAGCTCGCGCAGGGCCTGCCGCACGGTCTCCCGGGACACCTCGAAGCGCGCGGCCAGCTCCCGCTCGGCGGGCAGCAAGCCCCCCTCCCCCAGTTCGTCGAGCAGGCCGGCAACCCGTGCCTTGACCGCGTAGTACTTGGGAATCCGGCCGTGTTCGGGAATGCCGGCCCGGACCGGGGCTCCGGGCGGCCGGCCGGGCTCGTCGTGCGCATGCGTGTTCACGGCGCGATCTTCGCATCCCCGGGTGGCCGGCACGTTTCCTCAATGAGGCCGACTCGGAACGCGGCTGCGGGAGAGCTCCTGAAGGGCGCACGTCCGACGCCCACTCCGCATGTGCGTAAATGGAGGCAAAAGGCTGCCAAACCAGGAGAACACGCATGGAAGCGCGGACAGGACCCGAGGCGTACCTGGACGGGTACGAGCAGATCCTGACCGATGCGGCAGGCACGGGCCGCCGACCCGACCGAAGGCAGATCGACTCCCGGAGGGCGAGCGGCGAGCAAGCGGCGGAAGCCGGGCTGTCCCTGCGCTCCTGCGTGGCCGCCCACCTCTCGGCCACGCGGCGGCACTGGCCCGCGGGGCGCACCTCCGCGGCCGGGGCCGACCACGTGCTCGGCGCCGCGGAGCAAGCGATCGACGCGTTCGCGGAAGGCTACGAGCGGGCCCAACGGCTGGCGGTACGTCAGGAGGCGGCGGACCGGAGGGAGTTCGTCGACGACCTCTTGCACGGCCGGAGCCACCTCGGGCGTCTGGCGGAACGGGCCGAGCGGATCGGGCTGCTGCTCTCGTACGCCTACGCCGTGGCCGTGGCCGAGGGGGCGGAGCCCTACGACGACTTCCACCCGGTGACCCGGCAGGTCGACGCTTCACTGGTCGGCCGGTTCGGCAGCCGGAACATCCTCATCACCACCAAGGACGGCCGGATCATCTGCATCGCTCCCGGCGACCAGACCGATGTGCTGACCTACTTCGCCAAGCAGGCCCACTCGGCCATCAACGTCGGCGCCCGGATCGCCGTCGGCAGGGCCAAGGGAGGTGGCGGGGGCGTCGCCCACTCCTACGAAGAGGCCCTGTCCACGCTGGAACTCGCCGCGCGGATGGGCTTCGACGAGCCGGTGCTGAAGGCTTCCGACCTGCTGGTCTTCCCCGTCCTGGCCCGCGACCGCCAGGCGCTGGCGGACCTGGTCCACACCACGCTCGGACCGCTGCGCCAGGCGCGCGGCGGCGCCCTGCCCCTGCTGGAGACGCTGAACGCCTACTTCGACGCCGGATGCGTATCGGCGGAGGCCGCCCGGACGCTCTCGCTCAGCGTCCGGGCACTGACCTACCGGCTCCGGCGCATCCACACCCTGACCGGCTGCGATGCGGCCGACCCCGCGCAGCGCTATACCCTGCAGACCGCCGTCATCGGGGCCCGGCTCCTGGACTGGCCGGCACGGTCCTGAGCCGACCGGTCCCGTGCCGTCCGCCTGTCCTGAGCCGGCGCGGCACGCGCCCGCGCCGCTGCAGGTCATGGGTGAACCGCAGCGGCGCGGGCGCGTGGCTGACCCTGCCCCCTGTCCGGCTGTTACTCCGTGATCGGGATCCTGCCGTTGGACGAGGCCGGGGCTACTGCCTCTGCCTCGTCCGCAGCCCTGGCCGCGGCCTTGTCTCCGGCCTTGTCCGCGGTCAGGCCGCGGAGGAGACGGGTCAGGTCCACGCCGGTGGTGGAGCCGAGGAGCTCCATGCCCTGAGCGACGTTGTCCGCGACGGTACGGGGCAGCTTGCCGGCGCCGTCGGTGGAGATGACAGTCAGCTTGTCGATGGCACCGAGCGGCTCGGCCGCCTTGCCGACCACCTGCGGCAGCACCTCGACGAGCATCTGCAGGACGGCGGCGTCGCCGTAACGCTCGAAGGCGTCGGCCTTCTTGTTCATCGCCTCGGCCTCGGCGGCGCCGCGGGCGGCGATGGCCGCGGCCTCCGCCTCACCTTCCTGGCGGACGGCGTCCGCGATGGCCACGCGCCGGGCCCGCTCGGCCTCACCCTGCTTGGCACCCTCGACGGCCACGGCCTCGGCCGCCGCGATCGCCGCCAGACGCTCGGCCTCCGCCTGCTTGACCCGGGCGACCCGCTTGGCCTCCGCCTCCTGCTCCGCCTCGTACCGCTTGGCGTCGGCGGGCTTGCGCACCTGCGTGTCCAACTGGCGGTCGGTCAGAGCGGCCTGGCGCTCGGCCACCTTCTCCTGCTCGACCAGGATCTGCTGCTGCCGGTCCGCCTCGGCCAGCGGGCCGGCGGCGTTGGCCTGCGCGGCCGCCGCGTCGGTCTCGGCCTTGATCTCCGCCTGCCGCAGGTACAGGGTCCGCTGCGCGACCGCGATCTCCTCCTCGGCCTTCAGCCGTGCCTGTTCGGCCGCCTGGCGGGCGTTGGCCTCGGCGATGTCGGCCTCCTGCATGGCCCGGGCGGCCTCGGGCCGGCCGAGGTCCTCCAGGTAGGTGCCCTCGGTGGTGATGTCCTGGATCTGGAAGGCGTCGAGGACGAGCCCCTGACCGGACAGGCTGGCCTCGGCCTCCTCCGCGACCTGCCCGGCGAACGCGGCGCGGTCACGGATGATGTCCTCCACCGACATGCGGCCGACGATGGAGCGCAGCGCTCCCGAGAGCACTTCCTGGGTGAAGCCGACGATGCCGCCCTGCTGCTGGAGGAAGCGCTGCGCGGCGGCGCGGATCGCGTCCTCGGTGCCCCCGACCTTGACGATCGCGACGCCCTCCAGGTGGGCCTTGATGCCGCGCAGGGTCACGGCGCCGCGGACGGCGACGGGTATGTGCCGGCTGGAGAGGTCGAGCACGTACCGCTGCTGGACGAACGGCACCACGAACACGCCGCCGCCGACCACGACCTTCTGACCGCTGTTGTCGGTGAACACCTGCCCCGTCTGCGGGTCCGTGGACTTCTTCCCGCGCCGGCCCGTGATGATGAACGCCTCACTGGGGCCGGCGACCTTGTAGCGGGTGACGACGACCAGGGCCAGCAGGACGAGGAGTACCACCACTCCTACGACCGCGGTGACGACTGGGCTCATGGGGCATCTCCTCTCCTGCCTCCCGAGAGGGACGGCAGGTCGTACTGGCAAATCAGGTGGGAAGGGTGAGCGCGCTGTGCGGGTACGTGAGGGCGCGCGGCCTGCGGGCGGGCGATGTGCGTACCGGGTTGTTGCGCCTCAGTGCTCGACCGCGCGCACGCTCACCGACGTGGACGACGGGGCGGCGGTGACCCACACCTCGGCCCCGCGGCCCAGCGGCGCCTCCGCCGTGGCGGCGTACTTCACCGGCTGCCCGGCCAGGCGGAGCAGCACTTCGCCGTAGCCGTCGGCCGGGATGGAGGTCACCACGGTGCCGGCGACCCCGACGAGGTCGTCCTTCGTGGGGGCGGCCGGGCCGCCGGAGCGCAGGAGGGCCCGGCTGAAGCGATAGGTCAGCCAGCCGGCGCCCGTCCCCGCGACGGCGCCCGCGGCAGCCGCCGCTCCCGCCCCGAGTCCGGTGGAGCCGAGCACGATCGCCCCCGTGAAACCGAGCATCGAGACGAAGCCCGCGACGACCGGAAGCGACAGCCACCCGTCGAACAATCCGCCCAGGGCGCCGTCGAAGGCGCTCTCCAGCACCCCGTCGAACAGCAGCGACAGGGCCAGGAGCACGATCCCCCCGATGCCGAGACCAAGAAACAATCCCATGAGCACCTCACCCGCCTCACTGACAACCCGCTGGACGGCGGCATCGTGTCAGGTGAAACGGGCGGCGCACATTTCCTGGTTCCGGCAATCTTTACGCCTTTTTAACGCCCCTCCTGTACCACGGTCCCGTACGAGCCGTTTCTCGACGATCGGGCCGGTCGGGACGGGGGAGCCAGGCGTACGCGTACTCATGCGAGTGGCGGGTGAGCCAGCGTGCGCGTGGCCTCTCGCGCTGCTTGTGCGCGGACGCTGCGTCAGCTTCGTCCCTCGCCGCCTGTCACCCCTCGGAGGTATGCCAAGCGCTGGAGAATTCTGCCGTCGTCAGTGGCCGGGCCGGTCGCGCCCGGGAGCGGGACGGAAAGACGGGGAGTGGATGGTCATGGGGTATCGGTGGCGCAGGGCGTGGGGGTGCGCGGGCGTGGCCGTGGTTCTGGTGGGGGCGGGTCCGGGGGCGCTTCCCGCATCCGCATATTCCGGAGAGAGAGCGAACGTGGTCCTCAACTGCGTAGGAAGCAACTCCGTCGCGTTCTCACCGGGATTGACGTTCTCGACGAAGCCCACACGGATCACGGGCCACGGTGATTACCACTGTGTATCGACGGATCCTTCCGTGACGGCGGCGAAGTCCGTGATCAAGGGTGGAGGGGAGAACAGCTGCCTGTTGTCCCATTCGGTCACCGAGGAGCGGATCACGTGGAACACCGGAGAGCAGAGCACGGTGGTGTACGACGTGGGGATCGTGCCGCAGCCGGCCGGTGAGGCGGTCGTACTGGTCGCGGGCAAGGTGACGTCCGGCAGGTTCACGGGCAGGAGGGTGGCCTCTCCCGGCGTTCAGCTCACGGCCGATCCGTTGAAGTGCGGCAGTGGCGGCGTGAAGCTGATCGAGGGGCCGTCAGCGCTGGTGTTCTCCTGACCATGACTGCGCGGCGGTTCCTCGTCAGGACTTACGGCCCTGCTGGGCGACCAGTTCCAGCACGGCTGCCACGTCCGCGCGGGTGCTGGTGGGGTTGATGGTGCACATCCGCAGCACGGTGACACCGCGCACCCGGGTGGTCAGGATCAGGGCCTGACCGCCCGCGCAGATGTCGCGGCTGATGCGTTCCTGGGCGGTGTCGCCGTCCCAGTCGTCCGGCGCGCCGGCCGGGTGGTATCGAAAGGTGAGGATGGCGAGGCTGGGCGCGGTGACCAGCTGCAGGTCGGGGTGGGCGGTGATGAGCGCGGCAGCGTGCTCGGCCAGGTCCATGCCGTGCTCGATGGCCTGCCGGAACGCCTGGGCGCCGAAGGTTTTGAGCGAGAGCCACAGTTTGAGGGCCCGGAGGCCGCGGCTCTGCTGGGGGCCGTAGTCGGAGAGGTTGACCTGGTCGCCTCGGGACTCGGTGGGTTCGAGGTAACCGGTGTCCAGGGCGTGGCGTCCCAGCGCGAAGGTGGCGGGCAGCAGCTCGGGGCGGCGGAGCAGGACGCAGCCGGTCTCGTAGGGCTGGAAGAGCCACTTGTGCGGGTCGATGGTGAGGGAGTCGGCCCGCCGCAGGGCGTTGCGCAGATGGTGGCCGCGAGGGGTGGCGGCGGCCGCCGCGCCGTGGGCGCCGTCGACGTGGAGCCACAGTCCCTCCTGCTCGCACAGGTCGGCGAGGTCGTCGAGGGGGTCGATGGCGCCGGTCCCGGTGGTGCCCAGGGTGGCGACCACAGCGAAGGGGCGCAGGCCTTCGTCCCGGTCCCGGGCGATCCGTCGCGCGACGGTGGGGACGTCCAGGCGCAGGCCCTCGTCGGCGGGAACGACGGAGAGCCTGCTGCGGGTGAGACCCAGAAGGTGCGCCGCGCGCGGGACGGACGGGTGGGCCTGGGTGGAGCAGTACAGACGTGCCTGTGCGCAGTCGTCGCCCAGGTGGTGGTCGCGGGCGACGGCCAGGGCGGTGAGATTGGCCAGGGATCCGCCGCTGACGAGCAGGCCACCGTGGCTGTCGGGCAGGCCGAGCAGTGCCTTGAGCCAGCCGAGAGTGGTGAGTTCGAGCTGGGTGGGCCCGGCGCCGACGAGCCAGGCCCCGGGGACCGAAAGGTGGGCGGCGGCGAGGGCGTCGGCGAGTACGGCCGGGAAGTTGCCGGTCGAGGGGACGAAGGCGAAGCAGCGCGGGTGATCCAGGCGGGTCGCCTCGCCGAGTGCCTGCTGGGTGACATGGTCGAGGAGAGCGGGCAGGTTCGAGGTGCCGCGCTCGGGAAGGGGCTCGTCCAGGGCGGCCCGGAGGGTGTCGGTCGACGGTACGTGGAGGGGCGGCCGGTCCCCGAGCGTGGTGAGCCGGTTGATGATCAGTTCGATGGTGTGGCGGCCGGCTTCGCGCATGCGCTGCTCGTCCAGCCGCAGGGGCGGCAGTCCGGCAGCTGGGGGCGCGATCACCGGTGGTGCGACTGCCAGTGGTGCGACTGCCGGTGGTGCGACTGCCGGTGGTGACTGCGGCCGGCCCTGGGCGGGGAGGCCGGGAAGCCTTTCCGTGCCGATCCGGGACCGCTGGAGGAACGTGGCGATCCACGCCATTGCCTCCGGGGCGGGGCGCGGGCGCGGTTCGAGGGCCGCAACGGGCCGGCCGAACTGGGCGAGCGCCAGCTCTTGGCCGGCACTGACGGGTCCGGGGTGGGCGATGCCCCACCACAGGGCTTCGTTGTCGGTGATTCCGGTGCCGACGGGGAGGGGACCGGTCACCCCGTGGTCGGCCTTGCGGTAACGCCCCGAGGGCGCCAGGTCGTGCACGGTGCTCTCCGTCGCGGTGTGCACCACGAGCTGACTGGGGTGAGGGCCCGGAGGAAGTTCCCGTGCCACCGGATCGGGAAGGGCGGGGAGCAGGAAGGACAGGATGTGCAGCCCCAGGGAGGGCAGGAGTCCTGCGCTGCGCTCGACGGCCTGGACGAGGGAGACGACGGTCTGGAAGCGGGGGTTGACCTCGACGGCCATCAGCCGGCCGGCGTCTTCGACGAGGTCCAGGCCGAATACGCCGCGGAAGCCGCGTCCGCGGAGCACTTCGCCCACGCGCCGGGCGGCCTCGCGAGCCTGCCCGTACAAGCCCGCGGGCAGATCGTCGGGGTGCACGAGCTGGTTGCCGCAGTGGGTGCCCCAGCCGGCGGCCAGTTCCGGAAGCCCCACCAGCTGGTGGGAGACCGCCGAGACGATGGTGCGGTCCGGCCCTGTGCAGGCGGTGACGGTCAAGGAGATCCCGGGAGCGTAACGACTGAGCTTGACCGCCTCGTCCGGCCAGGCGTCCAGGCAGGACCGGAGGCCCGATGGGGAGTCGACGAGGACGGTCCCGCGACCGATGAGGTTGTTCTCCCTCCGTTGGGCCACCGCCTGGGGCCAGTGGTCGTTCCAGTACGTCTCGGCGGGTGCCCGGTTCTGTGCGGGGACGACCCGTGACGGCGGTGTGGGTACGCCCGCCATCGCGAACAGCTTGACGGCATGGATCTTGTCCGCGGCCCAGGCCGTGACACCGGGGTCCGGGGCGAGCAGCCCGTACCCGTACGTGCGCGCCCAGGTGCGGGCGTTGGTGCCGTGTTCGGGGGCGAAGGACACGCACAGCCGGCGCGGGTCAGGCGGGGGCGGCCGGTGGCCGGGCGGGGGCGCGGGCAGCGGCTGGAACGCGGAGACCTGTTCGTGTCTCAGCCAGGCCGGTGCCGGCTGGAACGACGCGCTCAGGAAGGGGCAGTGGTCCAGCCACACGACCTCGCCGACCGACTCGGCCAGCAGGCGCAGCCCCGCCTGCCCGTCGATGCCCTCGATGTCCCCGGCGGCCCGGGAAACGTCGCTCCGGAACTCGGTCAGCTGTCGCACAGCGGTTCCTCCCGGGGAGAGCTCTGCGCGAGATGGTGCCTCAGCAGTGAGGTGCCGGAAGGCACACATCGCTCGCAGATTTTGACGTGACTGCTGTGGTTTCGGCTTTGGGCCGCCTGGAGGGAGAGCGCCGCGTGGCGGATTGCGTCGGCAGGGCCGGCCTCCGGCGGCAGGTCCTTCACTGCTCGCCTGAGACGGTGCATGCGGATCGTCATCGCACGGTGTTCCCGGTTGAAGACCCCCGAGAACCCGGGCCCGACGAAGGGAGGTTGCATGCTCGGACGGATCTCGTCCTGGTAGAGGGCGGGCGGAAAGTCGGAGGCGTAGGCCATGGTGGCGGTGGCCGCGTCGTACAGCACCCGCAACCGTTCCATGCCTTGGACCAGAGAAGGCCAACGGGTGTCCTGCGCGGCGGCCAGGGTGTCGTCCAGGACGGTGTTCATGGTTGCCAACAGCACGTGAAAGAGCTGATGGCCGAGTTTC
The DNA here is from genome assembly GCF_024519335.1 of Streptomyces telluris. Taxonomy (NCBI): domain Bacteria; kingdom Bacillati; phylum Actinomycetota; class Actinomycetes; order Kitasatosporales; family Streptomycetaceae; genus Streptomyces; species Streptomyces telluris. Next base: position 25,320 of record NZ_JANIID010000035.1, read on the forward strand.
CAGCGGCGCAGTGCGTCGCGCTGCTCTTCCCCGGACTGCCCGGGCCCGGGGCGGGTCCCCGCGAAGGGTGGTTCGTGATGCTCCGGTACCGGTACCGGCCCCGGGGTGGCACGCAGCCAGGACGTCAGTGTTGCGGAGGACACGTACAGCAGCCCGGTGAGAATGTCGGTCCGTTGACCGTCGTCAAGACCCGGCGAGTGCGTCAGGTCGGCGAGGACTGCCGCTTGGAGGTCCAGGCAGCTCCTGGTCCATGCGCACAGGTCCGGTGGCGTCCTGAGGATGTGGAAGTACCGGTCGTACTCGGCTGTCGCGCTGCTGTCAGGCTGTGCCCGGGGAATCCGCGAGTCCTCGGGAAGGACCGCGGCTGTCGTGGACGGGCGGACGTGGGATTCGGCGCTCATCGCCCACTCCTTCACGCGTGTCGGATCGATGCTCTTGCCAGGTTCTCCACGCGGGAGTGCAACCGCTCCAGGTAGAGCTCGCTCTCGGGTTTCATCAGCACACTGCGCAGGATGTGGGTGTGATCACGATCCGCGGTGACTTCCGTATGACGGGCGGTGAAGTCGGAGGCGCCGATGCGGGCGACGCTGAGGAAGACGGGGTCTTCCTTGGCGGTCATGCCCCGCTGCATCACGTCGTTGCTGGCCGCGCCGATCCGGGACAGCGCGGCGGGTGTGGTGCGCGGATGATAGGTGACGATGTCGAGTTCGGGCGGCTGGTACAGCTCCAGCACGGGCGATGCGTCGATCAGCTCCGCCCAGCGCAGTGCGGCCCTGCGCCCGGCCGCGAGAACGGCGCCGAGTCCCTGGCGCGTCAGCGGCAGCAACTTGAGAGTCAGCCACAGGGCGGCGGCGGAGGCACCGGAACGTGAGCACTCCAGACTGATCTCCCCGAGGTGCGGCCGCTGGGACGTGAAGTAGGTGTACGGGGAGTCGTGCTGGAAGAAGCGGGCGACAGCCGGGTCGCTGAAAAGCACCGCACCGCAGCCGTACGGCTGCAAGCCGTGTTTATGCGGGTCGATCACCACCGAGTCGCAGTGGGCGATGGACCGCCAGGGATCCCCTGCCACCAAGGCGCCCCGGTCCTCCTCGTCGGCGAGGAGCGTGAAGAAACCCCCATAAGCGGCATCCACATGGACGCGCACACCATGCCGCCGGGCCAACGGCACGATGAGGTGCAGGGGATCGACGGCCCCCAGCGCCGTGGTTCCCGTGGTGGCGACGACCGTCCCGATGTCCCCGGTGGACAGCAGCTGCCCCAACGCGCCGACGTCCATGCGCCCGTGGACGTCAACTGGCACCGTGTGCACCCGCATGCCGAGCACGTGGCTCATCCGGGCATGGGTGTAGTGAGCTTCGGCGCCGACGGCGACGCCCCGGCCTGGATGACTCTCCCGGGCGACGAACAGTGCCTCCAGATTCGCCAGGGTGCCACCGCTGGTGAGATGACCCAAGTGCGTCCGCAGGCCGAACATGGACGCGAGCTGCTCGACCGCCTCCTCCTCCATGGCCGAAGTGGCCGGACCGCCGTCCAGCGCATGATTGTTGGAGTTGACGAGCATGGCGGCCAGGTAGCCCGCGACGGCGACGGGGTGCGGCGGCTTGAGCATCTGCCCGGCGTAGCAGGGATGGAAGAACGGGTAGCTGCCGCGCAGACGCGCACTCAACTCTGCGAACGCCGAGGCGCAGGCACGCTCGTCCACCGCCATGGCGGGATGGGCCGCGTACTCCTCGTACTCCCGAGCCCATGCGTGAAATGCCCCCACGGCCTGCCCGAGCCAATGCTGCAGCTCCATCCCCGCCCCCAGCCCCCGGCCGTCCCCTGGCCGGGCCAGGTGACCCTAGCTCAAGCAAAACGCCCAAGTGGGCGACCATTGGGGCAAGTACCTGAATAGGTTGAAAGTCGGCGCCACGGGGTTGATCGGGAGTCGCTTGACCACAGCCGGCTCCGGCCCCGATGCCGAACACAGGTCCGGCCCATGCAGGGGTGGCCGGAAGTCGATGGCGTGTCCATGTATGTCGTTGAAGCCTCACCATTGCTTTGACTATGGTGGCGTTTCCGCTCAATTACGGCATGGTTACCCAGGGGGCGCTAGTTGGGCAGCAACGGGACCGAAAGGATCATTACCCCGTACGGTGAAGGCGGCGGTGCTCCACCCGGCCGGGACGGCCGGGCGTGGTCGCTCGTCCCGGTCGCGCTGCTGCGCCACGCCGGATTCCCGGTCTCCCTCCTGCAGCCGCTCGCCGACCCCGTGGCCGCGGAGGGGGCCGACGCGCTGATCGCCCACCACGATGCGGTGTGCCGCCTCGCGCAGCAGGTCAAGGCGGAGCTCAGGGCCGCGCGCGCCGGGCGGGAGGGCGATCTGGCCTCCGGCGTGGGGATGATGCGCCCCTTTCGCGACGAGGCCCTCGCGCAGCTCGGCGCCTGCCTCCCCGCGCCGGCCATGGAGGCCGTCGAGGGCTATCAGTCCGCGGCACTGCTCCTGGACCGCACGTGGAGGGCCTTCGAGGACGGTGTCGTCGCCCGGCTCGCCGACGCGCGGCGCCACGTCGCCGGGCTGTTCCGCGACCCGGACCTGAAACAGGTCCTCCTGCTGTCGAACGACGCGCGCTTCGCGGAGTTCGAGGCCTGGATCGACGGGGGCGCGGGCGGTTCGCACGGCCACGTCCGGCGCATGACGGACCTGCTGACGATGTATCTCCAGCGGGTCGCCACGAAGAACGAGACCCACTCCCACTTCGGCCCCCTGTCCGTGGCCCGCCTCGCCCCGGACGCCGACGGCGTGTCCTGGACCGAAGGCCCCCTGCGGCGGGCGGCGTTCCTGAGCCACTGGGCGGGGGAGAAACTGGCCGAAGCGTTCAGCCGGCGTCCGGAGGTGTCCGAGGAAGTGCGGCCCCGGCGTCGTCCCCTCGCCTTTGCCGACGGCGCGGACATCTCCCTGTACGCGTTCGAGACCACCACCGGCATGCCCGGCGACTGGCGCTTCGTCGCGGTCACCACCGGCACCCTCGATCCGGACCGGTTGTGGCTGTGGGAGCGGTGCGACGGCGAGCACACGGTCGCCCAGTTGCGCGCCGCATGGGCGGCGCGCTTCGGTGCGTCCGGACCGGACTGCGCATTCGACGCCGCCCTCGGCGAACTGACCGGCAAGGACTGGCTCGTCGGCCGCTGGGAGATCCCCATCGGCTCGGCTGATCCGCTGCACGTACTCGAAGGCCACCTGCGCCGTGCGCCCTCCCCCGGAGCCGGGCGTCCGGCAGGGACGTCGTCCGACCTGGCGACGGTCCACCGGCTCCGGGCACAGCTGAGAGAGTTCGCGGACGCTCCCGACGAAGCGCGCGCCCCGCTGCTCGCCGCGATGAAGGAGACTTTCCAGAAAGTCACCGGGACGGCGGCCAACCGCGCCGACGGCATGCACTACGCCGACCGCGGCATCCTCTACGAAGAGGCGTACAGCCCGGTCGGGGACCTGCGGTTCGGCCAGGACGTCGCCGACGTCATCGGCCGCGAACTGTCCCTCGTCTACGAGACGGCCCTTCTGGCGCCGCGCCTGCGGATCCGCCGAGAGCAGGAGATCCTCCGCCGCTGGGTCGAAGCACGCTTCGGGACCGGCGTGCCCGTCCCCCTTCAGCACTTCTACGCCTCCTTCTACGCCGACAAGCCGGCCCTCGCGCGGGAGTGCGAGGAGGTCGACCGGGAACTCGCAGACCTGGACCGCGAGTTCACCGCCCTCCTGCTCCGGGACGTCGCTGACAGCGCGTCCGGGGTGCACGAGGTGGTGGTGGAGCGCGAGCGCATCGAAGAGCTGATCGACAGGTACCCGGCGGCGCCGCCCGCCCTGTGCAACCCCGACGTGATGCTCGCCGCCGCGGACGCCGGGGCGATCGCCCGCGGGGAGTTCCTCGCCGTCGTCGGCGACTGCCACGCCGTCCGGGAGGTCCTGACCCACTCCAGCTTCGCCCCGCTGATCGAGGCCGAGGCGCCGGAGGTGCTCGCCGAGGTCCACTCCCGCTACCTGAGCCTCCTGGACGAGGACGAGGAACTCGTCGACCTCGCCCGTTCCCACCCGGACAAGACCGGGGCACAGCTCCTCCACCCGTGCCCCGACCTGGAGGTCTACGGCCTGTCCCCGAAGAGCCGGGACCAGGTGCTCCAGCCGCGGCACCTGTACGTCACGGCGCGCGCCGGCCGGGTCGAGCTGCGCGCCCACGGCACCGGGAAGCGGCTGAAGCTGCTCGCTCCGCTCGCCGGCGGGCCCAGCATCCGCCAGGACCCGCTGTCGACGTTCGCCTTCCCCCGCCACTTCGGCGGCATCGGGCTGCGCGGCGCCGACCACGACCACCTGCCCAGGATCCGCTGCGGCCGTATCGTCCTGCACCGGGAGCGCTGGCGGATCCCCGCGCGGGCCTTCCGCGGCTGGAGCCCCGGCGTGCACCGGGCGAACGGGGACGCCGCCGAGTTCACCGCGGGCCGCCGGCTCCGCCGCGACCTCGGCCTGCCGGAGACGGGCTTCGCGAAGATCCCGGGCGAGCCGAAGCCCGTGTACGTGGACTGGCGGTCGCCCCTGCTCGTACGGCAGCTCTTCCGGCTCGCCCGGAAGACGGGGACCGCCACCGGATCCACCACCGGATCCACCACCGGGTCCGCGACCGGGCCCTCCACCGGATCCACGGTCGAATTCACCGAGATGCTGCCCTCACCGGACCAGTTGTGGCTGGACATCGGCGGGCAGCGCCACACCAGCGAGCTGCGCTGCGCGGTCTTCTCTCGCGGCCGGGCGTGACGCCGCTCCACCACCGACTCCCGTATTGCAGGGGGAACCGTGATCACGAGTTGCATCGTCCAGTTACCCTTCCCGTCCACCCATGACCCCGACGCGCGTCTGTCCGCCTACTACGAGGACTACGACCGGCGGTTCCGGGCCTTCCTCCCGGAGTACTTCATCCCCTCCGACGGCCTGTGGGAAATGCCGCTGTGGGTGGCCCACCTGACCGCTCTCCTGGACACCGCGGGCCTGGGCTCGGTCTACCAGGACCTGTCGCGTACCCCCGCCGACGCCGAAGCCTGCTGCGACCCCCTGCTGCGCGCGACGGCGCCCGGTGATCTGGTGCTGATTTCACCGCTGGCCCAGAACTTCCGGCTCGCCCTCGACATCGCCGGGCACCTGGGCGCCGCGGGGCGGCACGTCGTCCTCGGCGGCAACATGGCCCCTCTGGCGCCCGAGGGGGCGGTCCACACCGTGCACCGCGGGCAGCTCGACGCAGGCCTGGTGTCCCGGCTGGTGGCGATCGCCGAGGCGCAGGGCGGCCGCACCGAGAAGCCCGCACAGCGCGGGCTGTCCGCCGAGCGGATCACCTGGGCGCCGGACTACCGGCACCTGGCCGGATACAGCGGCAAGGTGCCGATGCTGCGGCTCAATGCCAGCCACGGCTGCCTCTACCAGTGCGCCTTCTGCGGCGACGCCTGGAGCAAACAGCTCGTCCTCGTGGAGCGGAACGCCCTGGCCGCCGAAGTGGACGAGCTCGCCGCCCGTTTCCCCGAGACCCGTCTCGTCTACATAGGCGACAAGACGTTCGGCCAGTCGCGCGAAGCCGTCGCCAACCTCCTGCGGGTCTTCCGGGACCGTCCCGGATACCGGTTCATCGTGCAGACCCACGTCATGCAGGTCAAGGACTGGATCATCGATGCCATGCACGAACTCGGCGTCGTCGCCGTCGAACTCGGCTTCGAATCCGCCGATTCCCAGATGCTGAAGCGGCTCGGGAAGCTCTCCCGCGGCCTCGACGACTACACCACGAAGATCCACGCCCTGAGCGACTCCGGCCTCAAGGTCGTCCTCAACATGATGGGCGGCCTGGACGAGGAGACGGAGGCCTCGCACTCCCAGACCGTCAGCTGGCTCCAGGACAACAGCCGCGCCCTGTGGCTCTTCAACCTCTACAACTTCGTCCCCTACCCCCTCACCCCCGACTTCCCGCGCCTGCGCGAGCGCATCTTCGACTGGGACTACGCGCACTGGCGCGAGGACCTCCCGGTGGTCTACCGGCCCCGGCACCTCACACCGGAACGCAGCTGGGACCTCTTCCAGGAGAAGATCGCCGCCGCCCACCGCATCGTCCGCACCCCAGCACCGGAATCAGCCGCCCACGCCAGGCCCGCACAGGAGAGCGCATGACCCGGCCGCCCGACCTGCCCGACTTCGAGGCCCTGCAGCACAGCGTCAAACCGGAGGACTTCGCGGCGGACCCGCTGCCCGGCTGGGCCGGAGTCGCCACCCTCTTCGGCTCCCCCGCCGTCGCCGCGAGCGGCCTCGATGCCGGCGCCGACGGCTGGGTGGCCGCCGGCATCCCCTACGACGCCACGGCCAGCTCCCGCCCCGGCGCGGCCGAGGGCCCCCGGGCGATCCGCCAGGCGAGCCTGGTCTTCTCCAGCTACCTGACGAGCCTGGGCGAGTGGCGGATGCTGGACACCCGCAGCGGGGGAACCTTCCGCTACCGCGCCCCGCGCGTGGCCGACGCCGGCGACCTGCACGTCTATCCCACCGACACCGTCCGCACCTTCCAGGCGGTCGCCGCCGAGACCCGGCGGCTCAGCCGCGCCGCCGGCCGCCTCGTCCTCCTCAACGGCGACCACTCGGTCACCTTCCCCTCCTTCGCCGGCTTCCGCGCCGGCCGGCTCGACAACGGCGCCCGGCGAGTGGGCTTCGTCAACATCGACCACCACTTCGACTTCGGGAACTGGAGCACCCTCCACGGGCCGCTCTACCACGGCTCGAACTCCCGCCGGATCAGCGAACTGGCCGGCATGCACCCCGAGGACATCGCCTTCGTCGGTGTCGGAGACGTCACCAAGTACGACCAGTTCCGGGACCTCCTCGACCGCGGGTTCCACGTGGTGCCCGGCGCCCGCATCCTGCGCGACGGAGCCGCCGCGGCCCTGCGCCCGGTCGTGGAAGCGCTCGGCGAACGCTGCGACACCGTCTACGTGTCCCTCGACATCGACGTCCTCGACAGCGCCGTGGCGACCGGCACCGGCCACGTCACCATGGGCGGCATCGGCACCGGCCACCTCCTCGACGTCTACGAGGCACTGCGCGCCCTCCCCGTGGAGGCCGTCGACGTCGCGGAAGTGGCCCCGCGCTACGACCCGTCCGGCAGCACGGCCCAGATCGCCGCCCGGCTGCTCTTCGAATTCCTCTTCCGTACCGACTGCGAGCCCCCGGAATTCGCACCCTGGGCGGACACCGCTCCCGACGGTCCCCGGGAGGAGCGGTGAGGTTCGCCCCCGCAGAGGCCCAGCTCGACTGCGCCGACCTGGTCTCCGGCCCGCCCGCCCGGCGCGAGGCCGCCCTCGGCCGGCTCGCCGCCGAAGCCGCCGGCCACCTGCACCGCACCGGCTTCGCCGCCTTCCGCATCGGCCGGCTGCGGCAGGGCGTCGAAGACAGCCGCCGGCTCGCCCGCGCCCTCGCCGAACGCCTCCGCGACGCCCTCCTCGCCCGCGGGGCCCCGCCCGGGATGCGCCTGGAGGCCGACAAACCCCAGCGGACGCACGTGCCCGAAGGCTTCTCCACCCGCACCCTGCTCCCGCACCACGACGGCCAGCACTGCTCGTACCTCACCCCCAGCCTCCTGGACGCGCCCGAATGGGACCCCGCCTGGCGCGAGTTCGGCGCCTCCGGCTACACCACCACCCCCGCCCACAAGATGTACCAGGGCATCTTCCTGGCCGCCGCCGGCGAAGGGCTGAGCGCCACCACGTACTACGACTGGCTCGGGATCGTCCACGACGTCATCGACCGGCGCGCCGTCCCCTCCGGCGACGACCCGGTGCGCTCGGCGGCCCGCTGGCTCGGCGGGAACCTGCGCGCCGCGCTCGCGCGCCAACCGGAACACGGCTGCCCCTACCCGTCCTTCGGCGCCATGCTCGGCCTGGAGGAGCCGCTGTGGCACGCGCTGTCCTTCCACCACGCCGAGGCCGGCCTCACCAAGGAGGAACGCACCCGCCACCCCGCCGCCGTGCCGCTCGCCGGGCGGTGCACCTGCGGGGAGTGCCGGGGCGAGGCGGCGCGCCTGTTCTGCCACCAGGTGGTCATGGCCACCGGCCTGACCTGGAGCGGATTCCGGGCCCGCTGGGAAGTCCTCATGCCGGGCGACCAGTGCGACCTGATCTTCGGGCACAACCTGACGACGCTCCACGGCGGCCTCGCCGGCGGCCCCGGCCGCGTCATCGAACCGTACTGCCTGGTCGTGGACACCCCGGCCGGCCCCGCCTACGAGCGCTGGCTGGCCGCGTCCTGGCGGCGCTCCCTCCCGGAGGCCGGATGATGCCCGGAGTCCCCGCGCACCGCGCCACCCCGCTCGACCTGCACCTGCACACCCGGTGCTCCGACGGCGACGAGACCCCCGCCGAGGTCGCCCGCCGCTGCCTGGCCGCCGGCCTGCGCGCCGCCGCGGTCACCGACCACAACACCATGGCGGGCGTCGCCGGCTTCGCCCGGGCCGCCGGCGGCGCGCTCACCGTCGTCCCCGGGTGCGAGGTCACGGCGGAGTGGCGCGGCGAGGAAGTGCACTGCCTCGCCTACTTCACCGATCCCGCCGACCGGCTCATCCAGCTCTTCCAGCACAGGATCCGCCGCGTGCACGACGCCGAGCTGGACTGGTGGCGCGCCTGGACCGAGCGCGCCCGCGCCATCGGCGTACCCCTCACCTGGGATCTCGTGAGCGAACGGCTCGGCGGCGACCGCGTCGCCTACGTAGGCGACTACCTCGCCCTGCTGGCCGGCACTGCGGGAGACGATCCCCGGTTCACGCCGTACGCCCCCGCTTCGTACGACCGCATCGCGGCCGACTGGTGCCGCCCCGGACAGCCGCTGCACGTCCCGCAGCCCTGGCGGCCCGGCCTCCTCGACGTCCTGACCTGGATCGGCGAAGCGGGCGGCGCCGCCGTCCTCGCCCACCCCGCCGGCGTCCTGGACGCCTCGGACGACGAGGAGTGCACCGCTCTGCTCAAACCCCTGTGCGAGGCGGGACTGTCCGGGCTCGAAGCGTGGACCAGCTGGCACACCCCGGCCGAGAGTAGCCGCCTCGCCCGGATCTGCGCCTCCCTCGGACTCGTGGCCACGGCCGGCTCGGACTACCACGGCACACGGGTCAAGTCCTGGGTGCCCGGCCCCGGCCTGCTGCCGGCACCGCCCGCCGACCCCATGGCGATCCTGGACGCGCTGCACGACCGGGCCGCCGCGACGGCGTCCGGCGGTTCGTACGTCACCGCCGGGCCGCCGCCCACGGCCGCCCTCCACGTCTCCCACGCCCAAGAGGGGACCATGACCTCCGCGACCGCCCACGACCACGGCCGCGCCGCTGCCGACCCCGCTGCCGACCCCGCCGACCCGGTGCCGTTCGCGGAGCGCGCCTGGCACCTCGTCCCCGTCGTCGTCCTCCGGCAGGCCGGCTTCCCCATGGAACTGCTCGCCCCGCTGGCCGACACCGCCGCGGCGGCCGAGGCCGATGCCCTGATGGAGCTCCGGGCCCGCCTCGCCGCCCTCGCGGACGACGTGAAGGACCTGCTCCGGGACCACAAGGTGCCCGGTCGGCAGCGGATGTCGTCCTGGGTGGGCCAACTGCGGCCGGTCCCCGAGGCCGAGCTCGCCGAGGCGCTCGCGGGGCCGCCCGGCGACGGCCGGGTCGCCGACGCCCTCCGTGCATACCAGGAGACCGCCGCACGGCTCGCCGCGGACTGGTCGTCGTTCGCCGCCCGCCACCGCGAACGGCTCGACGCGGCCGGCTTCGCCGTCGCCCGCGCCTTCACGGACGATCCGGCGCTGCGGGACGTCCTCCTGCTGTCGAACGACGCCGCCTATCCGGGATTCGCCGCGTGGCTCGACTCCTTCGCCGGTGACACCGGGCGGCACACCCGCAAGATGACCGATCTGCTGGCCATGTACCTCCAGCGCGTCACCACGAAGAACGAGACCCACGCCCACTTCGGGCCGTTCACCGTCGGCCGCACCGCGCCCGGCTGCGCACCGGGCATCACCTGGTCCTCGTCCTCACCACAGCCCCTGGAACGCCGCTCCTGCTTCACCCACTGGGCGGCGGAACGCCTCGCGGCGGCGGCCGGGGAGACCCCGGGGCTCGCCGACTGCGTACGCCCCCGCAGGCGCCCCCTGGCGTTCCTCCGCGACGGGCGCATCGACCTGTACGCCTTCACCACCCGGGACGGGCTCGACACCGACTGGGACTTCCGGCACCTCGGCGGCGCCGCCGTCTCCACCGGCGAGGCCTGGCTGTGGGAGCAGTGCGACGGTGAGCGTACGGTGAGGGAACTGCGGACGGCGTGGGATGCCCGGTACGGGCCTGGTGCCGATGCCGGTCTCGACGTCGATGCCGACTTCAATGCCGATGCTGACTTCGATGCCGATGCCGATGCCGATGCTGCTACCGCCGCCGAGTCCGGAGTCGGCCCCGGAACCGGAACTCCCTCCTTCGACCGGGCGCTACGGCGCCTGACGGAGCACGAATGGGTGATCGCCGAGTTCGAGATCCCCGTCGGTGACTCCCGGCCCCTGGCCGCCCTGCGCGACCTTCTCTCCGCCGCGCCCGGAGGGCTCGCCCGCCCGCTCCTCGCCGCGACCGAACGCTTCGAGCAGGACCTGGCCCGCTTCTCGGCACTGCCCCCGGCAGAGCGGCCGGCCCTGCTGGCCGATGCCAAGGACCGGTTCGAAAAGCTGACCCGCGTACCGGCCAACCGCCACCGAGGCCTGCACTACGCCGACCGCAGCATCCTCTTCGAGGAGGCCCACAGCGGGCTGGCCGGCCTCACCGTCGGCCCGGACGTCGCACGGTTCATCACGGACGAGCTGTCCGTCGTCTACGAGACCGTGCTGGCGGGCCCCCGGCTGCGCATGCGCCGTGAATCCGCGATCCTCACCCGCTGGGCAGCCGCGCGGTTCGGCACCGGCACCGCCGTCCCCCTGGACCGGCTGTACGCCGAGTTCTTCCGCGACCGGGAGCGGCTGGCCGCCGAATGCGCCACCGTCGACGCCGAACTGGCCGTCCTGGATGCCGAGATCACCCACGCCCTGCTCGGCGACGACACCGGCCGGGCCGAGACCGTCGTGCCGCGCGAGCGGTTGGAGGCCGTCCTCGGCGCCCACCCGGCCACGCCGCCCGCAGTCTGCAACCCCGACGTCCTCTTCGCCGCCGAGAACCGGGAGGCGCTGGCCCGCGGCGACTTCACCGCCGTCATCGGCGACTGCCACGCCGTGCGGGAGGTCGTCACCCACACCAGCTTCGGCCCCCTGGTCCAGGAGCGGGCCCCGGAGCTCCTCCCCGAGGTGTACCGCGGCTACCTGTCGCTGCTGGACGACGACGAGATCCTCGTGAACCTGTCCCGGGGCCACCCCGACAAGTCCTCCACCCAGCTCTGCTACCCCTGCCACGACCTGGAGGTGTACGGCCGCTCCCCGCAGACCCGCGACAAGGTCCTGCAGCCCTCCCAGCTGTACGTGGTCGTGACCGGCGGCCGCCTCGAACTGCGCGCCCGCGGCGTCGGCGGCAGACTGCGCCTCATGGCCCCTCCCGCCGGCGGCCCCAGCATCCTCCAGGACCCGCTCTCGCCCTTCGCCTTCCCCCGCCACTTCGGCGGCGTCGGCCTGCGCGCCGAAGCCCTGGAGCACATCCCCCGCATCCGCTGCGGACGCGTGGTCCTGCAGCGGGAGACCTGGCGGATCCCCGCGGCCGCCCTGCGCGGGACGGCCCTGTCCGGCAGCCGCACGGCCGCCGACGACGCCGCGGAGTTCCTCTCCGCCCGGCGGCTGCGCACCGGGCACGGCCTGCCCCGGCACGTCTTCGCCAAGGTCCCCGGTGAGCCCAAGCCGCTCTACGTCGACTGGGACGCCCCCCTGCTCGTACGCCAGCTGAGCAGGCTGGCCCGCAGGACCGGCGGCACGGTGGAGATCTCGGAGATGCTGCCCGCCCCGGACCGGCGCTGGCTGGAGGTGGGCGGCCGCCGCTACACGAGCGAGCTGCGCTGTGCCGTGTTCTCGCCCGGGCGGCCGCGATGACGACCACCACCCGGGTCGCCGGCTTCGGCACCGCCTACCACCGGCTGACCGGCGCCGCGGCGGTCTCCGCGGTCGGCGACGGCATGAGATTCGCCGCCCTGCCTCTGCTCTCCGCCGCCCTGCTGCACGAAGCGTTCCAGGTCTCCGTGGTCACCGCGGCCACGACCATGCCCTGGCTGCTGTTCGGACTCCCGGCCGGCGCGTATGCCGACCGGTTCGAACGGCAGCGCCTCATGGTCCTCGCCGACCTGCTGCGCGCCGGCACCCTGATCGTCACCGCCGTCGTCCTGGCTGCCGGCCTGCTGACCTTCTGGCCGCTGGTGGCGGCGGCGTTCCTGCTCGGCATGGGGGAGGTGCTCTTCGACTGCGCCTCCTTCGCGCTCCTGCCCGGCGTCGTGCCCAAGGAACGGCTCGAAGCGGCCAACGGACGGCTGTTCGCCGTCCAGACCGTGGGACGCGACCTGCTGGGCCACGTCCTCGGCGGCGTCCTCTTCGCGGCAGGGCGCGCCGTCCCGCTCGTACTGGACGCGCTGTCCTTCCTGGCGTCCGCGGCCCTGCTCAGGGGCGTCCGCGGGCCGAGACCCGATCCCCCGGCAGGTCGGCGGCGACTGCTGGGGGAGATCAGGGAAGGCCTGGAGTACGTGGCGCGTGACCCCCTGCTGCGCGCCCTGACCGTCTCCGCCGGCCTGATCAACGCCGTCTACCTCGGCCAAGTGGCCGTCTTCGTCATCCTCGTGCGCGACGTACTGGAGCTTCCGCCCGCCGCGTACGGGGCGCTCGTGGCGGCCGGCGCCGTCGGCGGGGTGATCGGCGGCGCCGCCGCGAGCCGCATCAGCCGCGCTGCGGGCCGCGTCCCCACCCTCCTGGGCGGGCTCGTCCTCATCGGCGCCGCGGGGCCCGCCGTGGCCGCGACCGGCAACGTCGCCGTGGTCGCGGTGGCGTACGGCGCGAGCGGGTTCGCCCTCATGCTCTGGAACGTCGTGGCGGTGTCCCTGCGGCAAGGCCTCATCCCCGACCGGCTGCTGGGCCGGGCGACGGGCGTCTACCGCCTGTTCGCCTGGGGCACGATGCCCCTCGGCGCCCTGCTCTTCGGCATGCTCACCGAAGCCGCCGGACCGCGCACGGCCTTCGCGGCGGGCGGCGCGGCGATACTGGCGCTGGCCCTGGCCGTCGCGCCCGTCCTCTTCCGGGACGGTCGGGCACGGTACGACGGGCGGGCACTGGCGACGGCGGACGAGGACTGAAACGCTGAGCCGGCCTCCCGCCCCTCCGAACCTCCGACCCTCCGCCTCCCTCGCTTCCTCCGCTTCCTCCGCTTCCTCCGCCCTCCGACCCTCCGGCCTGACGCCCGAACGGAGCACCGCGCCCCGATGACCCATCCCATGCCCCTCCTCGACAGCCTGGCCGAACGCTGGAAGCTCGACGACCTGACGCCGGTCGGCAGCGGCCTCGAATTCTCCGTCTACTCCGCCCGGAACAAGGAAGGCCGGGCCGTCGCCCTGCGCCTCGCGCACCGCCGCTTCGACTCCAACGCCAACGACCCGCAGGTCGACACGAGGGCGCTGCTGGTGCAGGAGTACGAGATCACCCGCCACCTGACCGCCCACGGCTTCCCGGTGGCCGAGCCGCTGGAACTCCGCCTCGCCGAGGACGCGTCGTCGCCCGACGTCCTCCTCTCCGCGTACGTCCCCGATGACGGTTCGGACATCGACGGCTTCGCCCTCGGCGAGCTCCTCGCCCGCCTCCACCGCCTGCCGCCGCCGCGCCGGCTCGTCCCCGTGGCAGCGGAGGGCATGAGCACCCGCCGGGCGCTCGTCACCCGTATCCGGCGCCGGTGGGCGGAGACCGGCCGGCACGTGGCCGACTGGCCGGCCCCACCGGACCCCGCCCCGCTCGCCCGCCACCTCTCCGGCGTCACCGAGACCGCACTCGTGCACCTGGACGTCCGCAGCGCCAACATCCGGCGCGGCGAGGGACGGGTCAACGCCCTCCTGGACTGGTCGAACGCCTTGCTCGGCGACGCCACCCTCGAATTCGGCCGGCTCACCGAATACGCCCGCTACCCGGAGAACCAACTCGACCCGGAAGCCCTGCGAGCGGGCTACGCGACCCTGCAGCGCGAAGCCCTCCCACCCACCACCGCCCCGGCCATGCTGGCCTGCCGCCTGGACACCGCCCTGATGCTGACCCTGGTCTTCCTCTCAGAAGCTCCGGACCCCGCCCGAGGCCCGACGGCGGCGGACCACGCCCGCGAACTGGCGGACGCTCTCACGAAGGAAGGGTGAGCCGGGACGCTACCGGGAGCGCGCGCCGCTGCCCATGCCTCGTTGAGGCATGGGGGGTCTTTCTACGACCATGCTCCGGGCCCGCCGCCGAGCCATTCGATCAGTTGGGGATCGTCCAGCCGGGCATCCTTCATATCCACCCCTGCTCGACGCAGAAACCCGAGCACATCGACAGTCCCGTACGCGGTGCCGAGGACCTCTGCCCCGACCGTCACCAGCCGCCCGCCCGACGGCGACGGCGGGTGCACCACTATCCGACCAGGTCCGGACATATATCCAGCCTGCACCCGGACCTGCCCGGACGCATCCGGGCCCGGCAATCCCCGCCGGCCCTGCTCACCGGCGACGATCGAGGACACCGACCGGCGCGTTGCCGCTGGAGAGGTTGTGGGCCGACGGCACCCTGCAGAACCAGGTATCCAGCACCGTCCAGGCCGTCCTCGACACCTGGCACCACCAGGCAGCCTGACCAGTTCCCGAGCCTCAAACCGAGCCCCGGCCGTCCTCTGTGCCGTGGTGATGTTGCCTGCTGCCGTCATGACACGGGCGGCGCCCACGATGCGTGCGATGGCTACCAGGACTTGGGGCCTCGCGCATGGGCGCATGTCTCGCCCCGCCATGGGGCGGACGGTAGGCCCGGTAAGGATCGGGCCCTCTGTCGCTTGGCCGTGAGGATGTCCGATCCCGGGCACGGCCTCAGAATTGGCGTTATGGGCCGTCTACGTCGGCCGGATTCGGAGACACGTATGAAGGACCTCAAGTTTGAGCAGAAGCGCTCGCTGACACGCCTGGAGGCGGCTGACCAGCTCACGGCCCTCGCGGCCGTGCTGAGGGAAGGCGGGGAGGCCGAACTGGAACTCGGCCCCGGGATTCTGAGCCTGCGGGTACCCGACGACCTTCACAGCGAGATGGAGGTCGAGGTCGGGGACGGGCAGATTGAGCTGGAGATCGAGTTCAAGTGGCCGACCGCACCGAGCCGGACGGCGCCGTCGCAGGCGGTCGCGGACACGAAGAAGGCCCCGAGGCGGAAGAGCCTGCCGGCCAAGCCCGGTCGGAGCAGTGCAGGCACCAGCAAGAGCAAGAGCCCGAAGCGATCCGCCACGAAAACACCCTGAGTGGTGCCGACAACCTCGGGCCGGTGGACGGCCGGTGACCGCACCGCCGAGGACACGGGCCGACATGCCGTCGGCCGGGCGACATCAAGTCGACCATCGCGGCCGATGAAACGCCGGTCAGCGCCCTGCTGTGGCACGCCGCAGCCGCGGTCTCCCCACCGGTGACGGTCGTCGGCACCCTGCTGAGCACTCCGGCCACCGAAAACGCCCGGGGCCACGGCAAGTCCGCCGGCATCACTGCGGCCACCGTCCGCCGGGGCGACCCGGCCACTGCCCGACGCGGGCTGGAAACACGCCCTCGACCGGGCGCTGCATCACGTGGGAGGCTCCGTCACCCTCGCCACCGGCATACAGCTCGACGCCTCCGCCCCCACCAGTAGGTCGATGACCCTCCTCCCACCTGGACCACTTGGTCGGCCATGCGGCCCACCGGTCGAGCCGAGCCCTTCGTCCCCGTCGCGGCACCCGCACTCCCCCGCCCGCTCCGGACCACAGCAGGGCACACACCCGTCGGCGGACTCGAACGGAATCCGGCCGTACGGATCAAGAGGTTCTGCCATCCGCGTTTCGGCCAGGCCGGCGTCTCGAAACCTGCCGCGGCCGGCCGCCGGGTGACTGACCGCCACCGAATGACGCTCTTCATCCCGGTGCCAACGATGGCATCGACCGCACCGTGGAGTTCCCGAACAACATCGCCTCCCCCGCACCGGGCCGGGGCCAGATGCTGGCCAGATACCGCCTTAGTAGGAGATTGGCCGGTTTTAAAGCCACGATGTTGCCGGGAAGTTAACTCGGAGACATGATCACTGCTCGTATCAGCCTGATCACTCATCCAGGAGCCGAGAAGTGATACGCAGAACCGCTCTCCGTACCCTCACCACCCTCGCCGCGACCGCGGCCCTCGCCCTCCCCCTCGCCCAGGGAGCCCAGGCAGCCTCCCCGACCACGACCGCCACGGCGGCCGCCGCCACCCCCGCCACGGTCAACGCGGGCGACGACAATCCCTTCCGCTGGATGGAACTGGACGGCCTGCGGGCCGACTTCCAGTTCATGTATCCCGCAGGACACCGCGTGGGCTTCTGGTCCCTGGTCCTGACGGACGACGTCGCGCAGCAGAAGTTCGCGGGCGGCAAGTTCTTCGTCTACGCCCCGGCCACGGGTGAGTTCAGCTTCTTCCTCGACACGGACATCGCCGTGCGCACGGTTGACCACCCGCGCCAGGTCCGCCTCGTCGACACCGAGTTCATGCGCTCCCACCCGCGCGTCGAGGTCCGCTACGGCGACCCCGACCACCCGCGCCGGGCCCGCGTCGTCGCCTCGGCGACGACGCTGATGTAGCGCGTCACCCACCCCGCCCGACCCGGCCGGCCCATGCCTGTCCGGCGACCGAGTCGCGCCGCCACCGCCGCCGTCCCGGGTTACCGCATCTCCTGCCGCCGGCGCAGCGACGCAGGACAGCGCGCCCCAAGGCCCTGAGCGGCAGCTCGCCGCAAACCCTCTCCATTGCGTCGCGCTCTCGCATGCCCGTCTCACGAGACTTCATCACAAGGGAGTTGTTCTTCATGTACAAACATCGGAGATTCCTCACCCTCGCCACCGCGGGTGCAGTCATATGCACCGCCGGACTCATCCCGTCGGTCAGCCAGGCCGCCGACAACGGCAGCAGGGAAGAGAAGGGCTCCTACGCCGCAACGCACGGTCTGACGGCGGATGACGTCAGGAACATCAACGCACTCAACGAAAGCGCTCTGGATCTGGGGCAACCGAGCAAGCCTCCGGCGGAATTCCCTCCGAGCGCCAGTTCGTCCTCCCGAGCCCCCGACTCCACCGACGACAGGGAGACCCCTCCGGCCGAGCCGCTCGAACGGATGCCCGACGCGTACCGGGCCTACGGGGGCAGGGCCACTACGGTCGTCAACAACTACATACGCAAGTGGCAGCAGGTCTACAGCCACCGCGACGGCAAGATGCAGCAAATGACCGAAGAGCAGCGGGAAAAGCTGTCCTACGGCTGCGTCGGCGTCACCTGGGTCAACTCGGGTCCCTACCCGATGAACAAGCTGGCGTTCGCGTCCTTCGACGAGAACAAGTACAAGAACGACCTCAAGAACACCAGCCCCCGACCTGGTGAGACGCGGGCAGAGTTCGAGGGCCGCATCGCCAAGGACAGTTTCGACGAGGGGAAGGGCTTCCAGCGGGCGCGTGATGTGGCGTCCATCATGAACAAGGCCCTGGAGAATGCTCACGACGAGGGCACGTACATCGACAACCTCAAGACGGAACTCACGAACAACAACGACGCCCTGCTCTACGAGGACAGCCGATCGAACTTCTACTCGGCGCTGAGGAACACACCGTCCTTCAAGGAAAGGAACGGGGGCAACTACGACCCGTCCAAGATGAAGGCGGTGATCTACTCGAAGCACTTCTGGAGCGGGCAGGACCAGCGGGGCTCCTCCGACCGGAGGAAGTACGGCGACCCGGAAGCCTTCCGCCCCGCTCAGGGCACCGGCCTGGTCGACATGTCGAGGGACAGGAGCATCCCGCGCAGTCCGACCAACCCCGGCGAGAGCTGGGTCAACTTCGACTACGGCTGGTTCGGGGCTCAGACTGAAGCGGACGCCGACAAGACGATCTGGACCCACGGCGACCACTACCACTCGCCCAACAGCGGCCTGGGTCCCATGCACGTATACGAGAGCAAGTTCCGGAACTGGTCGTCCGGGTACGCGGACTTCGACCGCGGGACCTACATGATCACGTTCATCCCCAAGAGCTGGAACACCGCCCCCGCCAAGGTGAAGCAGGGCTGGCCGTAACAGAACCGCGCGGGAGGGCCGGGTCGCCCGGCCCTCCCGCGTCTCGGTGTGCGCGGAGGAAGCAGAGCGCCCTCCGACGCCCTACCGGCTGACGACCCTGCCGGCCGCGGGGATACCGCCGCAGGCCGCCGCGTGGGCGATCGACGCCGCGGTCGAGTTCACGCTCACGGCGCTGCCCGGCGGACTCACCCCGGCGCGCCGCGCACGCGTCCCTGAGGGTTCGCGCCGGGATGAGGCGGATGGTACGTACCTACGGCCGTCCATACCCCCGCCCCGCATGTCCCGCCGTCAGCGCCGATCCGTGCCCGCGGCGGCGTCGTTCGCTGAGCTGTCCGCTTCGTGTTCCCTGATCGCCGCCTCCACCAGGGCACGTGCCGCCCAGGTGATGGCCTCCTCTTCGGCCTCCGGGTCAAGACCGCGGACGTCCCGCAGGGCGATCTGCGCCTCCCAGCCGACCACGATGGTCAGCGCCGAGATCAGGCGCTGGTACGACTCCGGGCTGAGGGTGCTGCGCAGCGGTTCGCAGGCCTGCTCCAGCCATTCGATCCGGCGAGGGCCCCGGCGCGGCCCGGTCGGCTGCTCGGTGCCGCTCGCCGGCGGGTCGACGGTCAGCCGGATCAGCCGGCGGCCCAGGGGAAGCGACTGCGGTGAGTACTTCAACAGCGTCCTTATGAGGGCGTCCACCCGGCCGGCGGGGTCACCGGCCAGTGCGGGGTCGTTCAACGCTTCCTCGACCGGGGGCTCGTTGAGCGCTCCGGCGGTCGCGTCGATCAGCAGGTGGTCGAGGCTCGGGAAGTACGTGTAGACCGTGCGCCGCGACACGTCGGCGGCTGCCGCGATCTCGTCGATGGACGGTGTCGCTCCGGCGGCGCTCAGCCGGACCGCCGCATCGACGATCGCTTTGCGGGTGCGGCGGCGCTGCGCTTCGCGGCCACCGCGGCGGACTGGATCGTCGCTGGTCATCGTGTCCTGTCGCTCCCGGGTCGGGTGGTTCGGCCGGGGATTGACGCCCCCTCAGGGAATAAGTATATCTTCATGCAGTCGTTGCACAGCAGTGCAGCGACTGCACCGACGTGAGATTTCTGTTGTGCAGGTCACACTGCCGTACCTGTCACAGGCACCAGGCCGCCGGTGTCTTGAGGCCAAACCCCTTGAAGCGGAGGACGCACGATGAACGAGAACACCGATGTGGTCGTGATCGGCGGCGGTTACGCCGGAGTCATGGCGGCCAATCGCCTGACGCAGCGCGGCGATGTGACGGTGACACTGATCAACCCGCGCCGCAGCTTCGTGCACCGGATCCGCCTGCACCAGCTGGTGGGCGGGACCCACGACGCGGTCGTCGACTACCGGGAGGTCCTGAGCGAGGGCGTCCGGCTCGTGGTCGACACCGTGACCCGGATCGACGCGGCCGGGCGCGGTGTGGAGCTGGCGTCGGGCGACAGGGTCGGCTACGACTATCTCGTCTACGCGGTGGGCAGCGGCAGCGCCGATCCGCGTGTGCCCGGAGCGGCCGAGTTCGCCTACCCGATCGCCGGCCTGGAGGAGGTGCAGCGGCTGCGGCCGGTCCTGGACGCCGCGCCCACGACGGCCGCGGTGACGGTGGTCGGCGCCGGCCCGACCGGCATCGAGACCGCGGCCGAGCTGGCGGAGGCGGGCCGCGCGGTGACCCTGGTGTGCGGCAGGATCCTCGGCCCGTACCTGCACCCCCGGGGCCGGCGCTCGGTCGCCAAGCGCCTGGCCGGGCTCGGGGTCACGATCATCGACGGCCCCGGCGCGTCGGTAACGGCCGTGAGCGGCGACGCCGTCCGGCTCGACGACGGCCGCGAGCTGCCGAGCACGGTGACCATCTGGACGGCCGGTTTCGGGGTGCCGGACCTGGCCGTGCGCAGCGGGCTGAGCACCGACGCGCTGGGCCGTCTGCGCACGGACGAGACGCTGACCAGCGTGGACGACGTACGCATCGTCGCGGCCGGCGACTCGGCGGCGCCGTCGGACCTCCCGCTGCGGATGAGCTGCCAGGCCGCGATGCCGATGGGCGCGCGGGCCGCCGACACGGTGCTGAGCCGTATAGCGGGTGAGCGGCCCGAGACCCTCAACCAGTCGTTCGCCGCCCAGTGCATCAGCCTGGGCCGGAACGATGGCATCTTCCAGTTCGCCAAGCGGACCGACGTCGCGGTGTGGTTCAACATCGACGGCCGCCTGGGGGCGAAGCTCAAGGAGATCGTGTGCGCGGGCGTCATCAAGCACATGGCCGACGAGGCCCACAAGCCCGGCGCGTACCGCTTGCACCGTGTCTCGGGAGGTGCCACGCGCCGGCAGCAGTTGCTGCAGGCGGCGGCCGGGCGTGGCGAGGCGCCGATCCCTGCTGATCAGGCCGCCTAGGTGGTCGATCCGGTCCGATCCGACCGCAACGGACCCGGAGCCGCCTGTCGTGCAGCGGCGCTCATATGACAAGGCGCCGCTGCACGTATGCGCTCATCGAACGCAAGGATTCAAGGATATGAGCGAGCACACCGCCGACCCGGCGACCGAGACGTTCGTCGCCCACCGGAACCTGCTCTTCACCGTCGCCTACGAGATGCTCGGATCGGCGGCCGACGCCGAGGACGTCCTCCAGGAGACCTGGTTGCGCTGGGTCAAGGTCGACCTGGAGCAGGTGCGCGACCAGCGTGCCTACCTCATCCGCATCACGACCCGCCAGTCGCTCAACAGGCTGCGCACCATGACGCGTCGCAGGGAGGCGTACGTCGGCTCCTGGCTGCCCGAGCCTCTGCTCACCGCGCCGGACGTGGCCGAGGACGCCGACCTCGCCGAGAGCGTGTCGATGGCGATGATGCTGGTCCTCGAAACGCTGTCGCCGACCGAACGCGCCGTCTTCGTGCTGCGCGAGGCCTTCGACGTCGGCTACGACGAGATCGCGGCCGCCGTCGACAAGAGCCCCGCCGCCGTCCGCCAGATCGCCCACCGCGCCCGCAAGCACGTCGACGCCCGCCGCCCCCGCCAGTCGGTCTCCCCGGGCAAGACCCGGGAGGCCCTGGAGGCGTTCCGGCGCGCGCTCGAAACCCGGGACCCGCAGCACCTCCTCGACGTGCTCGCCCCGGAGGTCGTCCTGGTGAGTGACGGCGGCGGCGTCAAGCGGGCTGCCCTGCATCCGGTCGTCGGCGCCGACAAGGTGACCCGCTTCTACCTCGGCCGCTCCGCCAAGGCCGGGTTCACGATCGCGTGCGAACCGGCCACGGTCAACGGCAACCCGGCCCTCCTCGTACGCCTGGACGGCGAGCTCGACGGCATCATGGCGGTACGGGTCGAGGACACCCGCATCACCGGCCTCTACTACGTCCGCAACCCCGAGAAGCTGGCCCGCCTCGCGTCGGAGACCCCTCTTACCCTGCGGTGAGCGCGGTCCGCTGACCGCAGTTCATACGGGGCGGACGCCTCGGACGCTCCGCGCTCTCACCCGCGTCTTACAGCGGAACCGAGGCGGGGTCCGCGACGACCCCGTACGTCCGGCCCTCCTCGGCGGAGTTCACCGGGCCGCCGAACCCGTCCGACGCCCGGCGGACGGCGTCCTCGGCGGCGAGTCCCGTCGCGAGGTGGGTGAGGAGCAGGGACCGGGCGCCTGCGCGCCGCGCGAGCGCGCCGGCCTCCTCCGGGGTGAGGTGTCTCCTTACCCCTTCGGGTGCGGTCCTGCCGTCGCCCGCCTCGCTCAGCAGCAGGTCCGCACCGGAGCCGAGCTCCTCCAGGGCCGGGCAGGGTGCGCTGTCGCCGGTGTACGCGAGGACGCTCCCGCCGTATTCGACGCGCAGGCCGAAGGCCTCCACGTCGTGCTCGACGGCCCGGGTGAGGAGCCGGAGCCCGTCGGCGTCGTCCTCCCGGCCGTCCGCGAGCTCGTGGAAGCGGAAGGCCTTGTCCAGGAAGGCGGTGCCCGGTTCGGCGAAGTAGCCGGCCAGCCGCTCCGCGCACCCGCGGGGCGCGTAGACGGGCAGCGGGGCCGTGCGGGTGACCCCGCACAGGCCCAGGGCGTACCAGGCGCCCAGCAGGTCGGCCGCGTGGTCGGCGTGCAGGTGGGAGATCCACACGGCCGACAGCGTCTCCAGGGCGGTGAACCGCTGCAGCGGGGCCAGGGTGCCCGGCCCGGTGTCGACCCAGACGGCCGCCCGGCCGCCCTGCACCAGGTAGCCCGAGCAGGCCCGGTCGGGCACGGCGTACGGGGCTCCCGCGCCCAGGACGGTCAGCCGCAGTCCGGCGTCCTCCGGTCTCAGGGCCACAGCAGGGTCTTGGTCCATCGTTCCTCCTCGCGCCGGTAGGCGAGCCGCGTGTGCTTGCGCTGCCGGTCTCCTTGCCAGAACTCGGCGGTCGTCGGCCGCAGCGTGTACAGGACCCAGGCGGGGGCGACCAGTTCCGGGTCCTGCGCGACGCGCTCGGCGGAGCGCTTGGCCGCCAGGTTCAGCTCCTCCAGACTCTCCAGCGGCTGACTCTGACGGCCCATCAGCGCCTCGGCGCGCGAGCCGGGCGACCGGGCGAGGAAGTCGGCGGCGCTGCGCTCGGGCGACTCGGCGACGACCGGGCCGCGCAGCCGCACCTGGCGCGCCAGCCGCACCCAGTGGAAGGTGAGCGCCGCGGCGGGGCGCTCCACCAGGTCCCGTCCCTTGGGGCTCGCGCCGTGCACGGCGAACTGCCAGCCGCCGTCCGTGACGTCCTTGAGCAGCAGGACGCGTGCGGAGGGGCCGCCGTCCGCGGCCGTGGTCGACACGGTCATCGCGTGCGGCTCCGGGATGCCCGCGTCGATCGCCGCGCGGAGCCACTCCACGAACAGCGCCGTGGGATCGCCGGGTGCGGCTGCGGGGTCGAAGTCCGGCAAGTCGCCTGCGAAGACGTCGAGTTGCCGGAGCATCTCGCGCATCCCACCGGGTGCCGTCGTGTTCTCCATGTCGGGTGTCCTCTCTCGCCGTGGGGCCGTCAGGGCGAGACGTCCCCGTCGTCGGGACCGGCGTCCGGCACGAACAGGCGTGCCGGGAAGGCGACGCTCCAGCGTCGCTCGCGTCCCTCCGTGCTCATGTACTCCTCAAGGTAGTCCACGTCGCCGGGGCGCAGCGCGTGCAGCACCTCGGCGGGGACGGCGGTCGGGTACAGCACGCTCGTGAAGTGCAGTGCGTGGTAAGCGACATGGGAGGCGCCGACGTCCTGCACGAGGTCTGTGAACTCCCGCCAGGCGGTCGCGGTGAAGCGCCCGGCGACGAGGGCGGCGTCCAGGATCTTCCCGATGGGGAGGCCGAGGGGCGCACCGGTGGCGCGGGGTGCGGTCGCCTTCTCGTACAGCAGGGTGCAGAGGTCGAGGAGGCCGTCCGCCCGGCTGAGGACGGAGGTCTCCGTCCCGCACACGGATTCCGGTGTGCGGCGGGCGACGACGGTCGTGGCGGGCAGGGAGAGTCCGGTGCGGCGTTCGAAGACGTCGTGATAGACGTCGACATGGAATTCCGGCACGCTCGGCCGGCTGCCGGGCTTGAGGAATGTCAGCTGGAGGGCCTCGGGGGAATCCACGGAATGCTCCCCGGATTCCGTGTGGTTCAGCCCGTCCGCGCTCTCGGAATTTCCTTCCCGGGCGTATCCCAGACGCTCCAGGACGCGCTGGGCCCCGGGGACGTCGGCGGGGGCGAGGAAGAGGTCGAGATCGCCGATGACCCGCACGCCGGTGTCGTGATAGACCGAATTCACGAGTGAGAATCCGCGGCGTACGGCGTGCGGCACACCGTCGGTTGCCAGTTCTCGCAGGACGCGCCCGAATTCGTCGGAGAGCACCAGGTTCCGGCTGCGGTTGCCGAGCAGGGAATTGGTGAAGAGCCAGGGTTCGAAGACGGCGGCGCCGTCGTCGCCGTCCCGCTCCCAGCCGTAGCGGTCGACGTGACGCCCGAGCAGGGGCATCAGCCGGTGGCGGGCGGCCTCGCGGAGGAGGGCGCCTCGGTCCAGGTCGGGCCGGCCCAGGAGGGCGCGGGCCTCGGCCCGCCGCGCGGGGTCGGGGGCGGGCACCGCGAGGAGCAGCAGCAGGCGGGCGTGCGGGGGGAGGTCCGCGGCCGCGGCGGCGAGGCCACCACCGGGGTGTGCGGGGTCGTTCGTGGTGCTCTTCATGCGTGTTCTCGCGTCGCCGTTCCGTGAGGCGGGGTGGGGTGCGCGCCGGCCGGGGTCCTCCGGGGGCATCGGTTTTCCGGAGGATCCCGGACGGCGGGTGGCGGTCCGGGAACGGGTCCCGGACCGCCGGTCGGGGGAGGTCAGGCCGTCCGGTGCAGGCCCAGCTCCGGCTCGAGCGTCATGTAGAGGCCGCCGATGGCGTTCTCCGGCGACTCGGGGAGCTTCTCCTTGTGGGTGTTGTGGTTGGAGATCGGGGCGGGCGAGCCGCCCTCGTCGCCGCGCAGCTTCGCGGCGAGCCGCTCGTAGGCGCCCTCGGTGGTGACGTCGACGAGGTCCTCGGTGCCGGCGATGATGTTGAGGAAGGCGTCGTGCAGGCGCAGGCCCTTGCGGTCCTCGCGGGTGAGCGTCTGGGCCTTGTAGAAGTGGCTCTCCTTGCCCCGGTAGCTCTCGTAGAAGACGGAGACCAAGAGCAGGAGGCGCTCGTAGGCCTGGCGGTAGGCCGTCTGGAAGAACGCCTGGCACTCCTCCTCGGGGATCTCGCCCTGCAGGATCGCGGAGATGCTGGCGGCGGCGATCATGCCGCTGAAGGTGGCCAGGTGCACGCCGGTGGACAGCAGCGGGTCGAGGAAGCAGGCCGCGTCGCCGATGAGGAAGTAGCCGGGGCCCGTGAAGGAGTCGGCGACGTAGGAGTAGTCGGTCTCGCTCTTGACCTCGGAGACGAGCTCGGCCGGCTTGACGAGCGCGGCGAGCTGCGGGCAGGACTCGATGGCGTCCATGTAGACGGCCTCGCGGCCGCCGAGGCGCTTGTGGTCGGCCTGGTAGCCGTCCTTGCCGGTGACCAGGCCGATGCTCAGGGTGCCGTCGTGCAGCGGGATGGCCCACAGCCAGCCGTTCTCCCGGCTGAAGACGGCGATGGCGCCCTCGGGGCCGAGGTCGAGGGGCGGGGTGTCCTTCCAGTAGCCCCACACGGCGATGTTGCGGAAGACGTCGTGGAAGCGGCGGTCCTTGATCTGGCGGTTGCCGAGGACGCCGTTGCGCCCGGAGGCGTCCACGACGATGTCGAAGGAGACGGTGCCGGTCTCGGAGTCGTCGGCGGTGCGGAACCAGGTCGCGGAGGAGGCGCGGCCGTTCTCGAAGTGCACCTCCTTGACGCTGACGCCCTCGTGCACCTCGACGCCCTCGGACTTGGCGTGCTCCAGGAGGATCTGGTCGAACTCGGAGCGGATGACCTGCCAGCTGTGGTTGTCCTCGCCCGGGAGGTGGCTGAAGGGGAGGTCCCACTCCTCGTCGCCCCAGGCGTAGTAGGAACCGTTCTTGCGCATGAAGCCGTGGGCCTCGACCTTGTCCTTGACGCCGAGGACCTCCATGGCCCGGAAGCAGGATATCGACAGGGACTCGCCGATGTGGTAGCGCGGGAAGTGCTCGCGCTCCAGCAGCGTGACCTTGTACCCGCGCTTGCTCAGCAGGGTGGAGACCGTCGCGCCGGCGGGGCCGCCGCCGATGACGAGGACCTGGCAGTCCGCGATTTCGCCCGCCTTCTTGGCCATGAGAATGCAGCCTTCCTTAAGGGTTGTGCGCAGAAGAGATGTTCAGTGGACGCCGGGTGCCGTGGAGGGGCATCCGGCCGGTAGCAACGGCAATCACCGTGGCGTCGGCGCGGGTCCCGCCGCAGAAGGCGGGCCGCAGGTGCCGCAAGCGCCTCACCCAGGGGGCGGGCATCGGCGTCGTCCGCGGACGACGCGGGTCGTTCGGAGGTGTCCAGGACCCCGGACCGCATTCCTCGCTGCTGCTCGCCGGGCCGGACCGGACAGCGCCGGTCAATTCCGGGGAGTACCGGTCCGTTCCGGGGAGTACCGGTCCGACCGGGCCGGTACGAAGAACTTGCCTCAGCGAGAGGATCACGTCAAGAGACGATGATCACGATCGGCCGGGCGACCGGCAACTCCGGGAACCATACATGGGGTTCGGCCGGGGGCACGACTCCCGGAAATTCCGGGGACCAACAAGTTTCATACGGCATTTGCATAAGTGGAAAAGGGGGCGCGCGAGAGGCTGCCCAACGCTCGGACCGCCCCTGGCGGCCACCGCCGGCTCTTGATCATCACGGACTGCTGACCTAGGGTTACTGATCTACCGATAAGCCCGGGACCACGACGAACGAGGGGGAGAACTTCGACGTGTCCGCGCCCAATCGCCGGAACTGAACCCCGCACCACCACTGGTGACCGGAACGCTTCTCACCGCAGGACACCGCCCGCCACCCGCGGGCGCGGGGCATCGCACGGCCTCCCGTCCTTCCGGTGACCGCTCAACCGGTCCCGCAGTCACCGCTTTTCCTCACCGGCCCCTTGTCCGGGGCACATCGTCGTCACACGCTGCCGCAGCGCGACCCGCATCCGTGGAGCACCACGGGAGAGCCCGCATGGCCCGGGCGCACGAGCAGCGCTCCGCCCTCCGGCGCGTCCGGTCGGCGGCACGTCCCGGCCGGACACCGTCGTCCGGGCCGGCGCGACGACCCCTGCCCTCCGGGGATGCATTGCGGCACCGCCCTGCGTGCACCCCACCCGCACCGTTCACAGGCTTTCCTTCTCCTGATGAAGCCTCAGTAAGACGTAATTCACAGGGCTGTTGACGCACACGCGCGACGGACGCATCAGCCGTGCCCACGGTGCGGCGGCGGCCGGCTGCCCGCGCAGCTACCAGGAGCACTACATGATCTTCACTCTCGTCGGCGCCGACGGAGCCGGGAAATCCACCGTCTCGCGGACGGTCACCGAGCGCCTGCGGGCCTCGGGCCTGCCCGTCGACCGCGTCGACCGGTGGGACATCGTCGACAACCCCGCCTACCCCGCGGCCCGTTTCATGCGCCCCGACGTCCCCGACGCACGGCAGTGCGTCGCCGAGATGCCCGAGGGCCCGCGCTTCCTCTTCCTCATGTGGTCCATCGGCATGGCGCTGGAGGGCCGTGTCCCGGTCCCCGGTGACGCCGGCGGGCCCACCCCCGCCGACCGCGTGACCCTGCTCGACGGCTACTGGATGAAGCACGCCGCGAGCGAGATCGTCTACGGCCTCGACCGGACGTGGGTGGAGGCCGTCGTGGCCGGGCTCCCGCCCGCCGGGACCGTGGCCTACCTCCGGGCGGACCCCGAAGCCGCCTGGGAGCGCAAGGCGGGCCGGGACGTCCTGCCTTACGAGTGCGGCATGGACCCGTCCTGCTCCCGGGAGAGCTTCCTCGCCCACCAGCGAAGTGTGCTCACCCTCCTCGACACCTGGGCCGACCGCTTCGGATGGCTCACGCTCGACGCGTCCGCGCCCCTCGAAGACGTCACCGCCCGCGTCTCCTCGCTCGTCCTCGACACCACCGGCGGCACCCTCTCGGGCTCCCCCGCCACGCCCGGGACGGTGGCCCGGTGACGCCCGCCGCGCAGGAGCTCTCCCCGGGCGAACCGCGCACCGTCGTGATCAAGGTGGGCGGGAGCCTCGTCTCCGACAAACGCAGCGACGACCACATCGACCACGACGCCCTGCGCGACTACGCGGCCCTCGTCGCCGCCCTCGCCACGGCCCGCCCGGGCCGCGTCGTCTTCGTCGCCGGCGGCGGGGCCCTCGGGCACGGCGCCGTGCGGACCACGGACGCACCGGGCCCCCACGCGCTCCTGCCGCTCACGCAGGCCACGTTCCGCGTCAAGTGGGCCTGGGCGCAGGCTCTGTGCGCGGCCGGCGTCAGGGCGATGCCCCTGCAGGTCGCCGCCATGGCCCGCGAGGACGCCGGCGGCGTCCGCACCCAGACGGCCGTCCCGGCCCAGCTGCTCCGCTCCGGCGTCCTCCCCGTGCTCTCCGGCGACTGCATCGTCACCGCCGACGGATCGCTGCGCATCATGGGCAGCGACGAGGTACCGGGCGTCATGGTCGCCGAAGACTTCGCCCCGGTGCGGGTCGTGACGCTCACCGACGTGCCGGGCATCCTCACCGGCACCGGCCACGACAGCCCGGTGCTGCGCCACGTGGACCCCGACGAGGCCGACCCGGCCGGCGCGTTCTTCTGGCCGACCGCCTCCTGGGACACCAGCGACGCGATGCGCGGCAAGGTGCAGGCGCTCGCCGGACACGCCCGCCGCGGCGCGGAATGCGTCATTACGCAAGGAGATCGCCGGGCCCGTAGCCTGATGCACCTGTTCAGCCCGATGGAGTGCTGGCCGGATGACGTGCCGCACACCCTCATATCCCGCGTTCCCGCGGCGATCTGAGGCGAGCGGAGCTCCGGTCCCGGGATGACGGCCCGTCATGAGGCCACCCCACGCGGTGCTGCCGACCACCCGAAGGAGAACGACGAAGATGAGCGAGAACGTGCAGACCCTCAGCGGGGACTCCTCCCTGCACCTGCGTGAGTTCGACGCCCCGCCCGCCGACCCCATGGCCCTGCTGCGCGCATGGCTGGACGAGGCCCTGCGCCGCGAGGTGCGGGAGCCCTTCGCCGCGGTGCTGGCCACCGCCGACGAGGAGGGCCGGCCGTCGACGCGGGTCCTGCTGGTGAAGGACCTCGACGACCGCGGCCTGGTCTTCACCAGCTTCAAGGGCAGCCGCAAGGGCCGGGACCTCGCGGCCCGCCCGGCGGCGTCCATGACGTTCTACTGGCGCGAGACGCTCCAGCAGATCACCCTGTCCGGAACGGTCGAGGAACTCACCGCCGAGGAGTCCGACGATCTGTTCGCGCGGCGCCCGCTCGCCGCGCAGGCGACCACCGCCGTGTCGCGGCAGAGCCGCCCGCTCGACGACGAGGCGGAGCTGCGCGCCCGCGCCCGGGCGCTCGTGGAGTCCGGCGGCCCCGTGCCGCGGCCCGCCGAGTGGACCGGCTACCGGCTCGTCCCGGAGACCGTCGAGTTCTGGTACGGCAGCCCCGACCGCCTGCACCGCCGTCTCGCCTACGAGCGCCCGGGCCGGCAGGCGCAGACCTGGACGCACCGGCGCCTGCAGCCCTGACCGGGCCGGGGGCGGCGGCGTCCGCGGGATCCGCCGCCCCTCCCCCGCGGCCGGCCTCCGCCGGCCGCCACCCCGCCGACGGGGACGCCTCCGCGCGTCCCCGTCCCCACATCCCCCAGGGAGCACCGTGTTCTACGAGATCCGCCGCTACCAGACCCGGCCCGGCCGCCGCGACGCGTGGGTGCGGTACATGGAAGAGGTCAACATTCCGTTCCAGCAGTCCCTGGGCATGGACATCACCGCCTCGTTCACCGACGAGGAGGACCCCGACGGGTACGTGTGGATACGGCGCTTCGCGAGCGAGGAGCAGCGCCGGGAGCTGTACGCCGCGGTGTACGACAGCGACCGCTGGCAGCACGAGATGCGTCCTGTCGTCGAGCAACTGCTGCTCATGGACCGCACCGTGGTGACCCGCGTCCGGCCCACCCCGGCCTCCGGCCTGCGCTGACTCCGGCCCGCGCGCCTGCGCGCCCACCCTCCTGCCCGCCGACCCGCACCATGGAGACGTCTCCGTGTCTGGCACCACCCTCACCGCCTTCTTCCTCCTCGTCGCGGCCGCGATGGGAACGGCCAGGTTCCTCGGGGCCGTGGCCCGCCGGCTGGGACAGCCCCCGCTCGTCGGAGAGATCGTCGCCGGCCTGCTCGCCAGCCCCACCCTGCTGGCGCCCCTGGGCACCGGCCCCCTCATACCCGCCGGGGTCCGCCCCCCGCTGACCGCCCTCGCCGACGTGGGTCTGGCCGCCCTCATGTTCGTCATCGGCTACGAGCTGGACGCCTCCTCCCTGCGCGGGCGGCAGAAGTCCGTGCTCGGCCTGACCGCCGGCTCCATCCTGCTGCCGCTCGCCGGGGGCGCCGCCCTGGCCGTCCCGCTGGCCGGCAGCTATGCGGCCGGCGACCGGACGGTCTTCGTGGTCTTCGTGGGCGTCGCCCTCTCGATCACGGCCTTCCCCGTCCTCGCGCGCATCCTCGCCGACCGCGGGCTCACCTCGAAGCCGCTCGGCACGCTCACCCTGGCGTCGGCGTCCATCGGCGACCTGATCGCCTGGCTGTGCCTGGCCGCCGTGGCCGCCTGGGCGGGCTCGTCGGGCCAGTGGCGCATCGTCCTGCTCCCCGGCTACCTGCTGCTGCTCCAGTTCGCCGTCCGGCCCCTGCTGGCCGCGGCGGCCCGCCGGGCCGCCCGCCGCAACCTGTCCGGCGCGCACCTCCTGCCCGTGTTCCTCGTGGGCCTCATGTGCTCCTGCGCGGCCACCGAATGGCTCGGCGTCCACTTCGTCTTCGGAGCCTTCGCCCTGGGCGCGGTGGCGCCGCGCAAGGGGCCCGGCGGGCTCCTCACCCAGGTCGAACAGGGCATGGGCCAGGTCGGCAACCTGCTGCTGCCGCTCTACTTCTTCCTCGCCGGGACCGCCGTCGACCTCTCCGGCTTCGGCACGGGCGACGTGCTGGCCCTGGCCGCGGTCGTGGGCACGGCGGTGGTCACCAAGATGGCCGGTGCGTACGCCGGTGCGCGCTGCTCCGGGCTGCCCCACGGCACGGCGTTCCCCGCGGCCGTGCTGATGAACACCCGCGGGCTCACGGAGATCGTCATCGCGGCGGCCGCCCTCGACCTGCACATCATCGACCGGGACTTCTACTCCATCATGGTGGTCATGGCCCTGGTCACGACGGCCATGACGGGGCCGCTGCTCACCCTGCTCGGCGTGCCGGCGCGCACCGGCGCGGAGGACGCCGCGGCCCCCGCGCGGCCGCCGGCGGGCACGGCCGGAAGGCCGGGGCTCGTGCTCGACAAGAGCTGAGACCTGCGTGCGGGGGCGGCACCGGCCCGATCGGGGCCGCCCCCGCACGAGTGCGGCCCCGGGAGGCTCCCGGGGCCGCACGGGGCGTGCACCCGCCCCGGAGCGTGCCGCCCGGCCCTGCCCGGCGGGGTGGCCGCGCGTGCACCACGACCGTCACGACGTACAAAGGACAGACCAGTTCCATGAGCCGTTTGTTCAACCCCGGTGAAGTCATCGTCCGGCGAGAGATCCTCGACGGGCGCGAGTGGATCGTCTACCCCGTCCAGGTGGCCGCGGACGACGGCGTCACCCTGGCCGCGTACCTGCACCGCGGGACCCGGCTCACGTTCGGCGGCGGCGACTTCCGCTGGGGCGTCCACCCGTGGGCGGCCTTCGACCCCCACTGGCAGTCGGACGGCGTGCTGCAGCTGCAGCGCGCCGGTGACGCCTACTCCGTCTGGGCCCGCTGGTCGGACGGGGAGTTCGAGGGCTGGTACGTCAACTTCCAGGAGCCGCTGCGGCGTACCGGACGGGGCTTCGACACCCTCGACCAGGAACTGGACCTCTGGATACCCGGGGACGGCTCCCCGTACCGCTGGAAGGACGTCGACGAGTTCGAGGAGCGCGAGCGCAGTGGCGGGTTCACGGCGCAGGAGGCCGCGGGCGTGCGGGCGGCGGCCCGGGAGGTCGAGGCGCTGATCGCGTCCGGCGACTGCTGGTGGGAGGCGTGGC
This sequence comes from Streptomyces telluris, assembly GCF_024519335.1. Classification (NCBI taxonomy): domain Bacteria; kingdom Bacillati; phylum Actinomycetota; class Actinomycetes; order Kitasatosporales; family Streptomycetaceae; genus Streptomyces; species Streptomyces telluris. The sequence continues at coordinate 57,216 of NZ_JANIID010000035.1, forward strand.
GGGACTGGACGCCGCCCGTGGAATGGACCGTGCCGGCCCCCGTGGCCCTGGAGGGCGCGGAGGCCGGCACGGCGGCCTAGGAATCCGCGGATTCCGTGCTGTTGCTGATGGCATGGCGACGGCCCCCGGGGAGTGTCCCGGGGGCCGTCGCCATGCCGGGGTGCGGCCCGGCGGACTCAGCGGGAGGCGGGCACGACGGCCTCCGTGAGGCGGGCGATCGCGTCGGCGCAGGCGTCGGCGAGGGCCTCCGCGGTGCCGGGCGCGAAGGCGGGAGCGGCGATCCGCCAGTCGAAGGCGACCTTCCCGTCCTCGAGGGTGACGCGCAGCTCGATGGGCCGGAACGGTTCCTTCAGCGGCGATTTGGGGCAACCCTGGCGCGTGGTGACGGGGGTGAAGGAGTCCATGGGCGGCAGGTCCTTCAGGCCGCGCCCCAGGTAGTGCAGGAAGACCTGGGGGCGGGGCAGCGCGGCCATCCGTGCGCGGACCTCCGGGTCGGGGCTGCTGTGGCGCAGGGGCCCCCAGGTCTCCTCGAAGGAGCGCAGCCGGTGGATCTGCGCGCGCAGGGAGGCGAGCCGGCCGAGGGGTCCGGCGCCGGGCGTGGCGGTCAGGACGTGCGGGACGACCTCGGCGAGCCAGCCCACCGTGGAGCTGGGGTCGCCCGCGGTGCCGCGTGGCCAGCGGCCGTGGCGGAAGAGGTCGATGGCGACGGTGGGGCTGCTGCCGCGGGCCGCGAGCCCTTCGGCGATGCCGGCGAGGATCAGTTCCTCGGTGGTGACGGGCGCGTGACGGGCCACGGACAGGACCCGTTCGGCCAGGTCCGGGTCCAGGGAGAGGTCGGTGCGGCGGAGATCGGCCTGGACGAGTCCCGTGACCGGTCCCGTGGTGGGCACCTCGCCGATCTCGGACCAGGGCAGTGCGAGCCACTCCCGCTCCGCCTGCCGGGCGGCCGCGGTCCGGGAGAACGCGGTCAGCTCGGCGGAGTGCCGCAGGGCGGACACCGGCGGCCGGTCGAGGGCGTCCGGTCCGTGGGTGTAGAGCCGGTCCAGGTCCTGGGTGATGATCTGCATGCTCAACCCGTCCACGACCAAGTGGTGGAAGGCGAGCAGCAGTACGTCGCGGGGGCCGCCGCGGAACAGAGCCGCCAGGGAGACGGGCCCCTCGGCGAGGTCCACGCGCGCGTAGAGGCCGTCCAGGGCCTCTACGAACCCCTCGTCCTCCGGGCCGAGGTCGAAGTCGAGGAGCGGGAACGTGGTGTGCACGGTGCGCACGGTGTCGCCGTCGAAGCGGGACATCAGGCCGGGGTGACGGCGGGCCAGGGCGTCCAGGGCCCTCTGGAGCCGGTCCCGGTCGACGCGCTCCGCGGCCTCCAGGGTGAGCGGCTCGACGAAGTGCGCCCGGTGGGGCAGGTCGATCGCGAGGAACCAGCCCTGGGAGGGGAGGATCCGCACCTCCTCCGGCTCGTCCGGCGCGGCCTCCTCCGGGGCGGCCGCGGCCAGGTGCCCGGCGAGCGCGGCGACGGTCGGCCGTTCGGTGAGGTCGCGCACGGTCAGGGCGAGGCCCGCCGACCGCGCGCGGGTGACGATCCGCAGGGCCGAGAGGCTGTCACCGCCCATGTCGAAGAAGGCATCGGTGTCGCGGAGGTCGCTGCGACCGAGCACGTCGCCGAAGACCTCGCGGAGCAGCGCGGCGGTGCCGGAGGCCGCGGACGCGGGGGCGGGCGCGGGGGCGGGCGCGGGCTCGTGGGCGCCCGGCAGGGGCCGTTCGCGCAGGGCGGCGCGGTCCACCTTGCCGTGGGGGCTGCGGGGCAGGGCGTCGGCGGGGAGCAGGTGGTGGGGCACTTCATGGGCGGGCAGCCGCCGGCGCAGGCTCTCGCGCAGCGCCTGCACGTCGGCGTCTCCGCCTGCGCCTGTGCCTGTGCCTGCGCCTGTGCCTGTGCCTGCGCCTCCGGTGAAGACGACGTGGGCGGCGAGGACCGGGGAGTCGGCGGGGCCGGCGAGGACGACCGCGGCCTCGTGGACGCCCGGCTCGGCGCGGATCGCCTCCTCGATGCCGCCGAGTTCGACGCGGAACCCGCGGATCTTCACCTGGTCGTCGATGCGGCCGAGGTAGTCGACGCGGCCGTCGGGGCGGATCCGGACGAGGTCGCCGGTGCGGTAGCAGGGGGTGTCCGGGGCGCCGGGCAGGGGGGCGAAGCGCTCGCGCGTGAGGTCCGGGCGCCGGTGGTAGCCGAGGGCCACGCCGATGCCCTGGACGCAGAGTTCGCCGGCCTCGCCGGGGCCCGCGGGCCGGTCGCCGTCGAGGACGGTGAGCGTGGTGCCACGGGCGGGGCGGCCGATGGTGATGTCGTCCGGGTCGACCTTCTCGCAGGTGGCGTAGATGGTGGTCTCGGTGGGCCCGTAGATGTTCCACAGGGTGCAGTCGGCGGTGAGAGCGCGCGCCGTGGCGGGCGGCAGGACCTCGCCGCCGGCGATCAGAGTCATGCCGGGGCGGGGCCGCCAGCCGGCGCCGAGCATCGCCCCGAACATCGAGGGGGTGCCCATCAGGAAGGTGACGCCACGCTCCTTGATCCACTGGGTGAGCAGCTCGGGGTCGCGGGCCACGGTGCGCGGCGGCAGGTGGAGCGTTCCGCCGGCGGTGAGCGGCAGGAACATCTCCAGGACGGCGAAGTCGAAGGCGACGGAGGCGATGGCGAGGACGGAGTCCGCGGGGCCGAATCCGAAGCTGTCGGCGGCGTGCCCGAGGAGGTTGGTGACGCTGCGGTGGGCCAGCACGGCGCCCTTGGGGCGGCCCGTGGAACCCGAGGTGTAGATGACGTAGGCGGCTGCGCCGGGGGTGCTCTCCGGACGCTCGAAGGGCCCCTGGACGCCGGCACCGGCGTCCGCGTCGGCGGGGATCACGGGCGCTCCCCAGGCGGTGGCCGTGGCGGGGTCGTCACTGACGACCGCCGCCGGTCCGGCGTCCTCGGCCACGAAGCGCAGCCGGTCCGCGGGGTACTCGGGGTCGAGCGGCACGTAGACCGCCCCGCTGCGCAGCACGGCGAGCGCGGCGGCGACGAGGTCGCACCGGCGGCCGACGTGCACGGCGACCCGGTCCCCCGGCCGCACGTGGGGGGCGAGGGCCGCGGCGAGGGCGTCGGCGCGGTCGGACAGCTGCCGGTAGGTCCAGGAGCGTTCCTCGTCGCTGACGGCGACGGCGTCGGGGGTGGCGGCGACGTGCCGGTCCACGAGTTCGTGCACCGGCGGGAGCGCACTGCGGGAGGAATCCATCCACGTGTTCTTTCTTCAGGGGGTGTGGCACTTCAAGTGGTTACGGGGGTACGGGGGTACGGGCGTACGGGGTTCAGGCGGGCGGGGCGTCCTCGCGGGCGGCGGCGCTCAGGGTCACCAGACGGCCGCCGAGCAGGCCCAGGACGGCGAAGCAACCGCCGAGCACCAGCCAGCCCGTGGCTCCGTGCCCGATGACCAGCCAGGTCAGCAGGGCGGGTCCGACGGCCTGCCGCAGTCCCTTGCGGAACGCGAAGACGCCCTGGTACTCGGCCTGCCGGCCGGGGGGCGGCAGGTCGTAGGAGAGCTGGAGGGCACTGGCCACCTGGCACAGTTCACCGACGGCGAGGACCAGTGCCGAGACCACCAGGGCGGTCACGGGCAGCGCGACGCCGGGAACGGCGGAGAGCGCGGCCGCGCAGCAGGAGACGCCGAGGAGGATCCCTCCGCGCACCTGCATCGCGCCCGCGCTCGCCAGGGTGTCGATGCGCCGGCCGACCCGTACCTGGGTGGCGATGATGACGACGGTGTTGAGGACGAGCAGGACGGCGTTGAGCCAGGCCGGGGCCCGGGTGGACGTGACGATCCACAGGGGCACGATGACGGTGACGACGACCTGGTGCACCTCCAGGGCGCCGTTCACCAGGGTCAGCAGCAGGAAGCGCACGTCGGTGAAGGCCCGTCCCGAACGCCGGGATCCGGGCTGTGCCGGGGGCGGCACGTCCTCCTGCGGAGGGCGCAGCCGCAGCGTCAGCAGGGCGCAGCACACGTGCGCGCAGGCGTTGCCGAGGAAGACGCCGAGGAACGCCTCGCGGGTGCCCGCGAGGAGGGCCAGGGTGGCGAGGCCGGAGCCCGCGATGAAGCCGATGTTGAGCACGCTGCGCATCTGTGCGCGCAGCAGGCTCGCCCTGGTGCCCCGGGACAGTGCGTGGACCAGAGTGGCGCGCAGCGGCTCCGCGGCGCCCTCGCCGATGGAGATGCCGCAGGCCAGCAGGAGAAAGCCGAGGTAGGAGCCGACGGTGCCGTAGAGGACGAAGAGCACCGCGGTGGCGGCGTAGGTGAGGGCGAGCGGCACACGGGTGCCGAACCGGCCGGCAGCGGCGCCCGCCAGGGTGCTGGCGAGCGCGCCGCAGACGCCGGCGAGGCTCAGGCCGGTGCCGACCTGCCCGCTGCTCAGGCCGGCGACGCCCGTGAGGAACAGGGCGCTGGAGCTGAGGAAGGCGCCCAGGCCCACGGACTGGACGAGGGTGAGCAGGGCGAGCTGCCGGCCGGGCCCCGGGCCGGGGATCTGTTCCCCGGCCCAGGTGCGCACGCCGCCGTACAGGCTCTGCGCGGAGAGCGTCACGCGGCTCAGGCCTCCAGCTTCTGCCAGGCCGCGAGCTGCTGCAGTTCGAAGATGTCGCTGACCGGGGCGATGGTGCCCTCCAGCTCCACGGAGCTGCCGGTCTCGTAGATGGTGCGGTAGGCGTCCCGCAGGGAAGTGATCGTCGCGCGCAGCCCCTGGTTGGCGTAGATGACGGTCGAGACGCCGGCGCGCTCGACCTCGTCGACGTGCCAGTCGGGGTACGTGGTGGGGACGACGACCACGGGGCGCCGGTTCTCCCAGCCGCGGAGGAACTCCTCGATCTGCTCCCGGCTCTTCAGCTTGGAGTGGATGAGCACGGCGTCGGCGCCGGCGTCCGCGTAGGCGTGGCAGCGGCGCAGTGCCTCGTCCACGCCGAGGCCGCTGATGAGGGCCTCGGTGCGGGCGATGACGAAGAAGTCGTCGGTGCTCTGGACGCTCTTGGCGGTGCGGATCTTGGCGGCGAAGGCCTCGGTGTCCAGGAGGGTGTGGTCGTGCGCGGCGAAGCTGTTCATCTTCGGGAACAGCTTGTCCTCCATGGCCACTGCGGTGATGCCGGCGGCCTCGTACTCGAGCACCATGTGGGCCACGTTGAGGTTGCCGCCGTAGCCGGTGTCGCAGTCGGCGACGACGGGGATGTGCAGCGCCTTCTGCATGTTGGCGGCGCTCTCCAGGTACTCCGTCATCGTGAGGACGCTGGCGTCGGGCAGGCAGCGGGCGGCGGAGACCTCCAGGCTGGAGGCCCACACGGCGTCGAATCCGGCGTTCTGGGCGAGGACGGCGCCGATGGCGTCGTGGGCGCCCGCGACGCGGACGATGCTGCCGCGCTCGACGAGGCTGCGGAAGGAGGGGCTTTGGGTCCGAAGCATGGTGATTCCTAGGGTTGTGCAGGCGCGGGGTCAGGCGGACGGGGCGGCCGTCCCGGCGGGCCGGGCGGCGGCCGAGCGCTCCAGGACGTGCTCCCAGAAGGGCGCGAGCCAGGTGAGGATGTCCTGCATGACGTGGTGGTCCTGCTGCGGGCGGAGGGCTCCCAGCTGGAAGAACATGACGCCTTCGCTGGGCGGGCCGAGGAAGGTGAGGCGGCGGTCGGCCGTCCCGTCGGCGGCGAGCGGGTGGAAGGCCGCGTCGAGGTCGAGGCCGCCCGGCTCGAACGGCGGCTCGGTGCCGTCGCCCGGGTTGCTCCACTTGCGGACGAGGCCGCGGCGCAGCAGGTTCGGGTAGAGCGGGGCGGTGTCCGCGGCGGGGTCGAAGGCGTGCACCTTCGCCTCGACGAGGACGTCGAAGGAGCGTTCCGCGCCGGTGTGCGGGCCGGTGACGTGCCACTGGTCGCCCTCCCCGCGGACGCGGGCGTCGGGTCCGGCGTCGATGTCGACGAGGCCGCACCGGATCAGGGCGAGCATCTTCTCCATGACCTCGAGCGCGGCGCCGTTGGCGAGGCGGTTGTGGTGCCGCATGAAGACGTCGAGGAAGGCGCGGTGCGACGAGGGGGTCAGGCCGCCGAAGTCGACGGCGTGGCCGAGCACCGGGCGCAGGTCGCGCCAGACGCCGTCGGCCGCGGCCTTGGCCGGGTTGGTGAGGTTGTCCTGGGCGGCCTGGAGGTGGTCCTTCTCCATGAAGGCGACCATGGCGGCGCGGTAGGCCTCGGGGGACGTCCACTCGGTGGCCGGGATCGGGCGGATGCTCTCGTGCCAGGAGAAGCGGTGGTCCGCGACGCGCTTGGCGTGCCGCCAGGGCGAGGACTCGCCGGCGACGGCCGCGGCGAGCTCGGCGGGGGCGGCGGCGAGGGCGGTCATGCGCTCGGCCTGCTCCGGCCCGAACACCACGGTGAGGAAGCGGTACAGGGCTCCGGTGACGGACCAGGGCAGGTCCTCGGCGGGGGCGTCCGCGGTCCCGGAGAGCAGCCCGTCGAGGACGGTCTCCATCGCGGTCACCGCGGTGCGCAGGGGGGCCACGAGGATCTCCGTGGCCTCCTCGGTGCCGAGCCCGGCGCTCTCCCCGTCGAGGAAGGACGCGTAGGCCGCCTCGCTGACGCGGGCCAGTTCGTCGGCGACGTCGGCGCCGAGCAGCGTCTTGTAGTAGAGGTGGTGCATCTCCAGGACGACGAGCGGGAACACGTGGCGCTCGAAGTCGAGCTGGCGCTGCTCGCGGGTGCCGACGGTCACCGGGACGCCCACGGTCTTGCGCAGCCGGTCGACGGCGTCCTCGGTGAGGAAGCGGCCGCGGTGCTCGTACGTGGCGAGGTCCACCTCCTTGGCGTTGTAGGGGCGGGCGAAGGTGAACAGGCCCGAGCCGCTGAAGCACACGATGGAGCGCGGTTCGCGCCCGGACGGCACGTAGTCGAGTCCTCCGCCGTCGGCCGGGACGAACTGCCCGCCGCGGCCCTCCGTCAGGTAGAGGATGACGTCGAACGTGGTGAGGCCCATGCCCACGCAGCCGACGGTCTCCTCGGGCGCCACGTCGTCCTCGGACAGGTGGCGTTCGAGGGGGTAGGCGCTGGGGATGAACCGGGCGGCGCTGCGCTCCGCGAAGTCCTGCCAGGGACGCTGGCGCGGGGTGCGGGCGGGGTCGTTGGTGGAGTGGCCGGTGACCATCAGGACGTGGTCGACGTCCAGGGGCTCGGCGCCGTCGCTCACCAGCCGCAGGTGGGTGCCCTCGTCCACGACGTCGGTGACCTCGGCCCGCCGCAGGTGCACGGTCACGCCGGGGTGGGCCTCCAGCATGTTCCGGTAGCGGGTGAAGAGGTCCTTCAGGGCGAGGCCGTGGACGTAGCGCTTGGGCCAGTCCTCGGCGGCGAGGTCGAAGGCCGGGTCGCCGGTCTCCTCGAACTTGCGCCGGCACCACTCCAGCAGGGTGGGCCGCTCGGCGGGGGCCAGGAGGGGGCCGGCGCCGGTCACGGTCTCGTCGGCGGCGAAGGCGACCTGGCCGACGATGCGGTTGAGGAAGCTGACGCTGGGCTGCTCGGCGCTGTGCACCTCGCCGTCGCCGAACCGGCCGGTGCGGTCGAAGACGTGGATGTCGAGGGCGAGGGGGCCGTCGTGGGCGGACACCATCGCGGCGAGCCGCTCCATGGTGTAGGTGCAGCTGGGGCCGCCGCCGACGAAGGCGAGGCGCAGGGGGGCCGGGGAGGCGGTGGTCACGCGGCCACCCCCGCCGCGCCGAGCTTGCCGAGCACGCGGTCGAGCGCGGCCAGGAAGACGTCGGGCACGTCGGTGGCGAGCTGGCCCATGTTGGCGACGCGGAAGACGTTGCCGACCTGTTCCTGCACGCCGTAGATGACGAAACCCTCGTCCTTCAGGAGGTCGTGCAGGTCGGCGTAGCGGACGCCGTCGGGTACGTGGACGTTGGTGACGCTGGTGCTCATCTGTTCCTCCGGGAGGAGGAACCTGAGGCCGCGCTCGGCGAAGCCGGCCCGCAGGCGCCGGGCGAAGTCGGTGTAGCGCGCGATGCGTTCGCCGACGCCTTCGGCGAGCATGAGGTCCAGGGCCTCCTCGAAGGCGTACATCACCTGGACGGCGGGGGTGAACAGCGGGGCGCCGACCTTGTCCTGGGCGACGTAGTGGCCGTGCAGGTCGAGGTAGAACGTCCGGGAGGGGACGTCGGCGAGGGCCTCCAGGCGGTCCCGGCGGGCGCATACGAAGCTGACGCCCGGCAGGCCCTCCAGACACTTGTTGGCCGTGCCCACGAGCCAGTCGACGTGGTCGGCGGCCATGTCGAACTCCTCGGCGCCGACGCTGCTGATGCCGTCGACGAGGAGGGAGCGGCCGTGGCGGGCCACGACCTCGCCGATCTCCCGGAGCGGGTTGAGCATGCCGGTGCTGGTCTCGTGGTGCACCATGCCGACGTGGGTGATCTGCGGGTCGGCGGCGAGGACGGCGTCGACCGCGGCCGGGTCCATGGGGTTCATCCAGCCGAACTCCAGGTGGTGTTCGGGGATCCCGTGGACGGTGACGATGCGGTGGATCCGCTCGCCGTAGTTGCCGTTGTCCAGGACGAGGATCTTGCCGTCGCGCGGGACGACGGAGGAGACGGCCGCCTCCAGGGCGGCGGTGCCGGAGCCGGCCAGCAGCACGCTGGTGTGGTTCTCGTCGCCGCCGCAGACCGCGGTGGCCTTGGCACGGGTGCGCCGCATCAGGGCGGCGGCCTCGGGCTCGCGGTGGCACACGTCGGGGTACGTCATGGCGGCGCGGACGCGCTCGTGCACATTGACGGGACCGGGATTGAGCAGGACGGCGGCCGGAGGCGGACAGGCGGATTCCTGCCCGTTGACGGGCGTGGTGGCTTCCATGAATTCTCCTAAAGGAAAAGCAAAATGTTTTCCGGGACGTTCGGAGGAAATACCGGGACCGTTCGGTTGTGGACGTGAAGCGGGCGTCGGCCGGACGCGAAGAGGCGTCGGATTCGCCGGTCGTGACGGGCAGGCGACGTCGGCGTCACAGCAGGCCCGGACCATGGCGGCGGACGGGTCGCACCCCGTCCCCTCGGCTCTCACCGGAGACTATGCGTCCAAGATCGCAAGCGTCAAGGAAGTGAATTCCCCATGCACTTATCGCCAACTCGACCAGGCCTATTGCCACATGTGCCCATGTATGTCCACATTGAAGGCCGAAGGAACGCGCCTTGATCGCAGCAGCAGGTCACGCCTAGGCTCCCCTCCGTGAGCACCCCGGACGGTGGGGTGCACCGCTCCCGCCCGACGCCTCCCCCCGCCCGGACCCGCCCGTACGCCGGCCCTCCGGCCCACCCGTACACCTCCGCGAATCCCTCGCGGACCGCATCTCCGTGGCTCATGCAACCAACACCGTTGACGGATTCCGATCCCATTTGATCTACTCGGCGAAGGGGTGGAGCTACCCGGGATAACACGTCCCGGGCAGGGGGGTTGGTCAGGGATCGGTAAGAACTTCCGGCCGGTGCGGGAATCCCGTGTCAAAGGGACCGCGGCCGTGAATACGCCAGCGCACGAAGGAAGATCTCTGCACGTGATATCACCATCCCCGACGGCCCCCGAAGCGGTGCGCGTCGTCGTGCTCGACCCCGTCGACCGGGGCGCCCTGGAGCGGCTGTCCGCGGCCCACGACGTCCAACTCGCCTACGGCACACCGCAAGAGGACGTCGCGGACCGCGTCCGCGACGCCCGGATCATCATCGTGCGCAGCGGAGTGAAGCTCACCGCCGAAGTCATCGAGGCCGCCCCCGGGCTGCGCGGAATCGTCCGCGCCGGCGCCGGGACGGACAACATCGACCTCGGCGCGGCCCGCCGGGCCGGCGTCACGGTGTGCAACGTGCCGGGCGGCTCCGCCAACGCCGTCGCCGAACTCGCCCTCGGCCTCTGCCTCGCCGCCGCCCGCAACATCGCCCTCGCCGACCGCCAGATACGCCGCGACGAGTGGCGCAAACCCGCTCTCGCGGGCGTCGAGCTCGCCGGCAAGAACCTGGGCGTCGTGGGGTTCGGGCACATCGGCAGCCGCATCGCCGGGATCGGCAAGGCCCTGGGCATGTCCGTGCTCGTCTCCGTCGGCCGCCCCGACGAGGAGCGGCGGGCCGAACTCGCCGCCGAGGGCTACCGGATGGCCGGCCTGCCGGAGCTGCTGGGCACCGCGGACTTCCTCTGCCTGGCCGTCCCCCTGAACGACCGCACCCGTCACCTCATCGGACCCGACGAGCTGCGCGCCATGCGGCCGGGCGCGTTCCTGGTCAACGTCTCCCGCGGTGGCGTCGTCGACGAGGAGGCCCTGTACACCGCCCTCTCCGAAGGCGTCATCTCCGGTGCCGGCGTGGACGTCCACGCGGCCGAGGGCGTCCGCTCGCCGCTCGCCGGCCTGGACAACGTCGTACTCACCCCCCACATCGGCGCCATGTCCGCCGATGCCCAGCGCCGGATCGGCGAGCGCGTCACCGATGCCGTCGAGGCGATGCTCTCCGGCGCCCCCGTCATGAACAGGATGTGTTAATGGGGCCTGTTGTCCACCCCACGATGAACGCGGCGGTCCTCACCGCCGACCGCACCATGGAGCACCGGCAGGTGCCCGTGCCCGAACCGGGCCCCGGTGAACTCCTCGTCCGCGTGGCCGTGTCGGGGATCTGCGGCTCCGACCTGTCCGCCTACCGCGGGCTGCACCCCTACAAGAAGGCGCCGGTCGTCCTCGGCCACGAGTTCTGCGGCAAGGTCGTCGGCACCGGTCCCGGCGTGACCCGTTTCGCCGTCGGCGACCTCGTCTGCTCGTCCGCGTACGCCTCGTGCGACGCCTGCCCGCCGTGCCGCACCGGGGCGACCCACTTGTGCCGCCACCGCACCAACCTCAGTCATCTCGGCTGGGAGGGATCCTTCGCCGACTTCGTGCTGCTGCGCGAGAACATGACGTACCGGCTGCCCGCCGGGCTCGGCCACGAGGCCGGAGCCATGGTGGAGCCCCTGTCCATCGGCCTGCACGCCATGCGCCTGGCCGACCCCTCCGGCGGCCCGGTCGTCACCGTCCTGGGCACCGGCACGATCGGCCTGGCGTGCGTCGTCGCCGCCCGGCGCCTGGGCTTCGGGCCCGTGCACTGCGCCGACCTCGGCCCCGCCAAGGGGGAGCTCGCCCGCTCCGTCGGCGCCGAGGGATACGTGGACGTCGCCCAGGAGGAACTCCGCTCCGGCGCCGCCGCGTTGGCACCCGCCGGGTCCGACGTCACGGTGATCGCCTCCGGCCACCCCGGTGCCGTCGCCGACGCGGCAGCCGTCACCCGGCCCGGCGGCCAGGTGATCGTCGTCAGCTACTTCGGCGGGCCGCAGGACGTCGACTGGAACGCCCTCGTCTCGGCCGAACTCACCGTGCGGTTCTCCGCCCTGTCGACGGCCGCCGACTTCGAAGAGGTGATCGGCTGGCTGGGCCGCGGAGAGATCGACCCGGTGCCGCTGGTCACCCACCGTTTCCCCCTGCGGGACGCCGCGACCGCCCTGCGCCTCATGGACCGGGCGGACGGCACCGTGGGCAAGATTCTGCTGCAGGTCAACCGGGAGAGTGGATGAACACCCAGAAGAACCAGGACCTGACCGTCGGCGTCATCGGCGGCACCGGCTACGCGGGCGGCGAACTCTGCCGGCTGCTCCTGGGCCACCCGAACGTGGCACGGATCCTGCCGACCTCCCGCGAGGAGAAGGACTTCGAGGAGATCCACCCGAACCTCCTGGGCTCCGGGCTCTCCTTCCTGACCACCGACCGGCTCGCGGAGCGGGCGGAGGAGCTGGACGTCGTCTTCTTCTCCACGCCCACCGGCGAGGCCATGCGCACGGCCCGGCACTACCTCGACCGCGGCGCCCGCGTGATCGACCTCAGCGCCGACTTCCGCTTCGCGGACCCCGCGGCCTACGAGCGGGCCCACGGCCCCCGCCACGAATCCCCCGACCTGCTGCGCGAGGCCGTGTACGGCGTCACGGAGCTGTACCGCGAGCACATCGCGAAGGCCCGCCTGGTGGCCAACCCCGGCTGCTACGCGATCACCGCGATCCTCGGCCTCACGCCGCTGCTGCAGGGCCCCGCCACCGGCCGGCGCGTCTCCGTCCACGCGGTCAACGGCACCACCGGCGCCGGCGTCACTCCCAAGCGCGCCCTCATGCACGCCGAGGTCGCCGGGTCCATGCTCGCCTACAGCCTCGGCGGGCACCGGCACGGGCCCGAGCTGGAGGAGGTCCTCGGCGGCCTCTCCGGCCGCCCCGTGGAGGTCGACCTCAACACGACGCACGGCGACTTCGCCCGCGGCATCCACCTGCAGGCCAACGTGGACGTGCCCGCGGGCACCACCCGGGACGACCTCGTCGCGCTGTACCAGGAGTTCTACGGCGCGGGCGCAGCCGGCGAGTACTTCGTCCGTGTCAACGCCCGCTCCCCGCGCGGCGGTCTGAACGTCAAGGACTACTCCCTCTACCCCTCGATCGCCGCGGTGAACGGCTCCAACTTCTGTCACCTGGGCCTGGACGTCGACACCGAGCGCAACATCGCCAAGGTCGTCGCGGTCACGGACAACCTCGTCAAGGGCGCGGCGGGGTCCGCGATCCAGAACATGAACGTCATGCTGGGCATCGACGAGACCACCGGGCTCCGCCACCATGCGCTCTGAGCCCACGAGCCCACCCGCCGTTCCCTCCGTTCCTTTCGTTCCCTCCGTTCCCTCCGTTCCCTCCATGCTTTCGGCGCTTTCGGCGCCCGCCATGGCGGGACTCCCGCTCCTGCGGGAACGGCCGGTCCGGGCCGGCGAGCGGTGGGTCTTCTCCGCCGGCTTCAACGTCGGCCCGGCCCTGGCGGACACCACCCGCATCGACTGCGAGGTCCCCGACCTGCTGCGCCTCACGCAGGCCGGGGCCCGCGTCGCCGTCCTCGCCCACCAGGGCAGCCATCGCGACGGCACCGCCCGGTCCCTGGAGTACGTGGCCCGTCACCTGGGCCGGGCGCTCGGCCGTCAGGTCGGCTACCACCCCGAGTCCACCGGGGACGGGGCCGTCGAACGGGCCCGCGCACTGCGGGACGGCGAGGTCGTGCTGTTCGGCAACACCCGCCACCACGCCGGGGAGGAGGCGGGCGACCCGGAGCTCGCCCGGCAGTTCGCGCTCCTCGGTGACCTGGTCGCCGTCGGCGGCTTCTCCAAGGCCCACCGCGCCCACGCCTCGAACACCGGCATCCTGCACCACCGGCCCGGCTGGGCCGCCGACAGCCTGCTCGCCGAGACCGCGGCCCTGGCCCCCTGGGCCGGCCGCGCACCCGGCACCCGCTCCGTCGCCGTCCTCGGCGGCGTCAAGCCGGAGAAGACTCTCATCGGCCTCCGGCGGCTCGCCGAGACCTACGACGTCGTCGTGCCCGGCGGCGTCGTCCTCACCACCCTGCTGCGCGTCCTCGGCCACGAGGTCGGGCGCTCGGAGCTCGGCAGCAGCCCCGGGAAGTGCGCCGAGGCGGCCTCCCGCGTCCTGGCCGGCTCCCACGCCGAGATCCACCTCCCCGAGCGGGTCGTCGTCCGCGGCCCCGGAGGCGAGGCCCGCACGGTGGACCTCGCCGACGGCGTCCCCGCCGACCACGCGATCGTGGACTTCGAACTCCCCGCGCGTACCCAAGAGACGCTGCGGCAACTGCGCGAGCACGGCGGCCGGGCCCTCCTGGCGGGCACCCCGAGCCGCTGGACCGACGGCTTCGGCACCGCGGCCCGCCCCCTGCTCGACGCGTTCGCCGCACCGGGCGTGCGGGCCCTGCTCCTCGGCGGCGACACCGTGGCCGAACTCCCCTGGGGCGGCCCGGTGTCCGGGGGCGGCGGGTCCGCCCTCCAGTACCTCGCGGACGGCACGTGCGCCGTGTTCGACGCCCTGCGGTCCCAGCACTCCCCCGGAAGGACGGCCACACCGTGATCATCGATCTGAGTACCCCCACCACCGTGCGCTTCGGGCGGGGCCGCCTGGCCGAACTGGGCGCCGTCACCGCGGAGCGGGGCCGGGACGCCCTCCTCGTCTGCGGGCGCACCTCGGCCCGCCGGCACGGGCACCTGGACGCGGCCCTGTCCTCCCTCGCCGACGCCGGGGTGCGCGTCACCGTCTTCGACGACGTCTCGCCCGACCCCCGGGCGCACGAGATCGACGCCGCGGTCGCGCAGGCCCGGGCCGCGGGCTGCGACGTCGTGATCGGCCTCGGCGGCGGCAGCGCCCTCGACGCGGCCAAGGCCGTCGCCGTGAGCCTGCGCCACGGTCCGTGCGGCCCGCTCGTGGGCCGCACGCTGGAGCGGACCGCCGACCCGGTCCCCGTCATCGCGGTCCCGACCACGGCGGGCAGCGGCGCCGAGGTCACCAAGGGCGCGATCGTCACCGACACGGACCGCAGCCTCAAGGCCGGGATCCGCGGCGACGACCTGTTCCCGGCCGTCGCCCTGATCGACCCCGCCCTGCTGCGCAGCGTCCCCGCACGGGTCGCGGCCGAGAGCGGGTTCGACGCCCTGGCCCACGCGGTCGAGGGCTACGTCGCCCGGCGCGCCAATGCCATCACCCGGCACCACGCGGAGTGGGCGCTCGGCCTGCTCGGCCACCGCCTCCCGCAGGCCGTCGCCGGCGACCTCTCCGACGAGGTGCTCGACGACATGGCGCTGGCCGCCCTCCTCGGCGGCCTGAACGTCGCGAACGCCAGCACGTGCCTCCCGCACCGTGTGCAGCAGGCCATGGGTGCGGTGCCGCGCGTGCGCATCTCCCACGGCCGCGGGCTCGCCGCCGTCTACCCCGCCTGGCTGGAACTGACCTACGCCCACGCCCCCGGGTCCTTCGACCGGATCGGTGAGCTGCTGGGCGGCCCCGACGTCGGGCTCGCCCTCGGCCGCATCATGGAGGACACGGGCGTCCGCGAGGGCCTGGGCGCGCACGGGTTCGCACCGGGCGACCTGGAAACGGTCGCGGGGTCGGTCGTCGGCAACACGGCCAACGACCCGAACCCGTCGTTGGACGACACCACCGTCAAGGCGATCCTGGAGCACTCGATGACGTGACCAGCAGCCGGCACGGGCGGCGGACAGGCCACTGCCGGCGGACAGCCCGCTGCCCGTGCCTCCGGAAGCTCTTCCGAGCACCGGAGGCACGGGCACCGAACCTGATCCGGACAGCCTCTGCTGCAACAAAGGCCATCCTGTATCCCCTGTTTGTGTCGAGTGGCAACGGCCGGGGAGACCGCGTCGAAAGGCCGTGGCACAGCACACGGCGGAGAGAAGTCAGGCATGCACGGGAGCACCACGCGGCGAACAGGAAGCGGCTCTGCTGCGAACCGGACGGCCTGACCGTATCGATATGGCGCAATAGCCCGTACGCCGGCCAACCGGATCGAGGAAGGAAAGGGGCAGGGCCATGTCCGGCCGCACTGACGTCATGTCAGCCCCCCTTCGCCTTTCGGCTAGCCGTTCGTCGGTCGGGAGCGGATGGCCTTGCCGGGCGCTGTCCGCCTCCCCGATACGAGGTAACCATCCACCCCGGGAAGGCCTCCCGCAACGGCGGAGTGGGCCGGAAAAGGGGACTACGACCGCGTCGCCGCGAAACAGCCGCACGCCGAAGTCGCGTTGACCTGCGGCGCTTCCCCCGAGGAGCGTGCTCTGGGATCGGGACAGAGTGAAACAACCACGCGTGCGCCGTCTGGACGCCGCTCGTGCACCAGGAGGAACGTGAGACCTTGAGGTACTGGTCTGTTCCGGCCCTGCAAGGCCGGACGGACGCTTTCGGGACCTCGTGTCGAGTGGCAACGGACCCGAGGAGATCACCTTGGACATGCGTACGCCCGCCCAGCGCATAACGCCCACCCAGTGCATCGAGAACCCCGTCACGCCCGGCAGACTCCTGCTGCCCGGAACGGCCGTCGTCATCATCGTGGTCGTGCTCACCGCGGCCGTGACGCTGACGCTGCTCGGTCTGCCGCTGGAATCGGTGGCGGCGGTCCTCGCCGTCGCGGGCACCACGGCCGTCGGCGTCATCCGCCGCACGGCCGCCGCCTTCGCTGCCCACCGCGTCTGAAGGAGGCGTCCGTGGGGTGCCGCACCAGCGCCCCGGTGATGCCTGAACCCGTGGAAACGCTCGCGCAGTGGCTGCGGTCACTGCGCGGGCGTTCGGGGCAGAGCTACCGCCGGATGGCGCACTACGCGACCGCAAATCTTCACCAGCAGGTGCCGTACCTGCGCTTCTTCCACGCCGACCGGGGCGAGCGGCTCCCGGCGTGGTCCACCGTCCGCGTCTACGTCCGCGTCTGCGGCGGCGACGAGCAGCACGCGTACCGTCTGTGGAAGCAGGCCGCCTCGGCCGGGGAGCACCGACCGTCCCCGCCGCCCCTCAAGCCGGAGTTCATCCGCCGGCCGCTCGACCTCCTCGACGCCATGCGGGCCATGCGCGGCACCCGGGGCGAACCCGGTTACCGTACGCTCCGCGAGCTCGAACTCCTCGCGGGGCCGGGCCGGTTGCCGCGCTCCACCCTCGGCGCGGTCCTCAGCGGCCGCCGCATGCCGTCGAAGGACCTGCTGCTGACCTTCGTCGGCCTGACGGCAGGCGTCTCCCCGGGCTCGCACAAGTCCCTGCTGTGGGAGGAGGCATGGGAGCGGGCGGACCGCTACCGCAGGGGTTCCGCCTCTTGAACCCGCGCTCGGTGTGTCAGATGCCGCGTTCGATCATGTCGATGACGTGCCGGCCGGCTTCGTGGGCCTGGGAGGGGAGGAGGCCGCGGAGCGGGCCGTCGATGAGCAGGACGGCGAGTCCGTGGACGGCCGACCAGGCGAGGAACTCGGCTCCGGGGCGCCGGTCCTCGGCCAGAAGACCGGCGTCCACGAGGCCGTCGAGGGCTTCGCCGAGCAGCTCGAAGGGGGTCTTGCCGGTGATGCCAGCGGCGGTCTCGGCGGCGGCGTGGGCCATGTCGCCGGGCACGTGGAAGGCCGTGCGGAACAGGCCGGGTTGCTCCTGGGCGAAGCGGAGGTAGCCGGTGCCGACGGCACGGAAGCGGGCCCGGGCGGCGGCCGCCGGGTCTCCGGCGGGCGGCAGGGCGGCCTGTTCGGCCTCCATCGTGCGGGCGATCTGGGCCATGGCCGCCTGGGAGACGGCGTGGAGCAGGGCGCCGCGGTCGGCGAAGTGCCGGTAGGCGGCGTTGGGGGTGACCCCGGCCTCCCGCGTGGCGGCGCGCAGCACGATGGCCTCCGGGCCGCCCTGACGGGCGAGTTCGAGGGCGGCCTCGATCAGTGCGTTGCGGAGGTCGCCGTGGCGGTAGGTCTCCCGCTTGGGCTTGCCGTCTTTGGTTGCCGTCATGGCCGCCGCCTCCAATGTGGACAGCATCCACTTAGGTCGTCTAGGCTCCTGCATGATCACTCGGGGGATGCGGATCAATACACCCTCCGAATGTGGACATCGTACACAAGTGGCGATCGGCGGCCTTCCGGACGCCTGTCGCCGAAGGGGGACCCGGCACTCATGGGCAAGATCACGCACTTCGTGCACCAGTCGCTGGACGGCTTCATCGAAGGACCGAACGGCGAGTTCGACTGGCCCCGCATGGACGGCGAACTGTCCGCCTATTCACAGGCCCTCACCGACAGCGCCGACATCTTCCTGTACGGCCGCGTGGTGTGGGACATGATGTCCGGCTTCTGGCCCCGCGCTGAGGAGTTCTCCACCCACGAGCACGACCTCGCGTTCGCACCCGTCTGGCGAGCGGCGTCCAAGGTGGTCGTCTCCTCGACGCTGACCGAGGCCGACTGGAACACCCGCGTCATCAACACCGACGTCGTCGAGCAGCTCACCGCGCTCAAGAACGGCGGTGCGCACCTGCTGCTGTTCGGCGGCTCCGCGCTGGCCGGGTTCCTGACCGAGCACCAGCTGATCGACGAGTACCAGATCTTCGTCCACCCCGTCGTCCTCGGCGGCGGCAAGCCCGTCTTCGCCTCCCCGCAGCAGCGCATCGACCTGACCCTGGCCGAGACCAGGACCTTCGACTCCCAGGTGGTTCTCCTCCGCCACGAACGGACCGACGGCTAGGCCGTTCGCCCAAGCTGTTTCGACGGGCAGGTCGCCCGCCGACCAGGCTCCCGCACCCGAAGTACGCATCCGCCGACCAGGCTCCCGCACCCGAAGTACGCACACGGCTCCAGAAGGAAGAACGCGACATGACCGCCACGCCGAAAGGCCCTGCCAGCTACTTCCCCTCCATCGAGAAGAAGTACGGCCGCCCGATCACGGAATGGAAGGACCTCATCCGCTCCTCGCCCCTGGCCAAGCACATGGAGCTCGTCACCTGGCTGAAGGCCGAACACGGCCTGGGGCACGGCCACGCCAACGCTCTGGTCGCCCACACCCTCGCGGAAGACGCGGGCAAATGAACCAGCGCCGGGCCGGCTCGTCCGCCTCGGTTGCGGTCTGCGGTGCAGTCGATATAGCTGTTGCACCGCAGACCGCGCCGCGCCGCGCCGAGGGCTCCCCGGCCTCCCATCCGGCGGACCGGGCCGGATGGGAGGCCGGGGGGCCGGGGGCCGGGGGCCGGGTCCGTCAGCGGCTCAGGTCCCGGAACCGCTTCACTGCCAGCGGGAAGAACACCGCGATCAGGACCACCGGCCAGGCCACCGCGAGGAGTTCCGCGTGGGTCGCGGCCCAGGAGTCGCCATCCGCGCCCGGGTTGCCGAACAGACCGCGTACCGCGGTGGCCGTCGCCGACATCGGGTTCCACTCCACGATCGCCCCCAGCCACGACGGCATCGATTCGGGCGAGGCGATGGCGTTGGAGAGGAAGCTGACCGGCCAGACCAGGATCTGCACCGCCTGCACCAGTTCCGGCTTGCCCGCGACCATCGCCAGGTGGATGCCGATCCACAGCATCGCGAACCGCAGCAGCAAGAGCAGCCCCACCGCGCCCAGGAAGGAGGCGAATCCTTCGTGGTGGCGCCAACCGATCGCGTACCCGACCGCGATCATCACGGTCAGGCCGACCGCCGACTGCAGCATGTCCGCGGCGCTCCGTCCGACCAGGACCGCGCCGGAGTTCATGGGCATCGAGCGGAACCGGTCGATGACCCCCTTGCCGAGATCCTGGGTGACCGAGAGCATCGTCGCCTCAAGGCCGAAGGCCATGGTCATGGTGAGCATGCCGGGCACCAGGTAGGCCTTGAAGTCCCCGTCGACGCCCTGCCCGCCGCCGATCAGGTAGCTGAACATCAGCAGCATCATCACCGGGAAGACCAGGCCGACGACCACCTGCACGGGCTGACGCGCCCAGTGGGCCAGCTCGCGCCTGGTCATCGTCCAGGAGTCGGCGGCCGCCCAGCTCAGCTTCGAACCCGTGCCGTGCGCCGTGCTCACACCGTGAGTCGCACTCATGCGGCGTCCTCCTTCGTCAGGTGCATGAAGACCTCGTCGAGCGTCGGCCGGCGTACCGCGATGTCCTCCGCCTCGATGCCGGCCGCCTCCAGTACCCGCACGGTCTCGGCGAGTGCGGCCATCCGGTCGGTGACCGAGGCACTGACCATCCGCCGGTCCTCGTCCACCACTGCGTCACCGGGCAGGACAGAGGCCGCGCGTGCCAGCTGGGACGCGTCGTGCAGGACCACGTCGATGCGGTCACCGCCGGTCCTGGACTTCAGCTCGTCCGCCGTGCCCTCCGCGATGACCCTTCCGTGGTTGATCACCGCGATCCGGTCGGCCAGCTGGTCGGCCTCCTCCAGGTACTGCGTGGTCAGCAGGACGGTCGTGCCGCCGCCCACCAGTGAGCGCACCGCGTTCCACACCTCCGTGCGGCCGCGAGGGTCGAGCCCGGTCGTGGGCTCGTCCAGGAAGAGCACCTGAGGCCGGGAGATGAGGGACGCCGCCAGGTCGAGCCGCCGCCGCATGCCGCCGCTGTACTGCTTGACGGCCTTGCCCCCGGTGTCGGCGAGCCCGAACCGGGCCAGGAGCTCGTCGGCCCGCGCGCCGGCGCGGCGCGCGCCGAGATGGTACAGGCGGCCGAACATCTCCAGATTCTGGCGGCCGCTGAGCTCTTCGTCGACGGCGGCGTTCTGGCCGAGCAGCCCGATCCGCGAACGCACCTCGTCCGCCCCGGTCCTCACGTCGACTCCCGCCACCTCTACGCGCCCCTCGTCGGGGCGCAGCAGCGTGGACATGATGCGTACGGCCGTGGTCTTGCCCGCGCCGTTCGGGCCGAGAATCCCCTGGACGGTCCCGGCCCGGACCGTGAGATCGAGTCCGTCGAGGGCCTGCTTGTCCCCGTACCTCTTCCGCAGGCCTTCGACGACGATCGCCGGATCGCAGTCAGACAAAACACTCTCCCCAGGCAGTAATCAAACTTGACTAGAGGCTGCAAGGTACGGCCTCCCGGTCGACTAGTCAAACTTGATTACGTGCGCCCGTGAGCTTGCCGCCCCCGTCTCGTGCGGGCACGTCCGGTGATCCGTCAGCCGTCGGCGCCACCGTCGACGCTGCTCTGATCAGTCACCGTGGTCGGCGGGCCGTCGTTCATGCCTGAGGAACCGTTCTTCCCCGATAGCTGCTTCGTCTTCGGGAGCGGCCAGCGGGTGCGCTGCACCTTCCCGGCCGGCCTGGGCCCGTCACTGTCGGCGACGACTGTCGTCCCTGTCCGGCTGGACGAGGACATCCCCGCTCCCGGCAAGGTGACCGGCGGCTCGGTATCCGTGAGCAGCATCGACGATAGAACACGAACAACAACCGGACGCCGTTCGAGATCCCCACCAACCCGGACGCGCCAGGGTCGTAGCACCGACACCACCCCCCTACGCATCGCGCCGCCCGTCCGGCGGAAGCTGCCCCGGCCCCGGGGGAACCGGGGCCGGGGCCACGAGCACAGGTCCACTGCCCGTGCTCGGTGCGCGGGCGCCACGGCCGTGGGCGGCGCGGCCCATCGCACCGCTTCGGCCCCAAGCTGACGGTCGCCCTCGGCACACCGGGCAAGGTCGCCGACTTTCTCCGCACCACCCGGCCGGGGCCGCCGAGCGGCCGCGCTCGACCACCGTGACCGTACGGCGAGGCCGGGGCTGCACCCTGCGCGTGAGCGCCGTGGCCGCCGTGCACCGTGGGCTCGTCGCCCGATGCCACCCCCTCGACGGCGCCGGCGGGGCCCCGGTATCCGCCGCTTGACGCGCACCCTCGGACGACGGCAGCGCGCCGACGACAACCGTCACCGCCGCGGTCGAGCGGATCGCCGGCACGTCACGCAGGGCCGCCCAGCCCACGGCAGAACGCCGCCGCGTCAACCGGTGGCGGGGCCCCTGAATGCGACCGTGGAATGATCCTTTCGGAATTCCTCCCAAGAGGCGTTGCACCCCGGGGCCGCTGTGTCATCATGATGGACTCCGAGGCCGGACACCGTGAACTGTGCGGCGGAAAAAGCCAGTTGGGATCTCGGGAGATCCCGGGAGATCGAGGTGGCCCGTCGGCGCCGGTGACCGGCGGATCACCATGGAGAGTCGGGGGATTCATCGGATGGGGGGAACCCGTATTGATCAGGCGTGCCCAGTGTGCGGAACTCCCGAGCAGGACGGCGAGTTCTGCACGGTCTGTCCGTGTTGTCAATGGCGGCTCCACGACGACCCGGTCCTGGGCGAGCTGACGGCGGAGGAGATACAGCAGGCCATATCGGCCTTAGAGGGGGCCGGTCACGCCTGGGACGCACGGGCAGCGGCGCTCTCGGCGCCGGATCCGTCCGGCCGCGACGGCACCGGGTACGGACGTGACGGCACCAGGTACGAACACGCGCGCGGAAGGGCCGCGGCCCTCCTCCGGGGCGGGCCACCGAGACCGGGGGAGAAAGATCCGCCCCTTCCGCCGGATTACCCGGGACAGTCTCCCGGGGCAGCGGCTACGGATCACGGAAATGACATCGACTCCCTGTTCGATCAGGGCACCGAACAGCTTTTCTTCATCGAATTCACGCCTGGTGGCGCCGCCCTGGCCGAGGTGGCGGTAGGTGAGGGCGGCATACCCCGCCACATCGGTACGGAAATGACCGAATGGCCTTCGATAGCCCCGGAACTCGACGACCGCCCAGATATCCGCCGTTTCCAACTAGCAGGCGGCATCGGAACCTTGGGGCCCGTTTCGCGCAGGAAATTCGACGCCGCCGTCGTGGACTGGCTGAAGACGCGCCTCCGGCTCTCCGGCAGGTGCTCCGGCGTCCTGCTGACACCCCGCAGCGGCTGGGTCCTGCTGGAGCGCGCCGCGGCCGCCGTACGCGCCGCCTGCCCCCTGCTGGCCGAGGTGCACCGCGGCAGGACGATCGCCGCGGACGGCACGACCACCGACGCCGTCCGGGAGCTCCTGCGCACCGCGCCGCTCCTCTCCGACCACACCCTCTTGCTGGCGCGGGCCGACCGGCTGACCGGGGCGGTGCGGCTCCACAGCCATGTGCTCTTCCCCGCGGGCGCCCGGCTCGCCCGCGGGGAAACCGCGACCACGGACATCACCGTGTACGGCGGCGTCGGCGCTCCCGCGCCGCTCCTCCTCCCGGTGCTGGCCGGCAGACCGGCCGCGGACGGCTCCGGCGCCACACCCCTGGCCGTACACCAAGTCACCGTAGGGGCAGGGGAAAGAGCCCGGCTGACGTTCGCCCTGCACGGACCCGGCGAGGTCGAGCTCGTCGCCCACAAGGACAGTTCGCCGGACACCCCTGGCATGCCGGCAGACATGCAAGGCACACCGGACACCCCAGGCTCGCCGGGCACAACCGGCGCGCCCCGCACACCGGAAGAGCACACCGCCATCGACATACCCACCCTCCGCCTCCCTCGCCGGATCGTCCGCCCCGCGCGGCTGGAGCTCCTGTTCACCGTCGAGCTCAGCGGCGGCGACGAGGCGGAGACCGAGGAGCGCCTGGAGTTCGTCCGGGACCTCGTCTCGGCGCTGGCCCGGCACGACGGTTCCGAGGCCCTTCTGCGCACCGGGGCGGTCGGCCATTACGACCACGTGATCCGCGAGAGCGCCTACGCCTCTCCCCGGGTGCTGCTGCAGTCGCCGGTTCCGGTCGGCCCGCCGTCCGCCACCCTGGCCGCCCTCGGCGGCTGGCGGCCCGCACGGCGCGCGCAGGACACGGCGTCGTCGCTGGAGGACGCGCTCAAGGCGGTGGCGGGGCTCGCCACCACGACCGGTGGCTACGCGGAGCACGTGCGGCGCGTGGTCCTGATCGTCGCTCGCCGGCCGCCGGGGCTGCCCGAGCAGCGCGGCATCGTCCCCGGCTGCCCGCTCGGCGTCGACTGGCAGGCCGAGCTGGGCCGCTTGCGCTCCACCGGTGTGCGGGTGATGACCAGGGCGGATCCCGTCACCGGACCTCCGCCGTCCGACCAACCGGGCGCGGCGGCCCACCACTACGCCGAGGCGGCGTGGGCCGCCCTCGCCGCCGACGGCGCCTTCCGGCCCGGCGCCGATGCCGCGGCCGCCGTGGCGAAGGAGCTCACCCCGGTCTGGCGGGTG
Organism: Streptomyces telluris; assembly: GCF_024519335.1. Taxonomy (NCBI): domain Bacteria; kingdom Bacillati; phylum Actinomycetota; class Actinomycetes; order Kitasatosporales; family Streptomycetaceae; genus Streptomyces; species Streptomyces telluris. The sequence continues at coordinate 80,746 of NZ_JANIID010000035.1, forward strand.
GAGGGCCCCGACTGCCGCCTGGCCTTCGCCGCGCCCCTCTTGTGACACACCGCTCCGGTTCGAGGAGACTTCATGTCCGCTGATTTCTACGACCCCAACAAGAAGTCGGACGACGGCCACCCATGGGCGCCGGCCGCTCCCCGCTCCGGCAACGGCGCACAGCCCGCCGAGCCCGAGAACAACGGTGCGGGACGGTGGGACTCCGCCCACGTGCCGCCCCAGGCTCCCGAGCAGCCCGGGGCCGCTCCCTACGGGCCCGCGTCGTCGAGCCTGCCCGCCGCGCCCGCCTACCCGGCGCTGCCGCCCCTGCCGCCCGTCGTGGACGGCAACCTCGACCCGCTGCGGATCCCGGCGGCGCCGCAGGAGCAGGGGGACGGACCGGACCGCCTGCGGATCGGGCTGTGGGGCGCGCCCCGCTCGGGCAAGACCACCTATCTGGCGGCGATGCCGATCGCCGCGATGCAGTACCAGCGGCACGGTCAGGGCAACTGGCTGATCAGCGGCATGACGCCGGAGTCCAACACCTTCCTCACCGACAGCGTGTCGCAGCTCGCGGTCCGCCGGGTCTTCCCCCAGGCCACCGTGGGCATCCAGGGCATGAGCTGGTCGTTCCAGGGCCGGGAGGAGGCGTCGGGGGCACTGCGGTTCCGGCCTCGCGAGTCGGGTTTCGTGCTGGAGGTCCAGGACGCGTCGGGCGAGGTGTTCCGGGCGGACCACCCCCAGCACCAGGGGATCGTCGACCAGCTGGCCCGGGCCCAGGGGCTGATCTACCTCTTCGATCCGCTGGGGGACGCCCACGAGCTGACCGAGAGCCTGACGTTCTTCTTCGCGACGCTGAACGAGCTCAGCTCGCGCGTCCGGGACAGCGGCGGCCACGACCGGGGCCGGCTGCCGCACCACGTCTCCGTGTGCGTCGCCAAGTTCGACCACCCGGACGTCTTCCGGCCCGCCGTGGAGGCGGGCTGGGTCACCCAGGACTCCGTGGGCTCGCAGCTGCCGCGCGTCCCCGAGCGGCTCGGCGGGCGCTTCTTCCAGTGGATGTGCGACGACTTCCGGGGCTCCACGGCCCGCCTGGTCCGCGACGGGCTGTCCACCTTCTTCCATCCCGAGCGCATCTCGTACTACGCGACGTCCGCGATCGGCTTCCGGCTGAATCCCCAGCACGTCTTCGACTACCGCAACTACGCGAACGAGGAGACCGTCAACGGGGTCCGCCGGATCTGCACTTCTCCCGAGCCGATCAACGTGCTGGAGCCGCTGACCGACCTGGAGCGCCGGATCCGCGCCGGACGCGGCGGACGCAAGAGGTGGCGCCGGTGAACGACGGCCTCGGAACGGTACGGGTGACCGCCGACTGGGCGGTGCTGGGCAAGCATCCGGGGCAGGCCATGGGGTACGACGTCCTCGACGGCAGCCTGCCGAGGGGCCGGGCGAAGCTCTACCTCTGGGGCGCCACCACCGGTGTGCCCGACAGCCGCGCCCCCGCGGAGAGCCTGCCGTGGCGGGTGTTCCTGGGCAGCGTGAGCACGGATCCGACGCCGGTCTGTGCGGTCGTGGAGACCACCTGGGACGGCCGCACCGACGGCACCGGCGCCCCCAGCTACACCTGGCGGCTGCTCCTGCTGGACTGGTCCGAGGCGAGCGCCGCCGGGCTGACCTGGTCGGCGCTCGACCGGGTCCTGCCGGGCGACCGGCCGCTCGCCACCGGGGCGGGGGTGGTCCTCACAGCGTGTCGCGCACAGGCCGCCGAACTCGCCGCCGTCGTCGACCGGTTGTCCTTCGAGTGGGCTGCCCGCGTCGCCGCCCAGCTGCTCGACAACCGGCAGGTGGCGATCACCATGCCGCCCGGCGCCGCGCTTCCGGACCCCTCCGAACGCGTCCGCGTCCTCGACGCGATCTGCTCGCTCCTGCCCTACGGGTGCCGGGCCTGGCTCAGCGCCGCGACCTGGACGGGCCGGTCCGAGCACGACCTGCGGCTGGTCTTCGCCGCCACCGCGCCCACCGGCCGGCTGGAAGTCCGCCTGGGGGCGGGCCTCCCGCCCGAACCCCAGGGCGCCGCGGCCCACGGCTACCTGGCCGAGCTCCTCAGGCTGCGGGAGAGCGGCCGGTCCACCGCCGACCTGGTCGCACACCTCCTGGGCGCCGTCGACGTCATCGCGGCCGGCAGTCCCGAGGACGCCGTCCGCGCTCTGCGCGAGGCCGACCTGCCGGACGCGGTCGTCGCACAGATCCTCCGCGGAGAAGGAGATCTCCGCGACGTCCGGCGGCTGCTGGAGCTGCACCCGGCGCACACCCTGGGCGAGATCCGGCTGGGCGCGGTCGTGCCCTTCCTGGCCCGGAGCGCGCTCGGCGGCGGCAGCGACCTGGCCCAGGCACTGCTCCAGCAGCACTGGGGCCCGTCGACGCCGCACCTGCTCGCCCGGGACGTCGTCCTGACCGGCTCGACGCAGGATTCGTTCACGTGGGCCAGGCGCTATCTGAGCCTGGCGAGCGCCATGGAACCGGAGCATCCCGGCGCTTTCGGCGAGCTGTTCACCGCCCTCGTGGGTGCCACGAACCAGGACCCCACGTGGACGGGGACGCTCGTCTACATGGTGGAGAACGAGTTCGGGCGCACCACGGAGGCGGCCGACCGGTTGCTCCTCCGCTCCCGGGAGGCGGGGCTCGCCTGGCTCCGCACCCTGCTGAAGAACGAGACCCGCGACCTGAAGCCGCTTCGCCGGCTGACGGAGCGGGCCCGGCACACCGCCGGCAGCACCCGCGGGTGGCTCCTGTTCGCCGGTGTCCTGGCCGGGCTCCACCCTCCGGAGCAGGCCTCCCCGGTCGACGCCGCCGAGTTCCTCAACGCCGCCGACGACGCCTGGAGGACCGCTCTGGACCTCGCCGAGGCCGGGGGCGGGCCGGAGGTGACCGGCCTCATGTGGCCGCGCCTGGAGGACGTCGCGCAGCGGAGCGAGGGCCGCCTGCACCTGCTGCCCGCCCTCGACCGGCTCGTCCCGCCGGGCCGCCCGGGCACGCCTCCCGGCACTGCCGCGGAAGCCGACCTGCTGCGCGCGCTCGTCGGACAGACAGCGGACGGGGCGCGGATCCCCGCGGCGATGCCACGGCTGCAGCACCTCACCGACCCGGGAGCCCGCGCCGCCTACGCCTCCGCCCTGGTCCGGCGCATCGGGTACGACTACGAGCTCAAACGCGTCGCCGTGGAGGCCCTGCTCGGCGACGCGCCGGACGCGAGCTCCTGGCAGGTGCTCCGCCTGCTGATGGAGCAGTGGCCCACCGCGGAATCCCTCGTCGGCGAGCTCCTCGGCCGGCGGCTCACCGAGGACCCTCACCGCTGGCTCGCCCTGGTGCTCCCCGACGGCCTGGTGGCGGTCCTGGAGTGCCGCTACCACCTGGACTGGCTGCGCCCGGTCCGCGACTTCCGCAACGCCCTGCGCGACGAGGCGCCGTTCGAGACACTGGCCCGGATCATCGCAGAGGCGTCTCCCCATCACCGCATTCCCCAGCAGCTGCTGGACGAGATCGCCGTGTGTCTGACCGGCTGGCACCCCCGGGACGGCTACTTCCTCGGCATGGCGCTGGACGCCGCGGTGCCCGGCCTGGGCCGGGAGCTGTACGCGGCGCTCGCCCGGGCGGAGGGAGGCAGGGCCGTGTGCGAGCGGCTGGCCGAGTTCATCCGCGGCGAGATGGCCGACCTCCAAGAGGTGCTGGAGGCCGTGGAGGGCCCGCCCCGGTTCGCCCCGCGGATGCCGGCCGCCCACCCGCCACCGCCGCCGACGGCGGCACCACCGGGGGCCGCCGAGCATCCGGCCGCGCACCCCGGGCACGCACAGAAGAGAGGTCGGTTTTGGCACATCCCTCACCCGCGCAGGTTCCGAGACCCACTATGACGGTCTCCGCCGCCATAGCCGTCGACGCGGGTGCCCGCTTCACCCGCGTCGCCCGTGTCACCGCGGACGGCAGGCCGGTGCTGGCCGAGTTGCCCGGCCTGCTCTCCGAGGAGGGCCTGCCCGTCCCGGGGAGGCACGGCGGCGACCGCGACGCCGCCCTGCGGGCCGCGTACGCCGCGTACGTGGAGCACTACGGCACACCCGAGCGGGTCGTGCTGGTCGTCCCGCAGCAGGACCGGGCCGGTCATGTGCGCCGGGCCACGGACGTCCTCACCGAGCTCCACCGCGCCGGCCCGGTGCCGCACCTGCGAACGCTCGGCACGCCGCACGCGGTCATGGCGCTGCTGCGGCACGCGGGCACGGCGGCCGCGCCCCGCTACGCCGTGTGCGACCTCGGCGCCACCGCGGCGGAGGTGTCGGTGTGCTCCCTCGCCCCGGGGGCGGTGGTCGTGACCGGCTCGGCCCGGCACGCGCCCGCCGGCGGCTACGGCGCGGGATTCGACGCCGCCGTGCTGGCCGGCGCCGGACTTCCGGACGACGAGGCGTCGCGGCGGGAACTCGCCTGGGCCAGGGCTCAGGAAGGCGCCGCGCAGCGAATCGACACGGCCCTGGAGCGCACCGCTCGCCGTCCCGGACCGCGGTACGAGAGCGCCGTGGTCCATCAGGTGGCCGGTCGCCCGGTCACCGCCGGAGTGGTGCATCGCGCGCTCGACCGGCTCACCGGCGGTCTCGACCGCGTGCTGGACGAGGCGCTGACCGGTCAGCCGGCTCCACCGGTGGTCGCCGCCGGCGGCGCGGCCCGGTTCGGCCCGCTGATACGGCACCTGACCGGCCGTCAGAGCGCTCCGGTCGCGCTGCCCGGCGGCGTGGACCCCGCGCTGGCGGCCGTGTTCGGGGCCGCGCTCGTCGCCGCCGGGCAGGCCGACCCCGCCGACCGCTACCCGTACGCCGTGAGCGTGGGCACTCACCGGACCGTGGCGGGCGAACTCCGTGCGGAGGCCCTGCTGATCAGCCCCGCCGGGGCCCTGGAACCGGGCGGGGAGGCGGTCTTCGCCGAAACCGGCGGGCAGCGCGTCCGGTTCCGTGCCGGTCCGGCCGGTCCGGCCGGCCGGACCGCCGCGCGCACCGTCCGGATACGGGTGCACGACGCGGAGGGCGGCTCCGGGACCCCGGTGGGCGCGTTGTCGATCCCTCCGGGCGGCGAGGAGGAGCGCTTCCACGTGGGCGTGCGCATCGCCGACGACGGGACGGCCCGCCTCGTACTGCAGCCGCTGGGCGACGGGACGCCCGGCGAATACCCGCTCGGCGTCCTGCCGACCGACCTGGAGGGGGCCCGCTCGTGAGGCAGTCCGTCGAGGAGCAGTCCGCCAAGGGGCAGAGCCCCGCTCCCCCGCACCGCGGGCCGGGCGCCGGACGTGTCCGCCGCCTCGCCGCGAAGGGCCGCGCCGCGGTCGTGGCCGTGGCGCTGCTGGCCGTCTGGCCGCTCGCCGGCACCCCGGCGTCCGCCGACACGGTCCCGTCGCGCGCCGACGTCTACCGGGCCCTCGGCATCGGCGACCAGCCGGCCGACTACGTCGTCCTCGTGGACACCTCGGGCTCCATGGCCGGCGGGGGCCGGTACAGCACCGTGCGCTCCACCCTGCGCCCCTTCCTCGACGGCCTGTCGCCGCGGGACCACGTCGCCCTCGTGACCTTCGACTCCCGCCCCGAGGCGCGCTACATCGGCTCGGCGGGCAACACCGACGCGATCATGGCGCGGCTGCCCGCGGCCCCCGACCCGGGGGGCGAGACCGACATCGGGGCCGCCCTGGAGACGGCGCTGAGGGAGCTGGAGCGGCCCGGCGCGCCCGAGATCGCCTCCGTGGTGCTGCTCACCGACGGGGAGCACCACCCGCCGGGGGGCTCCCGGTACCCCAAGGCCACCGGTCCCGCGTGGGACGGCCTGCGCACACGGGCCGGGGCCGTCGGGAAGCGCGCGGAACTGGCCGGGTACGCCCTGCCGCTGGGCAGCGGCGCCACGGGCGCGGAACTGCTCGGGAGCGTCGTCCGCGACACCAGCGTGATGCGGCCGGACAGCGTCCAGGACCTGGGCGCGTACCTGAAGCGGGCGGGGGAACGCATCCGGGCCCGCAAGGCGGGCCTGCTCCTCGCCCGTGACCTCGGCAAGGGGGTCACCGTGTCCTGGGCGGACGGCGCCGCGCGCGACGTGACGGGCGGGTCCGCGACGGCCTCCGTCACCTTCCGGTCGACGACGGAACGCGTGCCGCTGACCATCAGTCAGGTGAGCGCCGCGCTCGGCGGCGCCTCCCTCGGTGTCGGCGGGCTGCCGTCGCGGATCACCCTGAGGCCAGGCGAATCCAAGACATACACCGTGCGGCTGGAGGGCGAGCTGCCGGCAGGCCCGCTGCCGTACCGCCGCACCGAGAAGGCCGGCGCCGCGCTGCGGGTGTCCGGCCGGGTGACGTCGGACTGGGAGCAGGCGCTCGCCCCGGACGTCCGGCTGGACGTGCCCGGCCGGGTACGGACCACCGGCCGGGACCTGCCGCTGCGGGCCACGGTCGGCTCCGCGGCCTTCCTGCCCGCCCTGCTCGCGGGCGTCACGGCCGCCCTGCTGGCCGTCTGGCTGTGGTGGCGGCGCACCAACCGCCCGCGCCTGCTCGGCGAACTGCTGCTCGCCCCCGCGTTCGGCGGGGCGCTGCCGGACCGCATAGCCCTCTCCGGGCGCAGGGTCGCACTGCGGCCGCGGGCGGGCGGGCGCGGCACCGTCCACGGCCGGCGCCGCAGGACGGGCGACGGGCCGCAGGTGGATCTGCTGATCCGCTACACGCCGGACGGCTCCGCGGACCGGGAGAGCCGGGCGACGTGCGGTCCCGGCCGCCAGGTCGTCGTCAACGGGGTGTCGTTCACGTACCTCCCCGCGCAGTGGGCCGACGGCCTGCCCTCCTTCACGGGGCGGCCGCAGTGAGCGCCGCCCCGGCCGTGCTCAACGTCGCCGCCACGTACGTGGGCACCGAGGCGCTGGGGCCGGGGGTGCGCTCGGCCCTGTGGGTCCAGGGGTGCCCCTTCCGCTGCGCCGGCTGCATCGCGCCCGACTGGATCCCCGACCGCCCGGCCCGGCTCGCCGGTCCCGCCGAGCTGGCGGAGGAGCTGCTCGCGGACCCGCGGGTCACCGGGCTGACCCTCTCGGGCGGCGAGCCGATGCAGCAGGCGGCCGGGCTGGCCGAAGTGGTCCGCCTGGCCCGGCAGATCCGGGACGTGTCCGTGGTCTGTTTCACCGGGCACCGCCTGGAGCGGCTGCGCGCCCGGCCGCCGTCGCCCGGCGTGCCGGACCTCCTCGCCGTCGTGGACGTCCTGGTCGACGGCCGGTACGTGGCGGCGCTGAACGACGGGCGCGGGCTGCGCGGCAGCTCCAACCAGGGGATCCACCACCTCACATCCAGGCTGGCGGACTGCGGGTACGACTTCGGCCGCGGGCCCCGCACCGCGGAACTCGCCGTGCGCGGTCCGGAGGCCCTGCTCATCGGCGTGCCGCCCCTGGGTCTGCCGGCCGCCTTCGACAGCGCGGTCGACGCCGTCCGCGCCCGCATGTTCCCGGGAAGGAAACAGCCATGAGCGGTAGGAAGCGCATCCAGGTCGACGAGTCGGAGTGGTACCGCATCCAGCGGAAGGCACAGCAGTTCAAGGACGTGCAGCGCAACCTCCCCCGGTTGATCGAGGAGGTGCGGGCCCAGACGCGCGCGGACGTCGACCGCACCTTCGCCGGGGTGCGGGAGCGGCAGCAGCGCCACGAGGAGGCGGTCCGCGGGCTGAGCGACCGGACCCGGCAGCTGGAGGCCGACACCACGCGCAGGCTCCGGGAACAGGCCGATCGGCTGCACCGCACGCTGGACGAGGCCGCGGGCCGGCTCCGGGAGGAGACCCGCCGCCGCCTGGCCGAGCAGCAGGAGGAGGCGTGCAGGGCCCTGGCCGCGGAGCGTGCCGAGCGCCGGGCGGGCATGGCCCGGCTGTCCCGGGACGTCGATGCGATGAAGGAGGACCGGGCGCGGGCCGGGGAGATCGTGCGGACCTGGCTGGCGGACGCCCGCACCATGGCCGGGCTGATCGCCGGGACGCTGCCGCACGAGCGGTACGCGCCCGGGGAGCTGGACCGGCTGATCGCGCGGCTCGGCACGGCGGAGCACAACGCCGCGGAGGGCAGGTTCGAGGCTGCCCTGGCGCTGGCGCAGGAGACGTACCACTCGCTGAGCGAGCTGCGCGTGGACACCGAGCAGCGGGAGCTGGAACGCTGCTCGGCCCAGAAGGAGGCGGTCGAGGCCCTGGTGCGCGTCGAAGCCCTCGTGCGGGGCAACGAGCAGCGGCCGGTCATCGGCCCCGACGGCGAGGTCCTGGCCGGTTACGCGCTCGACGTCGGCTACTGGTCGGAGGGTGAGCTCGACGCGCTCCGCCATGAGGCCGCGGACGCCCTCGCGCGGGCCCGCGACGACGCGACGGGCACCGCCGATCTGCACGAGCTGCGCGACCAGGAGGCGCCCCGGCTCGAACAGGATCTGGGCGGCACGGTGGAGCGGGCCGGCATGCGTCACCTCGCCTCGCAGATCCGGGTGAACCTCGCCGACGCGGTGGCCCATTCGCTCGGCGAGTACGCCTATTACGACCTGGTCGACGGGGAGTACGAGAACGCCGATCCTCGCGGCCGGTACTACGCCAGGCTCCGCAACGAGGCCGGCGGCAACGAGATCGTGGTCGACATCGCGCAGGCCGGCCGGGACTCGGAGCGGTGTGTGGTGCGCGTGCTCTCCTACGACCACGACACCACGTCCGAGGCCGATCTCCGCGACCGGGCCGAGGCGATCCAGCAGGCGCTGGCGGCGGACGGCCTGCGGGCGTCGGCGCCGGTGAGCGAGCCGGGTGCCCCGGACCCCGGCCTGCTGGACGTCGCCCGCCACCGCAGGCCGGGTCCCGCCGCCCCGGCCTCGCCCGGGTACCGGGAGGAAGCGCCGCGGCCCGGGACGGCCGCGGAATGACGGAAGCCGCCACGGAGGCGTCGTCCCCGCCCGTCGCGACGACGGAGCGGCTCGATCCGGTCTTCCTGCACAGCGGCGAGCCGTTCACGGTCCTCTACGGCCCGGGGGTGGGGGACCTCTTCGTGGACAGCGCCTACCAGGTGTGCCCGCTGGAACAGTCGCTGTGGCGGCTGCTGCGGGCCGAGGGCTTCGAGCGCGTCGTCTTCAGCTCCCTGCAGCATCCGCTCTACTTCCGGGACCGGGCTTCCCGCGACCTCTCCCGCAGCGGCGGCGCCGCCCGCGGCACGGCCGCGCCCGGGTCCCCGCGCCGGCGCACCATGCGCCACCCCCGGCTGCGCGGCCCGCTCGACGGGCTGCTGGTACGGGACTTCGGCCCCGGCTCCGCACCGGATCCTCCCGGAAACCGGCAGGACGAGACCGGCGCCACCGACGGCGCCGGCCGGGGCGACACCGGGGGCCCGCCCGCCGCGCCGCCGGCCGGTGTCTCCGACCCGTTCGGGGTGATGACCCTCGCGGGCTACCTGCGCCGGCCCGGGCAGCGCACCGCCGTGGTGTTCCCGCACACCGAGGAGATCCTGCAGCACACGCGGGCCGCGCGGCAGCTGGCCGACGCCATGGCGGCCTGGGCCGACCACGCAGACGACCGCAACCAGTGGATCCTGGTCTTCCGCAAGCCGACGCTGGAGGAGGTGGCGGACTTCGTACGGCTCCGCGGAGGGTTCCCGCTGCTGGACGCCTTCGTGAGCGAGCGGCGCTCCGCCCCGGGACGCAGCGGCACCTTCCGGATCGGCCACCCGCAGGCCGCGGAGCTGGAGCGGCTCGTCCACGCGGTCCGGCTGGAGGAGCGCATGGGCATCGCCGACTGGCGGGAGCTCGACGCGGTCGTCCGGGCGATGGCGGCCGGGCACGGAACGGTCCGGTCCTGGCGGGCCCGGCTGCGGCACGTGGCCCGCACGGAGGGCGCGCTGAGCTCCCGCATCGTGCGGCAGTGGGTCGGCACGGTGACCGAGGACGCGCGCACCCCCTGGGAACGGCTGGCCGCTCTGCCGGGCCTGGACCAGCTCAAGCAGCACGTCGACCAGTTGCGGGCCGAGGTGGAGGCGGACGAGGAACTGCGGGCCGCCGGCCGGCTCACCGCCTGCGAACCCCCGGCCCTGCACCTGGTGTTCACCGGCAACCCGGGCACCGGCAAGACCACCGCGGCCCGGCTGATCGGCGAGATCTACCGTGACCTCGGCCTGCTGAGCCGCGGCCACCTCGTCGAGGCGAGCATCAGCGACCTCGTCGCCGGCTACGTCGGGCAGACGTCCGCGCGGACCGAGGAGACCGTCGACCGCGCCCTGGACGGGGTCCTCTTCGTCGACGAGGCGTACGGCCTCAGCGACCAGCGGGACGGGTTCGGCGACCAGGCCGTCCAGACGCTGCTCAAGCGCATGGAGGACGACCGCGGCCGCCTCGTGGTCGTCGTGGCCGGCTACCCGGACAAGATGCGGGAGTTCCTCGCGGCCAACCCCGGCCTCGAAAGCCGCTTCCCTCAGCACAACGTCATCGCCTTCCCCGACTACCCGCCCGCCACCCTGCACACGATCCTGCTGCAGCGCCTCGCCGAGCGCGGCCTGCAGCTCGCGCCCGGCACCGAGGACAGGCTGCGCGAGATCGTCACCGAGATGCACCGGACCAGGGGCGAGAACTTCGCCAACGCCCGGGACATGCGCACCCTCGCCGACGCCGTCCGCAAGCAGTGGGTCCACCGCATCCGGCGCGAGGTCGCCGAGCCCGTCACGCCCGAGGACATCCCCGAGCCGTACCGGGCCTACCTGCCCAGGCCCGCGCCCGACCCCGCGGACCTGCTGGCGGGCCTCGACGCCTACGTCGGGCTGGGGCCGGTCCGGGAGGAGCTGGAGAACCTCGCCAACCGGCTGAGGATGCGCCAGGCGCTGAACAAGGGCGGCCTCGCCCCGCCCCACCTGCTGTTCACCGGGCCGCCCGGGACCGGCAAGACCACCGTGGCCCGGCTCACCGGGCGGCTGTTCCGCGAGCTCGGGCTGCTCCGCAAGGGCCACGTGGTGGAGGCGACCCGCACCGACCTCGTGGCCGGTTTCGTGGGGCAGACCGCGCCGCTGGTGCGCCGGGCGGTCCACGACGCCCTGGACGGCGTCCTGTTCATCGACGAGGCCTACAGCCTGGTCCGTGATACCGGGGGGCAGGGGGGCTTCGGCGCCGAGGCGATCGACACGCTGGTCCGGGAGATGGAGGAGTGGCGCGGCCGCCTGGTCGTCATCGCCGCGGGATATCCGCGGGACATGGACCGGCTGCTGGACGCCAACCCGGGGCTGCGCTCCCGGTTCACCGCCCGGGTGCCGTTCCCCGAGTACTCCCCGGAGGACCTGGTGGAGATCCTGCGCCGGATGGCCGCCGCAGAGGGCTACCGCCTGGGCGAGGGCGTGGCCGAGCGCGCCACGCGCTGGCTGCTGCACACGCGGCGGGCCGACCCGGCCTCCTTCGGCAACGCCCGCACGGTGCGCGGCCTGCTGGGGACCATGGAGGGCCGGATGGCCGCCCGCTTCGCGAA
>NZ_JANIID010000036.1:0-85648 GCF_024519335.1 Streptomyces telluris
GTCGAGGGCCGGACGCCCGGTCAGCGCCTCGTCGAGGTCCGCTTCGAGACCGTTCTTCTCGCCGTCGATGATGCGGCGTTGGAGCCGTTCGTCGAGCGGCAGGGCGAGGAGCTCCTCGGCCTTGCCCGCCTTCATCGACTTGGTGTCGACGCCTTCGAAGAGCTCCAGCAGGTGCTGCAGGGGGTCGTAGCCCTCGCGGCGCCGGTCGTAGATCAGGTCATGGGCGGCCTGGACCTGCTCCTGCTCCAGGCGGGCGATCGGCAGGATCTTCGAGGCGTGGACGATGGCCGAGTCCAGGCCGGCCTTCACGCACTCGTCCAGGAAGACGGAGTTCAGGACCATGCGGGCGGCCGGGTTGAGGCCGAAGGAGATGTTGGACAGGCCGAGCGTGGTCTGCACGTCGGGGTGGCGGCGCTTGAGCTCGCGGATCGCCTCGATGGTGGCGATGCCGTCCTTGCGGGACTCCTCCTGGCCCGTGCAGATGGTGAAGGTGAGGCAGTCGATGAGGATGTCCGACTCCTGCACCCCCCAGTTGCCCGTGAGGTCGTCGATCAGACGTTCGGCGATCTCGACCTTCTTCTCGACGGTGCGGGCCTGGCCCTCCTCGTCGATGGTGAGCGCGATCAGGGCGGCGCCGTGCTCGACAGCCAGCCGGGTGATCCTGGCGAAGCGGGAGTCGGGGCCGTCGCCGTCCTCGTAGTTGACGGAGTTGATGACGGCGCGGCCGCCGAGCTTCTCCAGGCCGGCCTGGATGACGGCCGGTTCGGTGGAGTCGAGGACGATGGGCAGGGTGGAGGCGGTGGCGAAGCGGCCGGCGATCTCGGCCATGTCGGCGACGCCGTCGCGTCCCACGTAGTCGACGCACAGGTCCAGCAGGTGGGCGCCCTCGCGGATCTGGTCGCGGGCCATCTCCACACAGTCGTCCCAGCGGCCCTCCAGCATGGCCTCGCGGAACTTCTTCGAACCGTTGGCGTTCGTCCGCTCGCCGATCGCGAGGTAGGAGGTGTCCTGCCGGAAGGGGACGGTCTGGTAGAGGGACGCGGCGCCCGGCTCGGGGCGCGGCTGCCGCTCCGTGGGCTGCATGTCGCGGACGCGCTCGACGACCTGCCGCAGGTGCTCCGGAGTCGTACCGCAGCAGCCGCCGACCAGCGAGAGCCCGTACTCGCGTACGAAGGTCTCGTGGGCGTCCGCCAGCTCGGCCGGCGTCAGCGGGTAGTGCGCGCCGTCCTTGCCCAGCACCGGCAGACCCGCGTTGGGCATGGCGGAGACGCGGGTGCGGGCGTGCCGGGAGAGGTAGCGCAGGTGCTCGCTCATCTCGGCCGGGCCGGTTGCGCAGTTGAGGCCGATCATGTCGATGCCGAGCGGCTCCAGGGCCGTCAGGGCGGCCCCGATCTCGGAGCCGAGGAGCATCGTGCCGGTGGTCTCCACCGTGACCTGGACGAGCAGGGGCAGGTCGGCGCCCAGGGCCTCCAGGGCGCGGCGGGCGCCGATGACCGAGGCCTTGGTCTGGAGCAGGTCCTGGGTGGTCTCCACCAGGACCGCGTCGGCTCCGCCCGTGACGAGGCCCTCGACGTTCTGCTGGTAGGCGTCGCGCAGGGCGGTGTAGGGGGCGTGGCCGAGCGTCGGCAGCTTTGTGCCGGGGCCGACCGAGCCCAGCACCCAGCGGGTGCGGCCGTCGCGGGCGGTGAAGTCGTCGGCGGTCTCGCGGGCGACGCGGGCGCCGGCTTCGGAGAGCTCGAAGATCCGCTCGGGGATGTCGTACTCGCCCAGCGCCGCCAGGTTGGCGCCGAAGGTGTTGGTCTCCACGCAGTCCACGCCGACGGAGAAGTAGGCCTCGTGGACGGAGCGGACGATGTCGGGGCGGGTCACGTTCAGGACCTCGTTGCAGCCCTCCAGCTGCTCGAAGTCCTCCATGCTGGGGTCCTGCGCCTGGAGCATCGTGCCCATGGCCCCGTCGGCCACCACGACCCGGGAGGCGAGCGCCTCCCGCAGTTCGGAGGCTCGGGCGGTGCTTGCGGTCGATGGCGTGAACGAGGCCATGGAAGTGCTCCCGGGGTTGCGACGGCTGTCGGCTTTGCGTCCTCCGGAAGAAGACGCACGCCGTCAGCGTAACCGCCGGAAGCGGAATTCGGGCGGGTGTCCCACACCTCGGATACGCGATGGATACGCGACGGAAGGGGCCGGGCGCGGCCCCCGGAGTCTCTCGGCGATCATGGTTCCGCCGCCGGTCAGCTATCTCCCGGTCGGCATCGGCCGATAGTGTTCAGCAATGCCGAACGGGCATTTCGGAGGAGGTTGAGCGATGGCACGGACCATCCAGTCGCTCGAACGGGCGGCAGCGATGCTACGGCTGCTCGCGGGGGGCGAACGACGGCTGGGTCTGTCCGATGTGGCTTCCGCACTGGGGCTGGCCAAGGGCACGGCACACGGCATTCTGCGCACCCTGCAGCAGGAGGGCTTCGTCGAGCAGGACCCCGCGTCGGGGCGTTACCAGCTCGGCGCCGAGCTGCTGCGGCTGGGCAACAGCTACCTGGACGTGCACGAGCTGCGCGCCCGCGCCCTGCTGTGGGCGGACGACCTGGCCCGCTCCAGCGGGGAGAGCGTCTACCTGGGCGTCCTGCACCAGCAGGGGGTGCTCATCGTCCACCACGTCTTCCGGCCGGACGACAGCCGTCAAGTGCTGGAGGTCGGGGCGATGCAGCCGCTGCACAGCACGGCCCTGGGGAAGGTGCTGTGCGCCTACGACCCCGTGGCCCACAGCCAGCTGCTGGAGGCCGAGCGCGAGGCGTTCACGGGGCGGACCGTCACCGCGCTGCCCGATCTGGAGGGCGTGCTGGACCTGACCCGGGCCCGTGGCTGGGCCGCGGACGTCGAGGAGACCTGGGAGGGCGTGGCCTCCGTCGCCGCCCCCATCCACGACCGGCACCGGATGCCGGTGGGCGCCGTCGGGATCACCGGCGCGGTGGAGCGGTTCTGCGAGGACGGGGAGCTGCGGGCGCAGCTGATCGCCGCCGTCCGGGACTGCGCGCGCGCCGTCTCCCGCGACCTGGGCGCGGGCCGCTTCTGACGTCCGGCCCTTTGGTGTGCCCGGTGGCGACTACCGGGTACTACCGGTCGGTAACCCCGAGTGTCCGCAACGGCGGTTTTCGGCCACTCCGGCGGAGAGTTTTCAGTCACAGGACTCTTGACGCAGTTCTTACAGTGCAGAAAACTGCCGTTCATCGGTCGGCATTGTCGAACACCTAACGACAATATTCGCTATGGTGGACACTGCCGCGGGCCGATCGAAGCTCTCCATCGGAGAGCTGCGGACCACCGGAGGGACCCGGGGTTCGCCTTCCCCTGGACGAAGGACAAAGGAGTCGCGGGTGTCCAGCTCCGACATCTTCACCGGTGAGCTCATCGGTACCGCAGTGTTGATCCTGCTCGGCGGCGGCGTGTGCGCCGCCGTCACCCTGAAGCGTTCGAAGGCACAGAACGCGGGCTGGCTCGCCATCACGTTCGGCTGGGGCTTCGCCGTCCTGGCCGGTGCGTACATCGGCACCAAGTCCGGCGCGCACCTCAACCCGGCCGTCACCCTCGGCCTCGCCATCGACGGCGCGACCGAGTGGAAGGACGTTCCGCTCTACATCGGCTCCCAGATGCTGGGCGCGATGATCGGTGCGACCCTGGTCTGGTTCGCCTACTACGGTCAGTTCAAGGCCCACCTGACGGACCCGGAGCTCGTCGCGAGCCTCAACCCCGCCGAGGGCATGGTCGACCAGACCGCGACGCCCCAGGCCGGCCCGGTGCTCGGCATCTTCTCCACCGGCCCCGAGATCCGCAACGCGGTGCAGAACCTCGTCACCGAGATCATCGGCACCGCCGCGCTGGTGCTCTTCATCCTCACCATGGGTCTGACCAAGGGCCTGGCCACGAGCGGCACGGGCACCCTGATGGTCGCCTTCGTCGTCGTCGGCATCGGCCTCTCGCTCGGCGGCCCGACCGGTTACGCCATCAACCCCGCCCGCGACCTGGGCCCGCGCATCGTGCACGCCCTGCTGCCGCTGCCCAACAAGGGCGGTTCCGACTGGGGCTACGCCTGGGTCCCGGTGGTCGGCCCGCTCATCGGCGCCGCCCTGGCCGCAGGCATCCACAAGATCGCGTTCTGATCCCCCGCCGAGACCTTCAGACCTCAGGAGTTAGAGACACCATGACCGACGCGCACAGCCAGGGCCCGTTCATCGCGGCGATCGACCAGGGCACCACCTCCTCCCGCTGCATCGTCTTCGACCGCGACGGACGCATCGTCTCCGTCGACCAGAAGGAGCACGAGCAGATCTTCCCGAAGCCGGGCTGGGTCGAGCACGACGCCACGGAGATCTGGACCAACGTCCAGGAAGTCGTCGCCGGCGCCGTCGAGAAGGCGGGCATCACCGCCGCCGACGTCAAGGCCATCGGCATCACCAACCAGCGCGAGACCACGCTGCTGTGGGACAAGAACACGGGCGAGCCGGTCTACAACGCCATCGTCTGGCAGGACACCCGCACCGACGCCCTGTGCAAGGAGCTCGGCCGCAACGTCGGCCAGGACCGCTTCCGCCGTGAGACGGGCCTGCCGCTGGCCTCGTACTTCTCCGGCCCGAAGGTCCGCTGGCTGCTGGACAACGTCGAGGGCCTGCGCGAGCGCGCCGAGGCCGGCGACATCCTCTTCGGCACCATGGACTCCTGGGTCATCTGGAACCTCACCGGTGGCACCGACGGCGGCGTGCACGTCACCGACGTCACCAACGCCTCCCGCACGATGCTGATGAACCTCCGCAGCCTCGACTGGGACGAGCGCATCCTGGAGTCGATGGAGATCCCGGCCGCCGTGCTGCCGGAGATCCGCTCCTCCGCCGAGGTCTACGGCACCGCCAAGGGCGGCGCCCTGGCCGGCGTGCCCGTCGCCTCCGCGCTCGGCGACCAGCAGGCGGCCCTCTTCGGCCAGACCTGCTTCTCCGAGGGCGAGGCCAAGTCGACCTACGGCACCGGCACGTTCATGCTGATGAACACCGGCGACGAGCCCGTCAACTCCTACAACGGCCTGCTGACCACCGTCGGCTACCGCATCGGCGACCAGAAGCCCGTCTACGCCCTCGAGGGCTCCATCGCCGTCACCGGCTCCCTCGTGCAGTGGATGCGCGACCAGATGGGCCTGATCAAGAGCGCGGCCGAGATCGAGACGCTCGCCAGCTCCGTCGAGGACAACGGCGGCGCCTACTTCGTGCCGGCCTTCTCCGGCCTGTTCGCCCCCTACTGGCGCTCCGACGCGCGCGGTGTCATCGCGGGCCTGACCCGCTACGTCACCAAGGCGCACATCGCCCGCGCCGTGCTCGAGGCCACCGCCTGGCAGACCCGCGAGATCACCGACGCCATGACCAAGGACTCGGGCGTCGAGCTGACCGCACTCAAGGTCGACGGCGGTATGACCTCCAACAACTTGCTGATGCAGACCCTCTCGGACTTCCTGGACGCACCGGTCGTGCGCCCGATGGTCGCCGAGACGACCTGCCTCGGCGCCGCCTACGCCGCCGGCCTCGCCGTCGGCTTCTGGCCGGACACCGACGCGCTGCGCGCCAACTGGCGCCGGGCCGCCGAGTGGACCCCCCGCATGGACGCGGACACGCGTGACCGCGAGTACAAGAACTGGCTCAAGGCCGTCGAGCGGACCATGGGCTGGATCGAGGACGAGGAGTAATCATGACAACCCCGCAGAGCGTTCCGACCCTGGGAACGCACCCGGCTGCCGGCGCCAACCCGGGCCGCGCCGAGACCCGGGAACGGCTGTCCAAGGCGACGTACGACCTCCTGGTGATCGGTGGCGGCATCCTGGGCACTTCGGTGGCCTGGCACGCTGCGCAGTCCGGTCTGCGGGTCGCGATGGTGGACGCCGGCGACTTCGCCGGCGCCACCTCCTCCGCCTCCTCCAAGCTGGTCCACGGCGGTCTGCGCTACCTGCAGACCGGCGCGGTCAAGCTGGTCGCGGAGAACCACCACGAGCGCCGGGTGCTGGCCAAGGACGTGGCCCCGCACCTGGTCAACCCGCTCACCTTCTACCTGCCCGTGTACAAGGGCGGCCCGGTCGGCGCGGCCAAGCTCGGCGCCGGTGTCTTCGCCTACTCGGCGCTGTCCGCCTTCGGCGACGGCGTCGGCAAGGTGATCTCCCCGGCCAAGGCCAAGGCCGACAACCCCGGTCTGCGCACGGACAACCTGAAGGCCGTCGCGGTCTACTACGACCACCAGATGAACGACTCCCGCGTGGCCGTCATGACGGTCCGCGCGGCGGTCGAGTCCGGTGCCGTCGTCCTCAACCACGCCGAGGTCACCGGCCTGCGCTTCACGCACGGCAAGGTCACCGGCGCGGAGCTCAAGGACCGCCTGGACGGTTCGGAGTTCGGCATCGACGCGCGCGTCGTCCTCAACGCCACCGGCCCGTGGGTGGACCACCTGCGGAAGCTGGAAGACAAGGGCGCCGCGCCGTCGATCCGCCTCTCCAAGGGCGCGCACATCGTGATGAAGCGCAAGTCGCCGTGGAAGGCCGCCATGGCCACCCCGATCGACAAGTACCGCATCACCTTCGCCCTGCCGTGGGAGGACCAGCTGCTGCTGGGCACCACCGACACCCAGTACGAGGGTGACCCGGCGGACGTGCGCGCCACGGAGGAGGACATCCAGCAGATCCTCGACGAGGCGGCGTTCTCCATCCAGGACGCGGACCTCGACCGCGACCTGATGACGTACGCCTTCGCCGGTCTGCGCGTGCTGCCCGGCGGCCCGGGCGACGTCTCCCAGGCCAAGCGCGAGACGGTCGTCTCCGAGGGCAAGGGCGGCATGCTGTCCGTCGCCGGCGGCAAGTGGACCACCTACCGCCACATCGGCCGTACGGTCATGAAGAAGCTCGCCCAGGTGCCCGGCAGCCCGCTGACCGAGGACATGGAGCCCATCTCCAGCCTGGTCCGCCGCACCCCGCTGCCCGGTGTCGCGAACCCCAACGCGGTCGCCCACCGCCTGCTCGTCGACCGCGAGCCCGGCGCCCGCATGGACCCGCTGACCGCCCGCCACCTCGCCTCGCACTACGGCTCGCTGTCCTTCGACATCGCGCGCCTGGCCAACGAGAACCCCGAGCTCGGCGAGCGCATCCACCCCGACGGCCCGGAGATCTGGGCCCAGGTCGTCTACGCCCGCGACCACGAGTGGGCCGAGACCGTCGACGACGTCCTGCGTCGCCGCACGACCCTGACCATCCGCGGCCTGGACGACGAGAACGTCCGCGCCCGCGTGAAGGACATGCTGGCCGACAAGGGCTGACCCGGCCCGTAACGCCACAGCCTCGGGGGAAGGACGCCACGCGTCCTTCCCCCGAGGCGTTCCTTTTCGGCCACACCGCAACTGACCTGCTGTTTTTCTCGTCCCTACAGAAAACGAGGGGGACGAGATGAAGAAGCAGGCCGGCCGGTCCCTGATGGCCGGGGTGCGTGCGTGGCGCCCCGGCCGGAAGACGGCGATACGCGCGGCGCTCGCCCTGGCCCTGGTGGTGCTGCTGCCCGTCATCGCCGCGGGCAGCGCCCTGCGGGCGTCCTACGCCGGATCGCCTGCAGCGGACGCCGTCACCCGCGGCCGGGACGCCGTGTGGCTGGGCCACGCCTGGCTCGACGGACGGCGCGGCCCGGCCGACCTCGCCGCGCTCAAGCGCCGGCTCGACGGCACGGGCATGCGCGACCTCTACATCCACGCGGGCCCGCTGGAGCACGACGGCACCCTGCCCGCCGGCGCGTACGCCAACTCGCGCAAGGTGATCGACTCCCTGCACCGCGCACTGCCCGGCATCCGCGTCCAGGCGTGGCTCGGCGACAAGCTCGTGCGCCCGGGCGAGGGCAGCAACGGCCTGCGCCTGGACTCGGCGCCCGCGCGGGCCGCCGTGGTCGAGAGCGCCCGGCAGGTCATGCGGGCCGGCTTCGAGGGCGTCCACCTCGACGTCGAGCCCGTGCGCACCGGCGACCGCGACTTCCTCGCCCTGCTGGACGCCCTGCACCCGGCCGTGCGGTCCGCCGGGGGAGTGCTGTCGATCGCGGCCCAGCAGATCGACCCGGTGCCCGCGATGCACGCCGCGGCGCACTTCGTGGGCAGCCCCAAGTGGTGGACCCAGCGCTATTTCGGCCAGGTCGCGCGCCGCACCGACCAGATCGCGATGATGTCCTACGACACCGCCCTGCCGATCGAGAGCCTCTACGGCGGCTACGTCGCCCGCCAGACGGAACTCGCCCTGCAGGTCACGCCCTCCGGCACCGACCTGCTCATGGGCCTGCCCTTCTACCACACCGACGACATGGGCCATCACGGTCACGCCGAGACGGCCGCGGCGGCCGTGCGCGGCGCCCGGCTCGGACTGACCCGCGAGGACCGCGACCGCAAGCGCTTCGGGCTCGCGCTCTACGTCGACTTCGCGGCCACCGAGGACGACTGGCGCGCCTACCGGACCGGCTGGGGAGCAAGGGGCTGAGGAAGAGCCCGTACAGGGGCTGCGACCGGGCAGCGGGGAAGCCGTAGTCTTGTGGTCGCACAACAGAGCAGCAATGAAAAGCACTGCAGAACAGATTGCAGAGAAGGAGGCGCTGGGTGATCGAGCTTGAGGGGGTACCCGAGCTGATCGACCCGGTCATGATCTGTGCCTTCGAGGGCTGGAACGACGCGGGGGACGCCGCCTCCAGCGCGGTCGCGCACCTGGACCGGGAGTGGAAGGGCGAGGTCTTCGGCGCGCTCGACGCCGAGGACTACTACGACTTCCAGGTCAACCGCCCCACGGTCTGGCTCGACGGCGGCGTCCGCAAGATCACGTGGCCGACGACCAGGCTGTCCGTGGTGCGCACCGGCGGCGGCGAGGGCAAGGGCGCTCCGCGCGACCTCGTCCTGGTGCGCGGCATCGAGCCCAGCATGCGCTGGCGCTCGTTCTGCAACGAGATCCTGGGCTTCGCCCACGAGCTCGGCGTGGAGCTGGTGGTCGTCCTGGGCTCGCTGCTCGGGGACACCCCGCACACCCGGCCCGTTCCGGTCAGCGGCGTCACCTCCGACCCGGACCTCGCACGGACCATGGACCTGGAGGAGTCCCGCTACGAGGGCCCGACGGGGATCGTCGGCATCCTCCAGGAGGCCTGCACCCACGCCGGCGTCCCGGCGGTGAGCCTGTGGGCGGCCGTCCCGCACTACGTCTCCCAGCCGCCCAACCCGAAGGCCACCCTGGCGCTGCTGAACCGCCTGGAGGATCTGATCGATCTGCGCATCCCGCTCGGCGAGCTGCCGGAGGACGCGCGGGCCTGGCAGCTGGGCGTCGACCAGCTGGCGGCGGAGGACAGCGAGGTCGCCGAGTACGTGCAGTCCCTGGAGGAGGCGCGCGACACGGCGGACCTGCCGGAGGCCTCGGGCGAGGCCATCGCTCGCGAGTTCGAGCGCTACCTGCGCCGCCGCGACCCCCAGCAGGGCGACGGTTCGTACCTGCGCGACACCACCAGCGGGCGCACGCGCCCGCAGCGGCAGCCCAAGGACGAGGCGGCGGCGCCCGAGGAGGAGACCGAGGGGCCCGAGGACGAGGCCTGAGGCGGCGGACGGCGGCGGTGACGGGGCCGGGGCGGGCCCCCGATGTGACGAATCCCCGATATTGAAGAGACGTCCGCAACCGTCCGCCGTACACTTGTCGGTCCGGTGAAGGCCGGTTCGTACGGCCCTGCGAGGGGTCGCGCGAGCCGGCCTTCTCGTCCCCTCAGGAGGTGTGCCCCGGATGACCAGCAGCATTCCCGCTGCCCCGCCCCGCGCGGCCGCAGGTTCCGCCCTGCAAGCGGTCCTGCTCGACATGGACGGCACCCTCGTCGACACCGAGGGCTTCTGGTGGGAAGTGGAGGTCGCCGTCTTCGCCGAGCTGGGCCACCAGCTGCTGGAGGAGTGGCGCGAGGTCGTCGTCGGCGGCCCCATGACGCGCAGCGCCTCCTTCCTCATCCGGGCCACCGGCGCGAAGATCGCCGTGACGGAGCTGTCCGTCCTGCTGAACAAGCGTTTCTCCGAGATGATCGGGCGCGGCGTGCCGCTGATGCCGGGCGCCCGCAGACTCCTCGCCGAGCTCGCCGCGCACAAGATCCCCACCGCGCTGGTCTCGGCCTCGCACCGGGAGATCATCGACCGCGTGCTGCTGTCGCTGGGCCCGGAGAACTTCACCCTGACCGTCGCGGGCGACGAGATGGAGCGCACCAAGCCGCACCCCGACCCGTACCTGCTGGCGGCCGCCCGGCTCGGGGCGGAGCCGGGCCGGTGCGCGGTCGTGGAGGACACCCTGACCGGGGTGACCGCCGGCGAGGCGGCCGGCTGCCGGGTGGTGGCGGTGCCGTCGGTGGCCCCGATCCCGCCCGCCGCCGGACGGACCGTCGTGGGCTCCCTCGAAGAAGTGGATCTCGGTTTTCTCCGGGGACTGATCACGGGAATGCACTCTCCCGTGCACTGAGCGTGCCCCGGAGAAAGTTCAAGGAACTCTGGGCGCCGGAACGAGTGTTTTCCGTGACGAATGCACTGACCTAATTCCCGCAGTCCGCCGGGAAGTCGCCCGAGTGACCTTCGTCACCGCGTCCGGCGGCGGTGCGTGCGGGAACGGTCACCCGGTGACGCCTCCGCAAGGGTTGAAGCGCACCCTTGTGTCCGGATTGATGATCGTGTGCGTGGATCGTTCCGGCGCTCGGATATCGCGGATCGCCTCCCTTGTTATCACCGCGTGATATCGCGTCAACTTCTCCGTGTTCCGGCGGCAGTGGCCCCCGGCACTAATCTTTTCGCGAGAACTTCACGGCTTGCCCGTGGGCCCGCGCGCCGGTCGCCGGTAGGGTCCCGGGAACCGAACGCACCACAGGGAGAACCCCACACAATGAACCGCAAGACGTTGGTGCTGCCCGTCGCGGCAGCCCTGCTGGCCCCCGTGCTCGTCGCCTGCGGCGGGAGCGACGGAGCCGGCAAGGGCAACGGCGCCATCGTCATCGGTACCACCGACCGGTTCGAGGAGACCACGGACGCCCCGGCGCCCTTCGATCCGGCCGCCGCGTACGACATCGGCGCGTGGAACGTCCTCCACAGCACTTTCCAGACACTTCTGCGGCTGCCCCGCTCCGGCACCGCCCCGGTCGCCGACGCCGCCTCCAAGTGCACCTTCGGCGACCGCAAGAACGAGCAGTTCCGCTGCACCCTGCGCAGCGGCCTGAAGTTCTCCAACGGCAACGCGCTCACCGCCGAGGACGTCAAGTTCTCCATCGACCGCGCCCGCGCCATCAACTTCGAGAACGGCCCGGTCTCGCTGCTCAGCAACATCGACCGGGTGGAGACGCCGAGCGAGCTCGAGGTCGTCTTCCAGCTGAAGTCGCCCGACGCGACGTTCCCGCAGAAGATCGCGACCCCGGCCGCCGCCATCGTCGACGCCGAGTCCTACGACAAGAACAAGCTCGACAACGGCTTCAAGGTCGTCGGCTCCGGTCCGTACACGCTGCAGACCGAGGAGAAGGACGGCCGCGTCGTCAAGGCCGTGCTCAACAAGAACAAGAACTACCAGGGCGTCGTCCAGCTGCAGAACGACAAGGTCGAGATGCGCTTCTACGACGACGCCACGGCGATGGAGAAGGCCCTCATGGCCGGCGACATCGACATCATGAACCGCACCCTGTCGCCCGAGCAGGTCAACCGCCTGCGTACGGACGCCGGCAAGGACGTGCGCCTGCTCGAGGCGCCCGGCCAGGAGATCAGCTACCTCGCCTTCAACACCGACGACCCGGCGGTGAAGAACAAGGCGGTTCGCCAGGCCGTGGCCCAGGTCGTCGACCGCGCCGCACTGGCCCGCGACTCCTACGGCCGCACGAACGACCCGCTGTACTCGCTCGTGCCCATGGGCATCACCGGGCACCAGAACTCGTTCTCCAACAAGTACGGTGACCCCAGCGCGGAGAAGGCCCGCGCCATCCTGCGGGCCGGCAATGTGAGCACCCCGGTGCCGCTGACCCTCACCTACACCACCGACCACTACGGTGAGACGACCGAGAAGTCCTTCAAGGCCCTGCAGAAGCAGCTGAACGGCAGCGGGCTGTTCAACGTCAAGCTCCAGGGCGTGAAGTGGTCGGAGTTCCGTCCCGAGGCCGCGGCCGGCAAGTACGCCGCCTACGGCATGGGCTGGTTCCCCGACTTCCCGGACCCCGACAACTTCGTCGCCCCCTTCATCGGCAGGGACAACTTCCTCCGCTCGCCGTACCGCAACAACAAGATCAGCAACGAGCTGATCCCCGAGTCCCGCGAGGCCTCCCAGCGCGAGGCCGCCGCGAAGTACTTCCAGCAGGCACAGGACATCGTCGCCGAGGAGGTGCCGGTGCTGCCGCTGTGGCAGGGCAA
Organism: Streptomyces telluris; assembly: GCF_024519335.1. Classification (NCBI taxonomy): domain Bacteria; kingdom Bacillati; phylum Actinomycetota; class Actinomycetes; order Kitasatosporales; family Streptomycetaceae; genus Streptomyces; species Streptomyces telluris. The sequence goes on from NZ_JANIID010000036.1 coordinate 12,424, forward strand.
GCAGTACGTGGCGGCCCGGGGGAACGTCACCGGTGCCGAGTGGGCGCTCAACTCCGCCTCCGAAATGCAGCCGTGGGAACTGGCCCGCGGCGTGTGAGGCACCAGCCGTCAGACCGGTTCTGCCGACGACCTGTTCACGATTTGTTCAGAGACGAACAAGGAAACTGTGAGGAACGTGCACGTGAGGAAACGTGACCAGTGGCTTGCCGCCCCGCTCGGTGCGGGGCTCGCCGCCGCCCTGCTCACCGGGTGCGGCTCGGAAGACGGCAACGCCGGCGGCACCGGTGAGTCGGTGGTCATGGGGATGTCCGACGAGGTCGTGTCCACCGACCCGGCATCCGGTTACGACCCGGGCTCCTGGGTGCTGTTCAACAACGTCTTCCAGTCGCTGATGAGCTTCCCCAAGGGGAGCACCACCCCTCAGCCGGACGCCGCGGAGAAGTGCAGCTTCAAGGACGAGAGCAGCACCGTCTACCAGTGCACCCTCAAGGAGGGGCTGAAGTTCAGCAACGGCCACGACCTCACCTCCGAGGACGTCGCCCACTCCTTCAACCGCACCTTGAAGATCAACGACGACAAGGGTCCCGCCAAGTCCCTGCTGTCCTCGATCAAGAGCATCAAGACGCCGGACAAGATGAACGTCGTCTTCGAGCTCAAGCGCTCCGACGCCACCTTCCCGCAGAAGATCGCCTCGGGTGCCGGCTCGATCGTGGACCACCAGGAATACCCCCTGGACAAGCTCCGCACCGACGGCAAGGCGGTCGGCTCCGGCGTCTACAAGCTGGACTCGTACGACGAGAAGCAGGCCAAGTTCTCGGTCAACAAGAACTACAAGGGCGGTGCGGTCGTCCAGAACCGCGGCGTGACCATGAAGTTCTTCCACGGCGAGCAGGTCGAGCTGAAGGACGCCGTCCAGAAGGGCGACATCGACCTCGCCTACCGTGGTCTGGCCATGAAGGACATCGCCGACATCGACTCGTCGGCCGGCAAGCACAACCTCAAGGTGGTCGAGGGCACCAGCGCCGAGGTCCAGCACCTGGTGTTCAACACCAAGGACCCGGTGGTCGGCAAGGTCGGCGTGCGCAAGGCCATCGCCTACCTGGTCGACCGCAGCGCCCTGGTCCGCGACGTCTACAAGCGCACCGCCGAGCCGCTGTACTCGATCGTCCCGAGCGGCATCACCGGCCACAAGACCCCGTTCTACGACACCTACGGGGACCGGCCGCAGCCCGACAAGGCCGCCGCCGCCCTGAACTCCGCGGGCATCAAGGACAAGGTCAAGCTCACGCTGTACGCCACGCCGATCCGCTACGGCCCGGGCACCGTCCCGGAGTTCCAGGCGATCGCGCAGCAGCTCAACAAGAGCGGCCTGTTCGAGGCGGACGTGAAGTCCGTCCCGCTGAAGGAGTACGAGGAGGGTGTGGCCGCCGGCCGGTACGGCGTCTACGTGAAGGGCTGGGTTCCTGACTACCCGGACCCGGACAACTTCACCGCGCCGTTCTTCGGCGAGGACAACGTGCTCTCCAACAACTACGAGTCCAAGGAGATCACGAGCCGCATCCTGGCCACCGCCGCCAACGGCAGCCGGCCCTCCACCGTCGGCGACTACGCCAAGGTGCAGAACACGGTCGCCCAGGACGTGCCGATCCTTCCGCTGTGGCAGGGCAAGCAGTACGCCGTGACCAACGAGCGGGTCTCCGGTCTCCAGTGGTCCCTCGACGCCTCCACCGTCTTCCGCTTCTGGGAGATCAGCAAGGCCTCGAAGGGCTGACCCCGGGCAGCCCCCACAGCACAGTGCCCTCCTCCGGAGCTCCGGAGGAGGGCACTTGCCGTATGGCCGGGGCGGCGGCTACTGGGCGCCCGGGCGGACCAGACCGCTCTCGTACGCGTACACCGCCGCCTGGACGCGGTCGCGCAGGCCCAGCTTGGTCAGGACGTGCCCCACGTGCGTCTTCACCGTGGTCTCGCTGACGAACAGGTCCGCCGCGATCTCCGCGTTCGACAGGCCGCGCGCCACCAGCTTCAGCACCTCGACCTCGCGGTCGGTCAGCGTGTTCAGCGTGTCCGGCAGGGGCTCCTCGCCCGACGGCAGGTGACCCGCGTACTTGTCCAGCAGCCGCCGGGTGATGCTCGGCGCGAGCATCGCCTCGCCCCCCGCCACCACCCGGATCGCCTGGACCAGCTCATTGGCCGGCGCGTCCTTGAGCAGGAAGCCGCTCGCGCCCGCGCGCAGCGCCTCCACCACGTATTCGTCGAGGTCGAAGGTGGTCAGCACCAGGACCTTCGCCGGGCCGTTGCGGTCCGGGCCGGTGATCTGGCGCGTCGCCTCGACGCCGTCCATCCGGGGCATCCGGATGTCCATCAGGACCACATCCGGCTGCAGCGCCCGCACCTGATCCAGCGCCTGCAGGCCGTCCCCCGCCTCGCCCACCACCGCGAGGTCCTGTTCCGCTTCGAGAATCATCCGGAAGCCGGTGCGCAGCAGCGGCTGGTCGTCGACCAGTAGGACGCGGATCGCCACAGGAACTCCTTCGCTAGACCGGGTCCATTCTGCCCTGAGCCGCCCCCTGGGCGGGCACCCGGCCGTCCCGCTGCGCCACGACGGGCAGCGGATACGGCGGGGGAGTGCCCCCGAACTCCGGGCAGACGGCCTGGTGATCGCACCAGCCGCACAGCTTCGTCGGCCGCGGCCGCCACTCGCCGGTCTCCGTGGCCAGCACGATCGCGTCCCACAGGGCCCGCAGCTTGCGCTCGACCGCCCGCAGCTCCGCCTCCACCGGGTCGTAGGTCAGGACGTCCCCGCTGCCCAGGTAGACCAGCTGGAGCCGGCGCGGCACCCTGCCCTGCAGCTTCCACAGCACCAGCGCGTAGAACGTCATCTGGAAGAGGGCCTCGGAGCGGAACTGCGGGGCCGGGGCCTTGCCGGTCTTGTAGTCCACGATGCGCACGTCGCCCGACGGCGCGACGTCCACCCGGTCGATGAAGCCGCGCAGCAGCGGGCCCGACTCCAGCTCCGTCTCCACGTACAGCTCGCGCTCGGCGGGCTCCAGGCGCGTGGGGTCCTCCAGGGTGAACCAGCGCTCGACCAGCCGCTCGGCGTCCCCCAGCCACTTCGCCAGCAGCCGCGGGTCGTGCGCGCCGTCCTCGCCGTGGAAGAGCTCCGCGAGCTCGGGGCGGGAGGCCAGCAGCCGCTCCCACTCGCCCGGCACCAGCCCCTTGGCCCGCTCCGCCGTGCGCTCCGCCGCCGGTGCGTCGAAGAGCCGCTCCAGGACCGCGTGCACCACCGTGCCGCGGGTGGCCGCGGCGCTCGGCTTCTCCGGCAGCTTGTCGATCACCCGGAACCGGTACAGCAGCGGGCACTGCATGAAATCGCCCGCCCGCGACGGGGACAGCGCCTTCGGCCGCACCGCCCCCGTACCCGTCCGCGCAGGCCCGCGCCCCGCGCCGGCCCCGGCCCGCCCCGCAGGGGCCCCACTGTCCATACCCATGACAGAAAACCCTAAGGCCCGCCACCGACAGCCGGCGTCATACCATCGACCACAGACCCCTTCGCAGCATGATCGGGAGACCGCCGGTCGCCTGCGAGGGCCGCATCGGACGAGGGGACACCGTGGACAACAGCGGGCAGAGCAGGTCCGGCGGCGGGGGCGCCGGTGACCGGCGGCAGCCCGGGGACCGCCCCGAGCGCCCCCGCGAGAGCGGCGGCGGCATCCTCATGGGCCGCCCCTTCGGCGTTCCCGTCTACGTGGCCCCCAGCTGGTTCCTCGTCGCCGCCCTCATCACCTGGGTCTTCGGCGGCCAGCTCGACCGCGTCCTGCCCGAGCTGGGCCGCGCGCGCTACCTGGTCTCCCTCTTCTTCGCCGTCGCCTTCTACGCCTCGGTCCTCGTCCACGAGCTCGCCCACACCGTCGCCGCGCTGCGCTTCAAGCTCCCCGTGCGGCGCATCCAGCTCCAGTTCTTCGGCGGCGTCTCCGAGATCGAGAAGGAGACCGAGACCCCCGGCCGCGAATTCGTCCTCGCCTTCGTCGGCCCCCTCCTCTCCCTCGTCCTCGCGGGCCTCTTCTACCTCGGCATGCTCGTCGTCGAGCCCGGCACCGTCCCCGGCGTCCTGCTCGCCGGCCTGATGATCTCCAACCTCCTCGTCGCGGCCTTCAACCTGCTGCCCGGCCTCCCCCTCGACGGCGGCCGCATGCTCCGCGCCGTCGTCTGGAAGATCAGCGGCAAGCCCATGACCGGCACGGTCGCCGCCGCCTGGATCGGCCGCGCCCTCGCGGTCGCCGTCCTCGTCGGCCTCCCGCTGCTCGCCCGCGCCGGCGGCATCGGCGCCTCCGGCGACAGCCTCGGCGGCCTGGACTCCCTCACCGACGCCCTGCTCGCGGCCATCCTCGCCGCCATCATCTGGACCGGCGCCGGCAACAGCCTCCGCATGGCCCGCCTGCGCGAACGCCTCCCCGGCCTGAGCGCCCGCGCCCTCACCCGCCGCGCCGTCCCCGTGCAGGCCGCCACGCCCCTGTCCGAGGCCCTGCGCCGGGCCGGCGAGGCCGGCGCCCGCGCCCTGGTCGTCGTCGACGGCCAGGGCAACCCCACCGCGCTCGTCCGCGAGGCCGCCGTCGTCGGCGTCCCCGAGCACCGCCGCCCCTGGGTCGCGGTCAGCGCCCTCGCCCAGGACCTCAAGGACGGCATGCGCGTCTCCGCCGACCTCTCCGGCGAGGAGCTCCTCGACACCCTGCGCGCCACGCCCGCCACGGAGTACCTGGTGGTGGAGGCGACGGGGGAGGTCTACGGCGTCCTGGCCACCACCGACGTCGAGCGGGCCTTCGTGGCCGCGATGGCCCGTACGCCCTCCTGACCGCTCCCGGCCGCACGCCCCGCCGGGCCGGTGCCGCGCGCCGCGCCCCGGCGGGCCCCGCCGTGTCCGTAGCCCCGCCGGATGCCGGGTAGGCTGGTCACATGTCCGAACCGACCGGTGCCGCCCGCCGTCGCGGGCCCTTCCAGGTCGGGGACCAGGTCCAGCTCACCGACCCCAAGGGACGCCACTACACCTTCACGCTCGAAGCCGGGAAGCAGTTCCACACCCACAAGGGTGCCTTCCCCCACGACGAGCTGATCGGTGCCCCCGAAGGCAGTGTTGTCCGTACCACGGGAAACGTCGCCTACCTCGCGCTGCGCCCCCTGCTCCCCGACTACGTCCTGTCCATGCCCCGCGGCGCCGCCGTGGTCTACCCCAAGGACGCGGGGCAGATCCTGGCCTTCGCCGACATCTTCGCCGGCGCGCGCGTCGTCGAGGCGGGGGTGGGCTCCGGCTCGCTCAGCGCCTTCCTGCTGCGCGCCATCGGTGACCAGGGCATGCTGCACTCCTACGAGCGCCGCGCGGACTTCGCCGAGATCGCCCAGGCGAACGTCGAGCGCTACTTCGGCGGCCCGCACCCCGCCTGGCAGCTCACGGTCGGCGACCTGCAGGACAACCTGTCCGACACCGACGTCGACCGGGTCATCCTCGACATGCTCGCCCCCTGGGAGTGCCTGGAGGCCGTCTCCAAGGCGCTCGTCCCCGGCGGCATCCTCTGCTGCTACGTGGCGACCACGACCCAGCTCGCCCGGACCGTCGAGTCCATCCGCGAGATCGGCTGCTTCGCCGAGCCGCAGCCGTGGGAGTCGATGATCCGCAACTGGCACGTCGAGGGACTCGCCGTCCGGCCGGACCACCGCATGATCGGCCACACCGGCTTCCTCGTCACCGCCCGCCGCCTCGCGGACGGCGTCGAGCCGCCGATGCGCCGCCGCCGCCCCGCCAAGGGCGCCTACGGCGACGACTACGAGGGCCCCAACAAGGGCTGACCCCCGTCATCGCGTGCACGGCACGCCGGGCGCCGCCACCGGGACCCCGCACCGCGGGGAACTCGGGGGCGGCGCCTCTTCGTTAGGCCCGTCCGCCGGGCCCGCCGCGGCTTCACCCGCCCGGCCTTTTCGCACGCCCTCCACCGGCGTGCCCGCTGTTCCCCGGTACGCGGGGGTGTGGCACGATGCTGATCGATTCCGCGTCCCCGCAGCCACCGCCACAGGAGTCAGCGCGCGTGCAGCCACCGGCAGACAGTGCCCGTCCCGCCCCTGAGCCCGCCGGTGCCCCTGAGCGCCGGCCGCACACCCGCTCCGGGCCCGGCCACTGGCTGGCCACCGCCGCGGCCCTGGCGGCCGTCGTCGCGGCCGCGGTCGCCGTCGGCCCGCGCGAGGATCCGGCGCCCGCTCCGGCCGCGGCCTCCGCCGCGACCGCCGGAGCCCCCGCGCCCCTCTCCGCCCGCTTCCCCCTGCGCTGCGGGCCCGCCGGCGGGCCCGACGTCGTCCAGCAGGTCACCAGCGACCTCGACGGCGACGGCCGGCTCGAGACGGTGGCCGTCGTGCGCTGCCGCGCCGGCGGCGGCACTCCGCCCAGCGGCGTCTACGTCCTCGCCGCGCCCCGCGAGCCCGGCGGGCGGCCCCGCGTCCTGGCCACGCTCGTGGACCCCGGGGAGAAGATGACCGTCACCGGCCTCACCGTCACCCGGGGCACCGTTTCGGCCACTCTGCTCGGCTACTCCGGCCCGAACGTGCCCCGTTGCTGCCCGGACAGGAGCCGGACCGTCGAATGGCACTGGAAGGACGGGAAGTTCGTCCTCCGGCCGATGCCCGTAGCGGGGAGTGTGTGATCCGTTACCCGGCGTCCGGGCCGTAGATCTCCACCTTGTCCGAAATGCGGCGGACATGGATGCAGTCGCCCGGGCACTCCTTGGCCGAGTCACGGACATCCGTGAGCAGCGGCAGCGGCACGGGCGTCGTCGCGCCCGGCTCCTGCAGCAGCTCGTCGTCGGCGCTCTTCACATACGCCAGGCCGTCGATGTCCAGCTCGAAGACCTCGGGCGCGTACTGGGCGCAGATCCCGTCCCCCGTGCACAGGTCCTGGTCGATCCAGACCTCCAGGGCCTCGCCGTCCGCCTCCGGGGCGGGGCCCGGGCCGTCCGCTGCGGTCGCCGTGGCCCCCGGGGCCGCCGGGACCCCGGCCGCCTCCGCGCGGTCGTCGTTCTGCACGGTCATCTCGCCCTGCCGTTTCCTGCGTACGTGAATCAATTGGAGCCAGCCCTGACGGGTGTTGACCGACTCGACGATACAACCGCCCGCTTTCCGATGTTGATGGGTGGGTATTCCCCTGCTGTGGGGACGTGCGCAAGGGTGAAGATCGGACACACTCCGACCGGGTTTGTGATCTAGGGGTTTCAACCTGCACCGGCCCAGGTAGGGTCAGGAAGCGTCCAGCTCCCCTTGGAGGAGGTGAGGACCGTGGCAGCCCACGACGACGACATGAACCGCGGCATCCGGCCGGGACGAGCGTCCGACGACCTCGCGAGCCAGGTTGCCTATTACGAGCAGGAGATCGCCGTCCTGCGGCGCAAGCTCGCCGACTCTCCGCGTCACACGAGGATTCTCGAAGAGCGGATCGTCGAGCTCCAGACCAACCTGGCCGGAGTGTCCGCTCAGAACGAGCGGCTCGCCAACACCCTCCGCGAGGCGCGCGACCAGATCGTCGCCCTCAAGGAGGAGGTCGACCGGCTCGCGCAGCCGCCGGCCGGCTTCGGAGTCTTCCTCAAGGCCAACGACGACGGCACGGCCGACATCTTCACCGGGGGCCGCAAGCTCCGGGTGAACGTCAGCCCCAGCGTCGACGCGGAGGACCTCCGGCGGGGCCAGGAGGTCATGCTCAACGAAGCGCTCAACGTGGTCGAAGCCATGGAGTTCGAACGAGCCGGGGACATCGTCACCCTCAAGGAGATCCTCGAGGACGGCGAGCGCGCCCTGGTCATCGGGCACACCGACGAGGAGCGGGTGGTGAGGCTCGCCGAGCCGCTGCTGGACACCACCATCCGCCCCGGGGACGCCCTGCTCCTCGAACCCCGATCCGGCTACGTCTACGAGATCATCCCGAAGAGCGAGGTCGAGGAGCTCGTCCTCGAAGAGGTCCCGGACATCGACTACACCAAGATCGGCGGTCTGGGGAACCAGATCGAGCTGATCCGCGACGCGGTCGAGCTCCCCTACCTCTACCCCGACCTCTTCAAGGAGCACGAACTGCGGCCGCCCAAGGGCGTGCTGCTGTACGGCCCGCCCGGCTGCGGCAAGACGCTCATCGCCAAGGCCGTCGCCAACTCCCTTGCCAAGAAGGTCGCCGAGGTCACCGGCAAGCCCGCGGGGAAGAGCTTCTTCCTCAACATCAAGGGCCCCGAGCTCCTCAACAAGTACGTCGGGGAGACCGAGCGGCACATCCGGCTGATCTTCCAGCGCGCCCGGGAGAAGGCGAGCGAGGGCACCCCGGTCATCGTGTTCTTCGACGAGATGGACTCCCTCTTCCGCACCCGCGGCTCCGGGGTCAGCTCGGACGTGGAGAACACCATCGTCCCCCAGCTCCTCTCGGAGATCGACGGCGTCGAGGGCCTGGAGAACGTGATCGTGATCGGCGCCTCCAACCGGGAGGACATGATCGACCCGGCGATCCTGCGCCCCGGCCGCCTCGACGTGAAGATCAAGATCGAGCGTCCGGACGCGGAGGCCGCCAAGGACATCTTCTCGAAGTACCTGACCCGGACCCTGCCCATCCACGCGGACGACCTCACCGAGCACGGGGGCGACCCCAAGGCCGCCGTGGCCGGCATGATCCAGTCGGTCGTCGAGCAGATGTACGCCGAGTCCGAGGAGAACCGCTTCCTCGAGGTCACCTACGCCAACGGCGACAAGGAAGTCCTCTATTTCAAGGACTTCAACTCCGGCGCCATGATCCAGAACATCGTGGACCGGGCGAAGAAGATGGCCATCAAGGCCTTCCTCGACCACAACCAGAAGGGTCTGCGCGTCTCCCACCTGCTCGCCGCCTGCGTCGACGAGTTCAAGGAGAACGAGGACCTGCCCAACACCACCAACCCGGACGACTGGGCCCGGATCTCCGGCAAGAAGGGCGAGCGGATCGTCTTCATCCGCACCCTCGTCACCGGGAAGCAGGGCGCCGACACCGGCCGCTCCATCGACACGGTGGCCAATACCGGCCAGTACCTGTAGCACCATCGTCCGGCTGCGGATGTCCCGTGCCCCCGCCCCGGCGGGGGACACGCCCCGGGACAACCGCGGCCGGATGCTTTTTCCCGCCGACCGCGTCGTTTTCCGACGGGTTTCTCGCCAGGATTTCGCCACGGGGAGCGTCCATGGCCCGGGTACGCCACGAACCGGAGCAATGACTGTAATGATCTCCCCACCGCCGCAAAGCCGTTCTAGGCTCTTCGATACCGCCGCACAGCGCGATGGGGGATCGAGGGCCGGACACGGACCGGACGCGCAGCGGTACTTGAGCGCCGACCCCACCAGGGGGCGCCGCCGGGCAAGGAGGGCCGCATGACCGTACGGCGAGTAATGGGCATTGAGACGGAGTACGGGATCTCCGTCCCCGGTCACCCGAACGCCAATGCCATGCTCACCTCGTCCCAGATCGTCAACGCCTACGCCGCGGCGATGCACCGGGCGCGACGCGCCCGCTGGGACTTCGAGGAGGAGAACCCGCTGCGGGACGCCCGGGGCTTCGACCTCGCCCGCGAAGCCGCGGACTCCAGCCAGCTCACCGACGAGGACATCGGCCTCGCCAACGTCATCCTGACCAACGGCGCGCGACTCTACGTCGACCACGCCCATCCCGAGTACAGCTCCCCGGAGATCACCAATCCCCGGGACGCCGTCCTGTGGGACAAGGCCGGCGAGCGGATCATGGCCGAGGCCGCCGAGCGCGCCGCCCAGCTGCCCGGAGCCCAGCCGATCCACCTCTACAAGAACAACACCGACAACAAGGGCGCGTCCTACGGCACCCACGAGAACTACCTGATGAAGCGGGAGACCCCCTTCTCGGACATCGTGCGCCACCTGACGCCCTTCTTCGTCTGCCGTCAGGTGGTCACCGGCGCCGGCCGCGTCGGCATCGGCCAGGACGGCCACGAGCACGGCTTCCAGCTCAGCCAGCGAGCGGACTACTTCGAGGTCGAGGTGGGCCTGGAGACCACGCTCAAGCGGCCGATCATCAACACCCGCGACGAGCCGCACGCCGACGCCGAGAAGTACCGCAGGCTCCACGTGATCATCGGCGACGCCAACCTCTCGGAGATCTCCACCTACCTCAAGCTGGGCACGACCGCGCTGGTCCTGTCCATGATCGAGGACGGCTTCATCGTCTCCGACCTCGCCGTCGACCAGCCGGTGCGCACCCTCCACCAGGTCAGCCACGACCCCACCCTGCAACACCTCATCACGCTCCGCAGCGGCCGCACGCTCACCGCCGTACAGCTCCAGATGGAGTACTGCGAGCTGGCCCGCAAGTACGTCGAGAACCGCTTCGGGGCGGGCGCCGACGAGCAGACGAAGGACGTGCTCGCCCGCTGGGAGGACGTGCTGAACCGGCTGGAGCACGATCCGATGAGCCTGGCCGGCGAGCTGGACTGGGTGGCCAAGCGGGAGCTCCTGGAGGGCTACCGCCGCCGCGACGGCCTGGGCTGGGACGCGGCCCGCCTGCACCTGGTGGACCTGCAGTACGCGGACGTCCGGGCCGACAAGGGCCTGTACAACCGGCTCGCGGCCCGCGGCAAGATGAAGCGGCTGCTGGACGAGACCGAGGTGGAGCGCGCCCGCACGGTCCCGCCCGAGGACACCCGGGCCTACTTCCGCGGCCGCTGCCTGGAGCAGTACGCGGACGACGTGGCCGCGGCCTCCTGGGACTCGGTGATCTTCGACCTCCCGGGCCGTGACTCCCTGCAGCGGGTACCCACCCTGGAGCCGCTGCGCGGCACGCGCAACCACGTCAAGGAGCTGCTCGACCGCTGCCGCACCGCGGAGGAGCTGGTCCGGGTGCTCTCCGGGGGCTGAGCAGGTCTGAGAGGACGGCGTTCAGGGAATCATCACCGTGGTTCCGGGACGTTGTAGCAAGTACAGGGCCGATGTCGGACCCTGCTTGTAGGGTCTGATCTTGCAGGGCTGAGTACGACTGAGTACGTCCGATCTTGTACGTCGAACCGAGCGGGGTGAGGGATATGGCGACCAAGGACACCGGCGGCGGTCAGCAGAAGGCCACGCGATCCACAGAGGACGTCGAGGAGCAGGCGCAGGACGCGCAGGTCTCGGAGGACCTCAAGGAACGGCAGGAGAAGCTGTCGGACGACGTCGACTCCGTGCTGGACGAGATCGACGATGTCCTGGAGGAGAACGCCGAGGACTTCGTGCGCTCCTTCGTCCAGAAGGGCGGCGAGTAGGCGGCTGCCGGCGCCTGTCGATCATGATCATGGGACCGGTAAGGTCCGTGGCGTACTGTGCCCCAGCTCCGACGCGGCCCTGGGGCGGTTCAAGGATCGAGCGGACGTCATGGGGCGGGCCGCTGCATACGTGGAAGGAAACGTGTGGAAGCCAACACTCGTAGCACCGGGCATCTGCCGGCTGCCTTCCTGACCCCCGGTTCCTCGTCGTTCATGGATTTCCTGGCCTCGCACTCCCCGGAGCTGCTCCCGGGCAACCGGCCGCTCCCCGCGGTGCAGGGCGCGGTGGAGATCCCGCACGGCACGACGATCGTCGCGGCGTCGTTCCCCGGCGGCGTGGTGCTGGCCGGTGACCGGCGGGCCACGATGGGCAACATCATCGCCCAGCGTGACATCGAGAAGGTCTTCCCGGCCGACGAGTACTCGGCGGTGGGCATCGCCGGCACGGCCGGCCTGGCCGTGGAGATGGTCAAGCTCTTCCAGCTGGAGCTGGAGCACTTCGAGAAGGTCGAAGGGGTTCAGCTCTCGCTGGAGGGCAAGGCGAACCGGCTGTCGACGATGATCCGCGGCAACCTCGGCATGGCCATGCAGGGCCTGGCCGTGGTGCCGCTGTTCGCCGGCTGGGACGTGGACCGCCAGAAGGGCCGGATCTTCTCCTACGACGTGACCGGCGGGCGCTCGGAGGAGCACGGCTTCGCCGCCACCGGCTCGGGCTCGGTCTTCGCCCGGGGGTCGCTGAAGAAGCTCTTCCGCGAGGATCTGACGGAGGGTCAGGCACTCACGCTCGTCGTCCAGGCGCTCTACGACGCCGCCGACGACGACTCCGCGACCGGCGGACCGGATCTTGCACGTCGTATCTATCCGATCGTCACCGTCATCACCGACGAGGGGTTCCGAAAGCTCACCGAGGCGGAGTGCTCCGAGATCGTCCGGGCGATCCACGACCGGCGGCTCCAGGAGCCGGACGGCCCCCGGGCCGCCCTCCTCTGAGGCCCCGGTCAGCATGTACCCCTCATTGACAGAAAGGGACGGATAACCGGTGTCGACGCCGTTCTACGTATCTCCTCAGCAGGCCATGGCCGACCGCGCCGAGTACGCCCGCAAGGGCATCGCGCGCGGCCGCAGTGTCGTGGTGCTCCAGTACACCGATGGCGTTGTCTTCGTTGCCGAGAACCCGTCCCGGGCCCTGCACAAGGTCAGCGAGATCTACGACCGGATCGCCTTCGCCGCGGTCGGCAAGTACAACGAATTCGAGAACCTGCGGATCGGCGGTGTGCGCTACGCGGATCTGCGGGGTTACACCTACGACCGGGACGACGTCACGGCCCGTGGCCTGGCCAACGTCTACGCACAGACGCTGGGCTCGATCTTCTCCAGCGCCGCCGAGAAGCCCTACGAGGTGGAGCTGATCGTCGCCGAGGTCGGCGCGGGCCCCGAGGACGATCAGATCTACCGGCTGCCGCATGACGGCTCGATCGTGGATGAGCACGGCTCGGTCGCCGTCGGTGGCAATGCCGATCAGATCAGCAGCTACCTCGATCAGCGCCATCGCGACGGGATGACCCTCTCGGAGGCGCTGAAGCTCGCCGTCGAGTCCCTCACCCGCGACAACAACGGCGGCGAGCGCACGCTCACCTCCGAGCAGCTGGAGGTCGCCGTCCTGGACCGGACGCGGCCGCAGCAGCGGAAGTTCAAGCGGCTGCTGGGCCGTCAGCTGTCGCGCCTGCTGGAGGAGGGCACGTCCAGCGGCGGGGCCGCCTCCGGTGACGCCGAGTCCGGTGCGGAGCCGGAGGGTTCGTCCGAGGAGGGCGGCGCGGCCCCGTCCGAGAGCTGATTCTTCTGCTTGCCGAATCACCGTGCGCCCCGTCGGTCACCCCGGCGGGGCGCACTGCTGTCGCCGCCCGGACGCTGCGGGGGTACGCGGGGCTACGGGCGGGCGTAGGCCGTGGTGCCGCGGGTGACGAGCCGGACCGGTAGGGCCTCGGGGGCCGGCGGCCGCCCGTCGAGGACGGCCACGAGGGCGCGCATGCCGGCTTCGCCGACCGCTTCGGCCGGCAGCTGCACGGTGGTCAGCTCGGGCTCGACGGCCGTGGCGAGGGCCAGGTCGGTGAAGCCGGTGACGGAGAGGTCGGCGGGCACGTGCAGGCCCAGCCGGCGGGCCGCCTTGCACGCGCCCGCGGCGAGGACGTCGTCGTCGCAGACGATGGCGGTGGGGCGGTGGCCGGGCTCGGCGAGGGCCTTCTCGGTGGCGCGCAGCCCGTCGGCGACGGTCAGGGGCGCCCGCTCGGTGCGCACCCCGGCGCCGTCCGTCCCGCGCAGGGCCTCGGCCAGCGCCCGGGCGCGGACCCGGAACGTCCAGGTGTCGATGTCCGAGGCGAGGTGCAGGAACCGCCGGTGGCCGAGGCCCAGCAGGTGCTCCGCGACCTGGCGCATGCCGTCGGCGATCTCGGGGTTGACGGTGGCGGAGGCGCCTTCGTGTCCGGGGTCGCTGTCGAGCATGACGAGCGGGAGGCCGCCGCCCCGGATGGATCCGAGGGCCTCGGCGGCCATCGAGGAGGCGAGGACACCGTCGAGGGTGGCGCTGGCGGAGGCGAACGGGTCGCGGGCCGGGCCGGTGCCCTCGGGGGAGAGGTAGAGGACGACGCCGAGGCCGTGCTCGCGGGCCACGCGGACGACGCCGGTGTGGACCCGGGCGAAGAACTCGTTGGTCAGCGCCGGGACGACGAGCAGCACCGTGCGGGTGCGGCCGAGGCGGAGGTCGCGGGCGGCGAGGTTGGGGCGGTAGCCCAGGCTGCGGGCGGCGGAGCGGACGGCCTCGGCGGTGCGCTCGGAGACCCGGCCCCGCCACTTCTCGCCCATGACGAGGGAGACCGTGGCCTGGGAGACGCCTGCGGCCCGGGCGACGTCACGGCTGGTGGCGCGGGCTCCGGCGCGGGGGCCGCGGGCCGTGGGCCACCGCTCGTCGCGGCGCTGCCCTGTCTCGTCGCCGCTGGTCACTGTCGGTGCCTCCCCTATGCCCCAGCCTGCGGCGGTTGGACCCGCAGGCTGCGGCCATGATACGTATGACGCTTCTAGTTATACGTAAAACCCGAGGCTCGGGGAAGAGAGGAAGTCACCGATGGCGGCCGGCTACGGCGAGATGCTCAGAACGCGGCACGCCGCGCGCCTGCTCACAGGCACGCTGGTGGGCCGCCTGCCGAATGCCACGGCCGCGCTCGCGATCCCGCTCTTCGTCCTCGCCGAGGGCGGCAGCTTCGCGTTCGCCGGAGCGCTGTCCGCCGTCTACGGTGTGGCGAACGCCGTCGGCCAGCCCCTGCTGGGCCGGGCCGTCGACCTCTACGGCCAGCCCCGCGTCATGCTTCCGTCGGCCCTGCTGGCCGCGCTCGGCATGGCGGTCTTCGCCGTCACCGGCCCGGAGCCGGCCTTCCTAGCGTACGCGGCCATGGTGGTGTCCGGATTCTTCACCCCGCCGCTGGAGGGCGGCCTGCGGGCGCTGTGGCCCTCGGTCCTCAAGAGCGAGGAGCGGATCCACGCCGCGTACTCCCTGGACGCCATCGCCCAGGAGCTGATGTACGTCGTCGGCCCGCTGATCATCTCCGGCATGGTCGCCGTGTGGTCCCCGGCCGCCGCGCTGTTCGTGATCAACGCCCTCGGCGCCCTGGGCGCGCTCGCCGTCGTCACCTCGAAGCCCTCGCGGGAGTGGCGCAGCGCGCCGCGCGAGGCGCACTGGCTGGGCGCCCTGCGCTCGCCCGGGCTGCGCGTCGTCCTCGGCACGTTCTTCTTCATCGGCACCGCGCTGGGCTCGATCGCCGTGGCGGCGATCGCCTACGGCAAGGACGCCGGCAACGACGCCACCGCCGGGTACATCCTCTCGGCGATCGGCGTGGGCGCCCTCATCGGCGGCACGGTCTACGGCCACCGCCAGTGGCCGGGCACGCCCGAGCAGCGCCTGCGGCTCCTCGTGGCCGGGCTCGCGGTCTGCTACCTGCCGCTGCTGGTGGTCCCCGGCACCCTGATGATGACGGTGCTCGCCGGTGTGGCCGGCATCTTCCTGGCCCCCTGCCTGGCCTGCGCCTTCGTCGTCGTGGACCGGCACGCGCCGCGCGGCACCGTCACGGAGGCCTTCTCCTGGCTGGTGACCTCCTTCGGCGTGGGCGCCGCCATCGGCTCCGGCGTGGTCGGCCCGGCGGTCCAGAGCGGCGGTGCGCGGGCCGGTTACCTGGTCGCCGTGGGCGGCGGCGCGGCGGCGCTGCTCGTCATGGTGGCGGCGCGCCGGTGGCTGCAGGCTCCCGCGACCCCGTCGCCCATCGTGGCCCGGTCGGAAAATGATCGGAACGGTGCGGTCGAACCCGGTTTCAGCGCAGGGCATCAGGCGTAATGTTCAGGCATGGACCGCCGCATTTTCGGGCTGGAGAACGAGTACGGCGTCACGTGCACCTTCAGGGGACAGCGCCGGCTGTCGCCTGACGAAGTGGCGCGCTACCTCTTCCGCCGTGTCGTTTCCTGGGGCCGCAGCAGCAATGTCTTCCTGCGCAACGGAGCGCGTCTCTACCTGGATGTGGGTTCGCACCCCGAATACGCAACTCCGGAGTGCGACAGCGTGGTCGAGCTGGTCACCCACGACAAGGCGGGGGAGCGCATTCTCGAGGGCCTGCTCGTCGACGCCGAGCGGCGCCTGCACGAGGAGGGGATCGCGGGCGACGTCTACCTCTTCAAGAACAACACCGACTCCGCCGGGAACTCCTACGGCTGCCACGAGAACTATCTCGTCGCGCGGCACGGGGAGTTCTCGCGTCTTGCGGACATCCTCATCCCCTTCCTGGTGACGCGGCAGCTGCTGTGCGGGGCGGGGAAGGTCCTGCAGACGCCCCGCGGCGCGGTCTACTGCGTCAGCCAGCGTGCGGAGCACATCTGGGAGGGCGTCAGCTCGGCGACCACCCGCTCCCGCCCGATCATCAACACCCGCGACGAGCCGCACGCCGACGCCGAGCGCTACCGCCGCCTGCACGTCATCGTCGGCGACTCCAACATGTCCGAGACGACGATGCTGCTGAAGGTCGGCGCGACGGACCTGGTGCTGCGCATGATCGAGGCGGGCACGGTCATGCGCGACCTCACGCTGGAGAATCCGATCCGGGCCATCCGCGAGGTCAGCCACGACATCACGGGCCGGCGGAAGGTCCGGCTCGCGAGCGGGCGCGAGGCCTCGGCCCTGGAGGTCCAGCAGGAGTACTACGAGAAGGCCGTGGACTTCTGCGAGCGCCGCGGCATCCGCACCGGCACGGTGGAGCGGGTCCTGGAGCTGTGGGGCCGCACCCTGGAGGCCGTCCGGGACGAGGACCTGGACCGGATCTCCACCGAGATCGACTGGGTGATGAAGTACCAGCTCATCGAGCAGTACCGGGCGAAGAACAACATCACCATGTCGCACCCGAGGGTCGCGCAGATAGACCTCGCGTACCACGACATCCACCGCCGCCGCGGGCTGTACTACCTGCTGGAGAAGCGCGGCCGGGCGGCCCGGGTGTGCAACGACCTGAAGATCTTCGAGGGCAAGTCCGTGCCCCCGCAGACCACGCGGGCGCGGCTGCGGGGCGACTTCATCCGCCGCGCACAGGAGCAGCGGCGCGACTTCACGGTCGACTGGGTGCACCTGAAGCTCAATGACCAGGCGCAGCGGACGGTGCTGTGCAAGGACCCCTTCCGGTCGGTGGACGACCGGGTGGAGAAGCTCATCGCCGGGATGTGAGCGGGCGGGGTGCGCCGGGCCGCGGGGCCCGGCGTACCACCGTGTCGGGCAGGGTTGATCACACAGGATCAAGCCGTAAAGTGGCGGGCACTGCTCTGCCACCCCCTAGCCCGAGTTGGACTGATGAACCTCACGATGAACACGCGTCGCCTGGCCGCGGCGCTGGCCGTGCCTGTCCTGTTGTTCTCCGCTGCCGCGTGCGGTGATGACAAAGGCTCGTCCGAGGCCGAGGTCTCGGTGAAGGGGGACTTCGGCCAGAAGCCCGAGATCTCCGTGGAGAAGGGGTCGAAGCCGGGCGACGAGCTCACGGTCAAGACGCTGTCGGAGGGCAAGGGCGACAAGGTCGAGAAGGGCAGCTTCGTCCGCCTCGACTTCGCCGTGCAGAGCATGAAGGACGACAAGCCGCTGGGCGGTTCCTGGTCGAGCCAGGGGCAGACGCCGGGCGGCAAGGACGTGCGCCGCCAGGACGTCTTCGCCGCGGGCCAGCCGGGCCAGCAGGTGCCCGCGAAGGTGGCCGACGCCGTGATCGGGCAGCGGGCCGGCAGCCGGGTCGAGGTCGTGGGCACGGTGAAGGAGACCATCGGCGAGCAGGTCAACCCGCAGCTGGGCCTGGAGCCGGAGGACGGCCTGGTCTGGGTCGTCGACGTGGTCGGCGCCCAGAAGGTCGACCCGAAGAGCGAGGTCAAGGGCGACCAGGCCAAGCCGGACGAGGGCATGCCCGAGGTGAAGGTGCTCCCGCAGAAGGCCGCGGAGATCACCATTCCCAAGGACACCAAGGCGCCCTCGGACCTCAAGGAGCAGGTGCTGATCAAGGGCACCGGCCCGGAGATCAAGGCGGGCGAGGGGCTGATCGCCCAGTACACCGGGGTGAAGTGGGAGGACGGCAAGAAGTTCGACTCCTCCTGGGACCACTCGGGGGCGACGAGCTTCCAGATCGGCACCGGCTCGGTCGTCCAGGGCTGGGACAAGGGCCTGGTCGGCAAGCACGTCGGGGACCGGGTGGAGCTGGTGATCCCGCCCAAGCTGGGCTACGAGGGCCAGGCCGGCAGCGGCCTGGACAAGAACACGCTGGTGTTCGTCGTCGACATCGTGGGCAAGGTCTGATCTTTGACCGGGATCTGCCAGACTTGCACGGTTGTCTACAAGATTCGTTCGTAGGAGCACTTTCGTGAGCATCGACAAGCCCGAGATTGATTTCCCCGAGGGCCCGGAGCCCACTGATCTGGAGATCACGGAGGTCTGGGAGGGCGACGGCGCCGAGGCCAAGGCCGGCCAGATGGTGCGCGTTCACTACGTGGGCGTGGCCTTCTCCACCGGCGAGGAGTTCGACGCCAGCTGGAACCGCGGCACGCCGCTGGAGTTCAAGCTGGGCGCCGGCAAGGTCATCACGGGCTGGGACCAGGGCATCCAGGGCATGAAGGTCGGTGGCCGCCGCAAGCTGGTCATCCCGCCGCACCTGGCGTACGGCGAGCGCGGCGCCGGTGGCGGCGTCATCGCCCCGGGCGAGTCGCTGATCTTCGTCTGCGACCTGATCGCCGTCGCGGGCTGACCCCGCATCGCGGGCCGAGGCCCCACGCCTGCGGGCGTGGGGCCTCGGCTTTTGCGCTCGCAGGCCGGAGCGGTACGGTCAGCGGTTGAGAGCACAAGTAGAGAGGGCGTCGATGGCGATTGCCAAGGCCGAGCGGCTGATGAACCTGGCGCTGTGCCTGCTGGGGACGCGCCGTCCGCTGAGCAAGCGGGAGCTCAGGGGCTCCATCGAGGCCTACCTCGAAGCCTTCGGGCCGGGGAACGGCACGGCGTCCGGCACGGCCTCCGGAGCCCCGGACAACGCCGCGGGCAGCGATGACGCCTTCAACCGCATGTTCGAGCGTGACAAGGACGACCTGCGCGAGCTCGGCCTGATCATCGAGACGGTGGAGAGCGTCGACGGCGAGACCGGCTATCTGGCCCGCCGCGACAGCAACCGCCTGCCCCCCATCACGCTGGACGTCGAGGAGGCGGCCGCCCTGGGCCTGGCCGCCAGCGTCTGGCAGCAGGCCCGCCTTGCCGCCGCGGCCAGCGGGGCGCTGCAGAAGCTGCGCGCCGCCGGGATGCCGCTCGCGGAGGAGGCCTACGGCCACAGCGCCCTGGAGACGCGGATCCCGGTCCACGAGGCGGCCTTCGAGCCGCTGATGCTGGCCGCGCGCGACCGGCGCCCGGTCGTCTTCGACTACCGCAAGGCGAATTCGGCCCGCCCCGAGCAGCGCCACGTCGAGCCGTGGACGCTGGAGTGCTGGCGCGGCCACTGGTACCTGGCGGGCTGGGACCGCGACCGCAAGGCGGAGCGCGTCTTCCGGCTGTCCCGGATCACCGGCAAGGTGCGGTCGCGGGGCATCCCCTTCACGGCCCCGGTGCCCGACCACGTGACGGTCCGCGAGACCGTCGAGCGCTGGGCCGGCGAGACGGCGACGAGCACGGCCCTGATCAAGGTGCGGGCGGACCACGGGTACCCGCTGCGGGCCCGGGCCCTGGCCACGCGCGAGCTGGGCGACGGCTGGGACGAGCTGGAGATCCCCTACGGGCACGGGCTGGACGCCTGGCTCGTGGAGTTCGGGCCGGACGTGGTGGTGCTGGAACCGGCGGAGCTGCGGGCCGAGGTGCTCGACCGGCTGCGCGCCGTGGCCAAGGGCTGAGACAGCGGATACGGGCCGAAGGGCCCGCGACGAGGGCTGAGAGGAACGGACCGACTTCTGATGGCCGGAAACGCCATTGACCAGACGCGGCGGATGCTGTCGCTGGTCACCTACCTGCGGGAGCGCCCCGGCGCCCGGGTCACCGACGTGGCGCGCGCCTTCGGGATCACCGAGGACGAGCTGATCGGCGACCTCGACGTCCTGCCGATGTGCGGCACCA
Source organism: Streptomyces telluris (assembly GCF_024519335.1). Classification (NCBI taxonomy): domain Bacteria; kingdom Bacillati; phylum Actinomycetota; class Actinomycetes; order Kitasatosporales; family Streptomycetaceae; genus Streptomyces; species Streptomyces telluris. The sequence goes on from NZ_JANIID010000036.1 coordinate 32,368, forward strand.
GCTTCCGCGGCGGTGACCTGCTGGACATCGACACCGACGGCGACCGCATCTGGTGGCACAACCCGGACGCCTCGGGCAGCAGCACGGGCGAGCCCCTGCGGCTGGCGGCGGACGAGGCCACCGCCCTGCTGGTGGCCGCGCGCGCGGTGGCCACGCTGCCCGGTCTGCGGGAGAGCGGCCGGCAGGCGCTGGTGCGGGCCACCGCGAAGATCGAGGCCGCGGCCGGCGAGGCGGCGGGCGCGAGCTCCCGGCTGTCGGTGACCTTCGAGTCCGAGGGCGGCGTCTTCGCTGACGTCGACCGGGCGATCGCCGAGCGCCGCCGCGTGTGGATCAAGTACTACTCGCCCGCGCGCGACGAGCTCACCGAGCGCGAGGTCGACCCCGTCCGGCTGTTCGTCGTGGGCCACACCTATATGGAGGCGTGGTGCCGGCTCTCGGAGGCCCGGCGCACCTTCCGCCTGGACCGGGTGGCCGAAATCCGGCTGCTCGACGAGGTGTCCGACCCGCCGCCGGTCGAGCTGCGCGACCTGTCCGAGGGGCTGGTGCAGCCGGCCGCGGAGGACCCGGAGGTCGTGATCGAGGTCGGCCCCGGCGGCCGCTGGGTCGCCGAGTACTACCCGCACGACAGCGCCGAGGAGCAGCCCGACGGGGGTCTGCGGATCACGCTGCGCACCCCGGACCCGGCCTCGCTGCGCCGGCTCGCGCTGCGGCTCGGCGGTGACGGGCGGATCGTCTCGCCGGCCGGGCTGGCGGTCAGCGCGCGGGACGCGGCCCGTGAGGCCCTTGCGGCGTACGGGGAGTGACGGTGGACGCGATGCACGGGAGAGTGCCGGGGGCCGCGCTGTTCAAGGCGGCCTGCCCCGACTGCCGCGGCCGCTTCGAGCTGGCCGCGAGTGCGCTGCGGCTGGCGATCGGCGGCAGCCGGCGGACCACCTTCTACTCCTTCACCTGCCCGGACTGCGGTACCGCGGTGCGCAAGCCGGCGGGGGAGCGGATCGTCGAGCTGCTCACCGGCGGCGGGGTGCGGACGCTCCGGCTGCACTCGACGGTGTGATCCCCGGACCGCCGCCGGGCCCGGTGCGTACGACAGTCCGTACGAAACACTCCGATAAACAGTTGTTTTGAGCCATTCCGACATCCCGATAGGTTCACCTCATGTTCTGGCCCATGCTCGCCGTCGCCCTCGCCTTCCTGGGGATCGCCGTCCTCGGAGTGCTGGCCGCCCGGGTGCTGGTCGAAGTGCGGCGGCTGGCGCGCCAGGTGTCGGAGAGCTCACAGCGGATCAGCCGGGCCGCGGAGGACCTGGAGCGGGCCGCGACGCCGCTCGCCGCGGCGAGTGCGCAGGCCGCGCACACTTTGCGCCAGGAATGAGCGGTTCTGACAACGTCGCTCCCGCTCTCTCCTGGGGCCGCTGACCGGGCGGTACGCTGTTTCGGCGGCCCCGGCGACGAGGCGGGGGGCCGCATCCGGGAGTACGCAAGGGGATTGCCCAGCGTTTACCCCTGCGCGTTACGATCGCTGCCGTACGGCTGATGGACAAATGTCCGATCAGTCGGCAGTACCCCACCCCATGCCGCCTCGGTGAGAAGGTAAACGCAAATGTTCGGTAGGCTCGGCGCCCCCGAGATCATCCTCATTCTCGTCGTCATCGTCCTGCTGTTCGGTGCGAAGAAGCTCCCGGACATGGCGCGTTCCCTCGGCAAGTCCGCCCGCATCCTCAAGAGCGAGGCGAAGGCCATGAAGTCGGAGGGCCAGGACAACGCCTCCGCCCCGGCCGACCCGCCCGCCGGCCAGGCCCCCCGTACGATCAAGGCGGCTCCCGGCGATGTGGCCGGCGCGCGTCCGGTCACCGAGCCGAGCGACCGCTCCACGCAGCACTGACCAGCGCCGTACGGCGCTGACCAGCACTTTTTCAGGGACGATCGAGGCGGCCGCCCGCGGGGCGTCCGTCTGCCGCACGAGATAGGGACGTGGGTTGCCCAAGTCTGCCCGCAAGAAGGAGAAGGACCCCGAGGGGCGGATGCCGCTCGCGGAGCACCTGCGTGAGCTGCGCAACAGGCTGGCCAAGGCGGTCATCGCGATCGTCGTGGTCGCCATCGTCGCGGCGTTCTACCAGAAGCAGCTCACGGACTTCCTCTCGAGTCCCGTTCCCAAGTGCCCGGGCCGCGACCTGGCGCAGAGCCACGGCGGCAACTGTGCGGTCGTGGTGTTCAACAGCCTGTCCTCGCCGTTCACGACGATCGTGAAGGTGTGCCTCCTCGCGGGCGTCACCGTCTCCTCGCCGATCTGGCTCTACCAGCTGTGGGCGTTCCTCGCCCCGGGCCTGCACAAGAACGAGAAGAAGTACACGATCGCCTTCGTGGCGACGGCCGCCCCGCTCTTCGTCGCCGGTGCCTACCTGGCCTACGAGATCATGCCGATGAGCATGCGGGTGCTGCTGAAGATCACACCCGATTCCGCGGCCAACACCCTCAACCTCGACGACATCCTCGACTTCACCGTCCGGATGATCCTCGTCTTCGGCCTCGCCTTCGAGCTGCCGCTGCTCCTGGTCATGATGAACATCGCCGGCATGGTCACCGGCAGGACCATGGTCAAGTGGTGGCGCGGCGTCGTCATGGGCGTCTTCGTCTTCGGCGCGATCGCGACCCCCAGCACCGACCCGTTCGGCATGTGCATCCTGGCCGTGCCGATCATCATCCTGTACTTCGGTGCGGTGGGCTTCTCGATGCTCAACGACAAGCGCCGTGCGCGCCGCAACCCCGACCGGCTGCTGTCGGACGACGAGGCCTCCCCCCTCGACCTGACCCCGCAGTCCGTCGGCGACTCCGAGCCGATGCCGGCCCTGCACGAGCGGTCCGCCGACGAGCGCGGCCACGCGGCCCGCAACAGCTACGACGACGTGACCTGACCCGGCACCCACCGGGGACGAAGCCGGACACCGCCCGGGGCGGCCGCTGACACAAGCGGCCGCCCCGCGGCGCATCCCGACCCGATAGGGTCCGGCGGGTGACCAGCGACATCACGCTCTTCGTCAACCCGGCGGCGGGCCGCGGGCGCGGGGCGGCGGCCGCCCAGCCGGCCGCCCGGGCGCTGCGGGCCGCCGGGTTCTCCGTGCGCACCGTCGTCGGGGAGAACGCCGCCGACGCCCTGCGCCGGGCCCGCGAGGCCGTGGCGGGCGGCACCGGCGCACTGATCGCCGTCGGCGGCGACGGCATGGTCTCGCTGGCCCTCCGGGCCGTCGCCGGCACCCCCGTCCCGCTGGGCGTGGTGGCCGCCGGCACCGGCAACGACTTCGCCCGCGCCGCCGGGCTGCCCGTCCGCGACCCCGCGGCGGCCGGCCGGCTCATCGCCCGGTCGCTCAAGGGCGACGGCGGCCGCCCGGTGGACCTCGGCCGGGCCGGCGGGACGTACTTCGCGACGGTGCTCGCCTCCGGCTTCGACTCCCGCGTCAACGACCGCGGCAACCGGATGCGCTTCCCCACCGGACGGCTGCGCTACGACGTGGCCCTCCTCGCGGAGCTGGCCGCGCTGCGTCCCGTCCCGTACCGGATCCGCCTGGACGACGGCCCGGAGCAGGAGGTCGAGGCGACCCTCGTCGCGGTCGGCAACAGCTCCTCGTACGGCGGGGGCATGCGCATCTGCGCGGACGCCCGCATGGACGACGGCCTCTTCGACATCACCGTCGTCGGCCCGTGCAGCCGCTCCACCCTGCTGAAGGTCTTCCCCCGGGTCTACCGCGGCACCCACCTCTCCCACCCCGCGGTCACCGTGCACCGCGTCGCCAAGGTGTCACTGTCCGCGCCCGGGCTCACCGGCTGGGCGGACGGCGAGCCGCTCGGCCCGCTGCCGCTGACCGCCGAGACCGTACCGGAGGCCGTACGCCTGCTCGGAGCTGCGGAAAAGGCTGGATAAAAGATCGGGTGCGCTGTCAGGGGTCACCGGTAGGCTCGTAGACAAGATGACCGACGACATGTCCCCTGCTGAGCGCTACGCCCTGTCACGGGTGCGCGCTGCCGAGCAGGCCACCGCGCTCGCACCGTTCCGCGAGATGTACGAATTCGAACTCGACCCCTTCCAGATAGACGCCTGCAAGGCCCTGGAGGGCGGGAAGGGCGTGCTGGTCGCCGCGCCGACCGGCTCGGGCAAGACCATCGTGGGCGAGTTCGCCGTCCACCTGGCCCTCACGCAGGGCCGCAAGTGCTTCTACACGACGCCCATCAAGGCGCTGTCGAACCAGAAGTACAGCGATCTCGTCCGGCGCTACGGCGCCGCCAAGGTCGGCCTGCTGACCGGCGACAACAGCGTCAATGCCGACGCCCCGGTGCTCGTGATGACCACCGAGGTCCTGCGCAACATGCTCTACGCCAACTCCCAGGCCCTCATCGGCCTGGGCCACGTGGTCATGGACGAGGTGCACTACCTCTCCGACCGCTTCCGCGGCGCCGTCTGGGAGGAGGTCATCATCCACCTCCCGGAGTCGGTGACCCTCGTCTCCCTGTCGGCCACCGTCTCCAACGCCGAGGAGTTCGGCGACTGGCTGGACACCGTGCGCGGCGACACCGAGGTGATCGTCTCCGAGGAGCGGCCCGTCCCGCTGTGGCAGCACGTGCTCGCCGGCCGGCGGATGTACGACCTCTTCGAGGAGGAGACGGACCACGGCGGCCGCGGCGCCGCCCGCCGCGAGGTCAACCCCGACCTGCTGCGCATGGCCCGCATGGAGAACAGCCGCACCTACAACCCGCGCGAGCGCCGCCGCGGCAAGATGGTGCGCGAGGCCGACCGCGAGCGCGAGCGCCGCCAGCGCAGCCGCATCTGGACGCCGGGCCGCCCGGAGGTCATCGAGCGCCTCGACGCCGAGGGCCTGCTGCCCGCGATCACCTTCATCTTCAGCCGCGCCGGCTGCGAGGCCGCCGTCCAGCAGTGCCTCTACGCCGGCCTGCGGCTCAACGACGACGAGGCCCGTGCCAGGGTCCGCGCGGTCGTCGAGGAGCGCACGGCCGCCATCCCCGACGAGGACCTGCACGTCCTCGGCTACTTCGAGTGGCTCGAAGGCCTGGAGCGCGGCATCGCCGCCCACCACGCGGGCATGCTGCCGACCTTCAAGGAGGTCGTGGAGGAGCTCTTCGTCAAGGGCCTGGTCAAGGCCGTCTTCGCCACCGAGACGCTGGCCCTCGGCATCAACATGCCGGCCCGCACGGTGGTGCTGGAGAAGCTCGTCAAGTGGAACGGCGAGACCCACGCGGACATCACCCCCGGCGAGTACACCCAGCTCACGGGCCGGGCCGGGCGCCGCGGCATCGACGTCGAGGGGCACGCCGTCGTGCTGTGGCAGCGCGCCATGGACCCGGCCGCGCTCGCCGGCCTCGCGGGCACCCGCACCTACCCCCTGCGCTCCAGCTTCAAGCCGTCGTACAACATGGCGGTCAACCTCGTCTCGCAGTTCGGGCGGCACCGCTCGCGCGAGCTGCTGGAGACGTCGTTCGCGCAGTTCCAGGCCGACAAGTCGGTCGTCGGCATCTCCCGGCAGGTGCAGAAGAACGAGGAGGGCCTGGCGGGTTACCGCGAAGCCGTCACCTGCCACCTGGGCGACTTCGAGGAGTACGCCCGGATGCGCCGCGAGCTGAAGGACCGTGAGACCGACCTGGCCAAGCAGGGAGCCGTGCAGCGCCGCGCCGCCGCGGCGACGGCCCTGGAACGGCTCAAGCCCGGCGATGTCATCCACGTCCCGACCGGCAAGTACGCGGGCCTGGCCCTTGTGCTGGACCCCGGCCTGCCGCCCGCCCGCGCCGACCGCCACCGCGGCTACGACGCCCACGACGGCCCGCGCCCGCTGGTGCTCACCGCCGAGCGGCAGGTCAAGCGCCTCGCCCCCATGGACTTCCCCGTGCCGGTCGAGGCGCTGGAGCGGATGCGGATCCCCAAGTCCTTCAACCCGCGCTCCCCGCAGTCGCGCCGCGACCTCGCCTCCGCGCTGCGCACCAAGGCGGGCCACATCGTGCCCGACCGGCACCGCAGGCCCCGGGCGGCCGGCGCCGACGACGCCGAGATCACCCGGCTGCGCGCCGCCCTGCGCGCGCACCCCTGCCACGGCTGCTCCGAGCGCGAGGACCACGCCCGCTGGGCGGAGCGCTACCACCGCCTGCTGCGGGACACCCGCCAGCTGGAGCGGCGCATCGAGGGGCGTACGAACACCATCGCCCGCACCTTCGACCGGATCTGCGCCCTCCTGACCGACCTGGACTACCTCCACGGGAACGAGGTCACCGAGCACGGCAAGCGGCTCGCCCGGCTCTACGGCGAGCTGGACCTGCTGGCCTCCGAGTGCCTGCGCGACGGCGTCTGGGAGGGGCTGAAGCCGGCCGAGCTGGCGGCGTGCGCCTCGGCGCTCGTCTTCGAGGCGCGCATGGCCGACGACGCGGCGCCGCCGAAGCTGCCCACGGGACCGGCGAAGGAAGCCCTCGGCGAGATGGTCCGCATCTGGGGCCGGCTCGACGCCCTGGAGGAACAGCACAAGATCAACCAGGCGGAGGGGGTCGGCCAGCGCGAGCCGGACCTCGGCTTCGCCTGGGCCGCGTACCGCTGGGCGTCCGGGCACGGCCTGGACGAGGTCCTGCGGGAGGTCGAGATGCCGGCCGGCGACTTCGTGCGGTGGTGCAAGCAGCTGATCGACGTGCTCGGCCAGATCGCGGCCGCGGCGCCGCAGGACGGCAGCACGGTGGCGCGCAACGCGCGGCGCGCGGTGGACGGCCTGCTGCGGGGCGTCGTGGCCTACTCGTCCGTGGGCTGACCCCGGACGGGTGCCGCCGGTCACAGCCGTGACCGGCGGCACCGGACCGGGCTAGGCCGCGGCCGCGCCTTCCTGCTCGGCCTCGACCTGCTGGTTCCACTCGGGCTTGGACGCCTGCCAGCCGTCCTCGTCGTGGCCGCGGCGCCAGTAGCCCGACACCGACAGGCGCTCGCGCGGCACCTCCCGCTCCACGCGCAGGTAGCGGCGGAGCTCCTTGACGAAGCCGGCCTCGCCGTGGACGAAGGCCTGGACGTCGCCGGCGGGGAAGTCGAGCCCGCGCACGGCCGCGACGAGGGGCTCGCCGACGGGCGCGGCGCCGCGGTGCAGCCACGTGACCTCGACGCCGTCGGCCAGCTCCAGCTTCTGCTCCTCCTCCGGGCCCGCGATCTCGACGAAGGCGTGCACGCGCGTGCCCGCCGGGATCCGCTCCAGGGACGCGGCGATCGCCGGCAGCGCGCTCTCGTCGCCCGCCAGGAGGTGCCAGTCGGCGGCCAGGTCGGGGGAGTAGGCGCCGCCGGGGCCGCGGAAGAACACCTCGGCGCCCGGCCGGACGGAGGCCGCCCACGGGCCGGCCAGGCCCTCGTCGCCGTGGACGACGAAGTCGATGGTCAGCTCGCGCGCCTCGCGGTCGAAGGAGCGCACCGTGTAGGTACGGGTCTTCGGCCACTGCTCGTGGGGCAGGTCGCGGCGGATGATCTCCATGTCGAAGCCCTCGGGATACGTGACACCGGGCACGGGGAAGAGCAGCTTCACGTAGTGGTCGGTGTGCTCGCCCGCGCCGAAGTCCGCGAGGCCCTCGCCGCCGAGCACCACGCGCACCATGTGCGGCGTGATCCGCTCGGTGCGCACTACACGGGCCCGGTTGAGCTTCGGCCTCTGCCGGACGGGACGCTCTGCCATGGTGTCTCCCCTGATCCCCTGATCCTGAAAAGTTAGGTTCACCTAACCTAACAGCTCAGCCGGCGAGGACGCCCAGCAACCGCTGCAGCGAGCCGCCGAGCCCCCACCGTTCGGCCAGGGCGTCGAGCGTCTCCGGGTCCCGAGGCTCGGCCGGCAGCGCCGGATCGAAGGGCGCCAGCGGCACGTCCGCCGCCACCCGGACGACCTTCGGGGCCACCGCCAGATACGGCTTGGCCTCCGTCAGGCGCGTGCGCTGCGCCGGGGTGAGCTTCGCCGCCGGATCGTCCACGGCCGCCAGGATCCCGGCCAGGTCGCCGAAGGCGGCCAGCAGCTTCGCGGCCGTCTTCTCGCCGATGCCCGGAACGCCCGGCAGCCCGTCGCTGGGGTCGCCGCGCAGCAGCGCCAGGTCCGCGTACCCGGATCCGTCCACCCCGTACTTCTCGCGCAGCAGCGCCTCGTCGACCGCCTGCAGCGTGCCCACGCCCTTGAGCGGGTACAGCACCCGCACCCCGCGCCGGTCGTCCACCAGCTGGTAGAGGTCGCGGTCGCCGGTGACGATGTCGACCGGGCCGGCGGCGCGGGTCGCGAGCGTGCCGATCACGTCGTCGGCCTCGTACCCCGTGGCGCCGACCCGCGCGATGCCGATCGCGTCGAGCACGGCCTCGATCACCGGGACCTGCGGGGAGAGGGTGTCGGGCACCTCCTCCTCGTCGGGGCCGGTCTCCGTCTCCTCGGCCACCCGGTGCGTCTTGTAGGTGGGGATGAGCTCGACCCGCCAGTGGGGCCTCCAGTCGAAGTCCATGCAGGCCACCAGGTCGTCGGGGTGGTGGTCCTGGACCAGGCGGGCGATGAAGTCGAGCAGGCCGCGCACCGCGTTCACCGGGGTGCCGTCGGGGGCGCGGACGGAGTCGGGCACGCCGAAGTAGGCGCGGAAGTACAGGGAGGCGGTGTCGAGGAGCATCAGGCGTCGCGTCACGGGTCGATCATGCCGCAGACCACTGACACGCCTCCCGCAACCCCACCCCGCCGATGTGAAGCGGGTCACTGTTCCGTTTGCCCGGATTGATCGGGGGCAGGCGCGGCACCGGAGCGGACCCCGCCCTCGGCACGCGTGCCGGAAGCGGGCACGCGGACCGATGCCGCACCGCTCCACGGCCCTGCCACAGGGGGAGGCAGGGCCGTCCTGAGTTCGACCCGAGAGGTGTATGTGTCCAGGCTCCAGGCCGAGCATCTGTACAAGGTGTTCGGCAGACGACCCGAAGCCGCCGTCCGACGGCTCGAAGGCGGCGCCGACCGCGACGAGCTGCGTGCCGACGGCACCACCGCAGCGGTCATCGACGCCTCCTTCGAGGTGGAGGCGGGCCAGATCTTCGTGGTGATGGGTCTGTCCGGATCCGGCAAGTCCACGCTGCTGCGCATGCTCAACGGACTGCTGGAGCCGACCGCCGGCCGCGTCCTTTTCGACGGGGAGGACCTGACCGCCCTGTCCCCGCGCGACCTGCGCACGGTGCGCTCCCGGAAGATCAGCATGGTCTTCCAGCACTTCGCGCTCTTCCCGCACCGCAGCGTGCTGGAGAACGCGGCCTACGGCCTGGAGGTGCAGGGCGTGGCCCGCGCGGAGCGCGAGGAGCGCGCCGCCGAGGCGCTGGAGCTCGCGGGCCTCAAGGGCTGGGAGGCCTCCTGGCCCGACGAGCTCTCGGGCGGCATGCAGCAGCGCGTCGGGCTCGCCCGCGCGCTGGCCACCGACGCGGACCTGCTGCTGATGGACGAGTCCTTCAGCGCGCTCGACCCGCTGATCCGCCGCGACATGCAGGACCAGCTGCTGGACCTGCAGACGCGGCTGAAGAAGACCATCGTCTTCATCACCCACGACCTCAACGAGGCCATGCGCCTCGGCGACCGGATCGCCGTCATGCGCGACGGCCGGATCGTGCAGAACGGCACCGCGGAGGACATCCTCGTGCGCCCGGCCAACGACTACGTGGCCTCCTTCATCCAGGACGTCGACCGCAGCCGGGTGCTGACCGCCGGCTCGATCATGGACCGGGCGGGCCGGGCCTCCGGCGCCGAGGGGGCGGCCACCGTCCCCGCGGCGACGCCCGTCGCCGACCTGTTCGCCTCCTTCGCCCGCAGCGCCGCCCCCGTCACCGTCACCGACGAGCGGGGCGAGCCGGCCGGCGTCGTCACCCGTGACCTGCTGTTCGCCGCGCTCGGCGAGGAGCCGGGGATGCCCGCGCCGCGGACCGGCGAGCCCGGCGAGCCCGCGGAGGCCGCCACGCCTGCCCGCGCCGCCGAGGCGGAGGTGAGCGCCCGTGCCTAGGATCCACTTCGGAAGCTGGGCCGAGGACGCCGTCAGCTGGCTGCAGACCCACCTGAGCGGGCTCTTCGACCTCATCAACACGGTCCTGACCGGCATGTACGACGGGGTGAACGCCGTCCTCGGCGCCCCCGAGCCGCTGCTGATGGCCGGCATCCTGGCCGTCGTCGCCTGGTGGCTGCGCGGGCTGCTGCCCGCCGTGCTCACCTTCGCGGGCTTCGCCCTGGTCGACTCCTTCGGCCTGTGGGAGGCGGCGATGGCGACGCTGTCGCTCGTCCTCGTCGCGAGCCTGATCACGCTGCTGGTCGCCGTGCCGCTCGGCATATGGGCGGCGCGCAGCAGCAAGGTCAGCGGGGTCCTGCGGCCCGCTCTGGACGTCATGCAGACGATGCCCGCCTTCGTCTACCTGATCCCCGGCGTCATGTTCTTCTCGATCGGCCCGATCCCCGGCCTGATCGCGACCGTCGTCTTCTCGATGCCGCCCGGCGTGCGCATGACCGAGCTGGGCATCCGGCAGGTCGACGGCGAGCTCGTCGAGGCCGCCACGGCCTTCGGCACCACGCCGCGCGACACCCTGACCCGGGTGCAGCTGCCCCTCGCCCTGCCCACGATCATGGCGGGCGTCAACCAGGTCATCATGCTGGCCCTGTCCATGGTCGTCATCGCCGGCATGGCGGGCGCGGGCGGCCTCGGCGAGGCCGTTTACGCGGCCGTCACCAAGGTCGACATCGGCGGCGGCGTCGAGAGCGGCCTGGCCGTCGTCGTCCTCGCCATCTACCTGGACCGCATGACCGGCGCCCTCAACCAGCGGGTCTCCCCGCTCGGCCGGCGCGCCGCCGCCAAGGCCGCGTCCGCCACCCGCGGGCCGGCCTTCCTGCGCTACCGGCCCGGCACGGCCGTCGCCGCCGTCGGTGTCGTCGTCCTCGCGCTGGTCGCCGGCGGGATGAACCTCGCCGGCAACGGCGACGGCCGGCAGAACGTGGCCGCGGGCGCGAACGTGGGCCAGGGCCGGGGCATCAAGCTCGGCTACTTCCCCTGGGACGAGGCCGTCGCCACCACCTACCTGTGGCAGAACATCCTCGAGGACCGCGGCTACAAGCCGGACGTCAAGCAGCTCGACCCCGGGCCGCTGTACACCGCGCTGGCGCAGGGCCAGATGGACCTGCAGTTCGACTCCTGGCTGCCGACCACCCACAAGCAGTACATGGACCGCTACCGCGACAAGCTCACCGACCTGGGCGCCTGGTACGGGCCCACCTCGCTGGAGCTGTCCGTGCCCGACTACGTCAAGGGCGTGGACTCGCTGGAGGACCTCAAGGGCAAGAGCGCCCTGTTCGGCGGGAAGATCGTCGGCATCGAGTCCAGCGCGGGCATGATGGGCACGCTCAACGACAAGGTCCTCAAGGAGTACGGACTGGATGGCGAGTACAAGGTCGTCTCCTCCTCCACCTCCTCGATGCTGGCCGACCTCGACCGGGCCATCAAGAAGAAGGAGCCCATCGTCACCACCCTGTGGTCGCCGCACTGGGCCTACGGCAAGCACCAGCTGAAGAAGCTCAAGGACCCCAAGGGGGCCTGGGGCAAGGGCGAGGAGATCCACGCCGTCGGCAAGAAGGACTTCGGCACGGACTTCCCCGAGGTCACGGCCTGGCTGAAGGACTTCAAGCTGTCCGAGAAGGACCTCGCCTCCCTGGAGGTCGAGATCCAGAACGGCGGGAAGGGCAAGGAGAAGGAGTCCGCGCGCCGCTGGCTGGACGCCCGCCCGGGCCTCGCCGACAAGCTGGCGCCTGTCCGCCACTGACGAACAGGCGTACGGTGGGGCGGTGGTCCCGTCCAGGAGCAGCCGCCCCGCCGTACGCCGTGTCGTCTCCCTCGTGCCGTCGCTGACGGAGGCCGTCGCCGCGACCGAGCCCGGGCTGCTCGTCGGCGCCACCGACTGGTGCGACCACCCGGCGGGCCTGGACGTCGTACGGATCGGCGGCACGAAGAACCCCGACACGGCGCGCATCGCCGCCCTCGCGCCCGACCTCGTCCTCGCCAACGAGGAGGAGAACCGCGCGCCCGACCTCGGCGCGCTGCGCGCCGCCGGGCTGGAGGTGCTCGTCACCGAAGTGCGCACGCTGCCCCGGGCGTTCGCCGAGCTGGAGCGCGTTCTGGTGCGCGGCTGCGGCCTGGTCAGGCCCGCGTGGCTGGCCGACGCGGAGGACGCGTGGCGGGACGTGCGCGCCGCCGGGCCGGCGGTACGGGCCGTGGTGCCGGTCTGGCGGCGGCCGTGGATGGTCCTCGGCCGGGACACCTTCGCCGGCGACGTCCTCGCCCGGCTCGGCGTCGCCAACGTCCACGCGGGCCACCCCGAGCGCTATCCGCGCGTCCCCCTCGACGAGCTGAACGCGTGCGGCGCCGAGCTGGCCGTCCTGCCCGACGAGCCCTACCGATTCACGCGCGACGACGGCCCGGAGTCCTTCCCCGGGCTGCCGTGCGCGCTCGTCAGCGGGCGTCACCTCACGTGGTACGGACCCTCACTGCGGGAAGCGGCTGAGGTGCTGGGCGCGGCGCTGCGAGCAGCCGGCCGCTGACCAGGCCGTGCGCGGTGCGGGCGGCCGCCACCGCCCAGGCGGCGACCAGCAGTATGTACAGGCCCGCCGACAGCCAGGTCAGGGCGTGCAGGCCCGTGTGGCGGGACAGGGCCGCGGCGCCGGTGACGCAGGTGCCTATGGGGAAGGTGAACGCCCACCAGGTCATCGCGAAGCCCATGCCCTGCCGGAACGCCCGCAGCACCAGGGCCGCGGCCAGGGCCAGCCACAGCAGCGCGAAACCCATCACCGGGGCCCCGTACAGCACGGCGAACGGCGCCGCCGCGTGCGCGTACGGGGCGGGGAGCGCGCCCTGCGCGGCGTCGGCGAGGTTGCCGACCGCGGTGGTCGACTGGCCCAGCGGGCCCAGGACGAGGAAGAGGGCCGGGGTCAGCGCGAGCGGCAGCGGGCCGTGGTGGATCAGCCGCGCGAAGACCGCGGGCAGGATCAGCAGGGTCGCCAGGAGGCTCATCCCGAAGAGGCCGTAGCAGGCCAGGACCATCGCCGCCCGCCACTGGCCGGCCGGCAGGTGCGGAACCAGGGCGGGGCCCAGCGCGGCGGACACCATCGGGGCGACCACGGGCAGCAGCCACACGGGGGAGGCCTGGCCCGGCTCGATGCGGTGCCGGGTCACCATCAGGTACGGGATGCCCGCCGCCGCGGCCAGGCCGGTCACGGTGCCCGCCACCCACAGCACGGCGTCCGCGGTGACCGCGGCGCCCTGGCCGACGACCCCCGGGCCCACGGACAGGGTGGCCCCGCCGACCGCCAGCAGCGCCATCGCCGCACAGCCGTAGAACGGTGCCACGGCCGGGTCGCCGAGGTGGCGGCGCGCCTGGTCGGAGTGGCGGGCCCAGTGCACGGCCCGCGCCACCAGCAGCACGGCCAGCGCCGCCGCCGACAGCGCCCACACCGCCTCGCACGCCCCGCGCAGGCCCGGCGGCCGTACGGGCAGCGCCGCGCCGGCGCTCGCGACGATCGCGGTGCCCATGACGGCGGCGTACCAGTTCGGGCCCAGGTGGCGGAGGGGGGAGGTGGTGCGGGCGGTTGTGGCGGAGGCGCTCATGCGTCCAGCGTCGGCCGCGGGGGGCCCGGCCACCAGGGGCCTTGTCTCTATGAGGACATAAGCTGAATTTATGAGTAACGAGGACGGTGGCGGCCGGCGGGGTCCGCTCGCGCACCGCGTGCCCGACCTCGCGGCGCTGGAGCTGCTGCTGGCCGTCGCCCGGCTGGGCAGCCTGGGGCGGGCCGCGCGCGAGATGGGCATCACCCAGCCCGCCGCCAGCGGGCGGATCCGCTCCATGGAGCGGATGCTCGGCGTCGGCCTCGTCGAGCGGTCGCCGCGCGGGTCGCGGCTGACGGACGCCGGGGTGCTCGTCACCGACTGGGCGCGGCGCGTCGTGGAGGCGGCCGAGGCCTTCGACGCCGGGGCGCAGGCGCTGCGCGGGCAGCGGGACTCGCGGCTGCGGGTGGCCGCGAGCATGACCATCGCCGAGTACCTGCTGCCGGGCTGGCTGGTCGCCCTGCGCACCCGGCTCCCCGGCACGGCCGTCACGCTCATCGCCGGGAACTCGGCGGCCGTCGCGGAGCGGCTGCGGGCCGGCGAGGCGGACCTGGGCTTCGTGGAGGGCCTCGCCGCCCCGGCCGGGCTGGACGGCGCGGTCGTCGGCGGCGACCGGCTCGTGGTCGTCACGGCTCCGGCCCACCCCTGGGCCCGGCGGCGGACCCCGGTCGGCGCGGCGGAGCTGGCGGCCACCCCGCTGATCCTCCGCGAGCGGGGCTCGGGCACGCGGCAGGTGCTGGACGCGGCCCTCGCCGCGCACGGGGGGCTCGCCGAGCCGCTGCTCGAACTCGCCTCCACGACGGCGGCGAAGGCGGCCGCGGTCAGCGGGGCGGGCCCATGCGTCCTGAGCGAGCTCGCCATCGGCGAGGAGCTGGCGGCCCGCCGCCTGGTCGAGATCCCCGTCGCCGGCCTCGACCTGCACCGCGCCCTCCGGGCCGTCTGGCCCGCGGGCCACCGCCCCACGGGCCCGGCCCGTGCCTTGCTGGGCCTGACCCGGACGTCCTAGCGCTCCCGCACCGGGCCCGCCCCTCCGCCGCGACGGCGCATCGCCACGTAGGGCCTCATCGGCGGTGCCGAGCCGGCGCCCGGGCGTACACGTAGGACACCACCGGCCGTTGCGGGCCCGCCCGCGGGCGTTTCAGGCGGCCGACGCCGCCTCGACCAGGGCTCGCATCAGACGCAAGTCGTCCCGCGCTTCGGGGTGCCACTGGACGCCCACCGCGAAGAGGTCGCCCGGGCGTTCCAGTGCCTCGATCGTGCCGTCCTCCGCGCGGGCCGTCGCGACGAGGCCGTCGCCCAGGCGGGACACGGACTGGTGGTGGTGCGTGGCGACGTCGCAGGGTTCGGGGAGGAGGCGGCCCAGGCGGCTGTCCGGTTCCGGCTTGATCAGGTGGTCGGTAAAGGTGCCCACGGCGGGGTTGTGGTCCTCGTGCCCCACCTCGTCCGGGAGGTGCTGGCACAGCGAGCCGCCGGCGTGCACGTTCATCAGCTGCATGCCGCGGCAGATCCCGAGCACCGGGACGCCCCGCTCCAGCGCGGCGCCCAGCAGCGCCAGCTCCCACGCGTCGCGTTCGGGGACCGGCACGCCCGCGCGCGGGTGCGGCTGCTCGCCGTAGAGGACGGGGTCGAGGTCCTCCCCGCCGGCGAGGACGAGTCCGTCGAGCCGCCGCACCAGGTTGCCGGCGGTGGCCGGCTCGTCCGGCGGCAGTTGTACGGCGAGGCCGCCGGCCCGCTGGACGTGCTGGGCGTAGGAGGCGGGCAGGAGCGCGGCCGGCAGGTCCCACGCGGCGCCCCAGCGGGCCCGGGTGAGGTAGGTGGTGACACCGATCAGTGGCTGGCGGAGCATGGAGCGGGTCCTTTCCGTACGTGGTCGTTCCGTACGCTACGGCGTTGATCACATGGTCAGTCGCGGTTCAGTTCCGCTTCCGCCGCCGCGAGCGCCGCGAACTCCTCCTCGGGCGCCCCGGCGACGAGCCGGTGCCGGCTCCAGCAGGCGAAGTACACGGCGGCCACGGCGTAGACGCCGAGGGCGACGAGGGCGGCGGTGACGTCCACCAGGAAGGTCGCCACCAGCGCCGCGCAGGCGAGGACGAAGGCGAGCGCCGAGGTGGCGACGCCTCCCGGTGTCCGGTAGGGCCGCTCCAGGCCCGGCTCGCGGCGCCGCAGCACGATGTGCGAGAGGGACATCAGCGCGTAGGAGACGGTGGCGCCGAACACGGCGACGTTGAGCATCCGCGCCCCGTCGCCGCTCGCCGCCGCGAGCCCGAACCCGAGCGCGCCGGGCACCACCAGGCCCAGCCAGGGGGCCTTGCGGCGGCTGGTCAGGGAGAGGAAGCGGGGGAGGTAGCCGGCCCGGGAGAGGGCGAAGAGCTGCCGTGAGCCGGCGTAGATGAGGGAGAAGAAGGAGGCCACCAGGCCGGCGAGCCCCGCGTAGTTGACGATGCGGCCGAGCACGGTGGGCCGCCCGTCCGGCTGTACGGCGGCCACCAGCGGGTTCCCGGCGTCCTTGAGTGCGTCCGCCCCGCCCGCGCCGGTCGAGGCGAGGAAGGTCAGGAGCGCGAGGACCAGCAGGATGCCCATGGACGTGGCCATGGCCCGGGGCAGCGAGCGCACGGGGTCCTTGGTCTCCTCGGCCGCGAGCGGCACGCCCTCGACGCCGAGGAAGAACCACATCCCGAACGGGAAGGACGCCCAGATCCCGAGGAGCCCGAACGGCAGCCAGGAGGACGCGCCGAGCGCGCCGGTGTCGACGGGGATGTCGTGCAGCCGCCCCGCGTCGAAGTCGGTGAACGCGCCCGCCGCGAAGACGAGCAGCGCGGCGACGGCGATGCCGGTGACGACGAAGCTGAACTTCAGGGCCTCGCCCACGCCCCACAGGTGGATGCCGATGAAGACGACGAAGCAGGCCAGGTACACCGGCCAGGACGAGGTGAGCCCGAACAGGCCGAGCGACTCCACGTAGTCGCCGATGAAGAGGGAGATCGCGGCGGGCGCGAGGACGTATTCGATGAGGATGGCGGTGCCGGTGAGGAAGCCGCCCCACGGGCCGAGCGCGCGCCGCGCGAATCCGTAGCCCCCGCCCGCCGTCGGCAGGATCGAGGCCATCTCCGCGAGGGCGAAGACCATACAGGTGTACATCAGGCCCATCAGGGCGGCGGCGACGGCGAGTCCGCCGAAGCCGCCGTGCGCGAGGCCGAAGTTCCAGCCGGAGAAGTCGCCGGAGACGACGTAGGCGACGCCGAGGCCGGTCAGCAGCAGGGGGCCGGCGCTGCCGCGGCGCAGCGTGCGCTTCTCCAGGTAGTCCGCCGGCCGGTCCGAGGCGCTCGGCGGTGCCGTGGGTGTCTCCGTGCGTTCGGGCATGCTGCCGCTCCTGCCTCGGGAGGTAAAGGTTTTGCGCCATACCTTTGCCTCGACGTGGCTGATTCGGCAAGCCCCTTGCGTAAAAGACTGGTTACGAGACGGGTTCCCGGGGGTTGACGGGGCTTGTGCGAGCTACGCCAGGAAGCCCCGCAGGAGCGCCGCCGTCCCGCAGCAGTGCTCGCGCATCACCTCGCGCGCCGCTTCCGCGTCGCCGTCCAGGACCGCCTCCACGAGCGCGGTGTGCTGCAGCTGGGAGTGTTCCAGGTTCCGCACCAGCAGCGGAATGCAGTCCAGCAGGTCGTTGACCGTCGCCCGGACCGCGGCGTACTGCTCGGCGAGCGAGGGGGAGCCCGACAGTTCGGCCAATGTGAGGTGGAACAGGGTGTCCATGCGCCGGTATTCGGCCAGCGGCGCGTCGTGAGTGGCGGCCAGTGCCGCGCGCAGCCGTTCGGCCCCGCCCTCGGGGAGCCCGTGCGCGGCGCACAGCGCGGCCGCGCCCACCTCCAGCACCTCGCGGAAGCGCAGCGTGTCCTCCACGTCCACGTCGGCGACCCGGCGCCGCAGCTCCTCCTCGCCCGCGGTCGCCGGCCGTGCCAGCACGAACGTGCCGCCGTAGCGGCCGCGCCTGCTCTCGACCAGGCCCTGGTCCTGCAGCACCTTGAGCACCTCGCGCAGGGTCACCCGGCTGACGCGCAGGCGGTCGGCCAACTCGCGCTCGGCGGGCAGCCGTTCCCCCTCGGCCACCAGGCCCAGCCGCATGATCTGGAGTATCTGCTCCAGCGCTTCCTCGAATCCGTTGCCCGCGCGGACCGGCCGCAGCACCGGTGCCAGGCGGTCCGTCGCATGATCGTTCATCTGACCCCTTCCCTTTAATGGTCTACAGCCCTACCTTAAGACCTCCGGTCGCACCGACAGGAGGCATCACTGTGGCAGACCGCACGCCCCCGCTCGCCGTCGAGGAGCTGCGCAGGCTGGTCGACACCGGGGAGATCGACACCGTCGTCCTCGCCTTCACCGACATGCAGGGACGACTCCAGGGGAAGCGGTTCGCCGCCCGGTTCTTCCTCGACGACGTCCTCGACCACGGCACCGAAGGCTGCAACTACCTCCTCGCCGTGGACGTTGACCTCAACACCGTCGACGGCTACGCCATGTCGTCGTGGGAGCGCGGCTACGGGGACTTCGCCATGCGCGGCGACCTCTCCACCCTGCGCCGCACCCCCTGGAACCCGGGCACCGCCCTCCTCACCGCCGACCTCGCCTGGCACGACGGCTCGCCCGTCCCGGCCTCGCCCCGCCAGATCCTGCGCCGCCAGCTCGACCGGCTGGCCGAGCACGGCTGGAGCGCGTACGCCGGCACCGAGCTGGAGTTCATCGTCTTCAAGGACACCTACGAGCAGGCCTGGGGGCGCGGCTACCGCGACATGACCCCGGCCAACCAGTACAACTGCGACTACTCCGTCCTCGGCACCGGCCGCGTCGAACCCCTCCTGCGCCGCATCCGCAACGAGATGGGCGCCGCCGGGATGACCGTGGAGTCCGCCAAGGGCGAGTGCAACCTCGGCCAGCACGAGATCGCCTTCCGCTACGACGAGGCCCTCACCACCTGCGACCAGCACGCCGTCTACAAGACCGGAGCCAAGGAGATCGCCTCCCAGGAGGGCATGGCGCTCACCTTCATGGCCAAGTACGACGCCCGCGAAGGCAACTCCTGTCACATCCACCTGTCGCTGCGCGACGAGGCCGGGCGGCCCGTCCTCGCCGACGACGAGGGCCCGTACGGCATGTCGAAGACGATGCGGCACTTCCTGGCCGGACAGCTGGCCGCGCTGCGCGACTTCACCCTCCTCTACGCGCCGAACATCAACTCCTACAAGCGGTTCCGGCCCGGCTCCTTCGCCCCCACCGCCGTCGCCTGGGGCCCCGACAACCGCACCTGCGCCCTGCGCGTCATCGGCCGCGGCCACTCCCACCGCTTCGAGAACCGGCTGCCCGGCGGGGACGTCAACCCCTACCTCGCCGTCGCGGGCATGGTGGCCGCCGGGCTCCACGGCGTCGAGCACGAGCTGGAGCTGCCGGAGGTCTGCACCGGCAACGCCTACGCCGGCGACGCCGAGCACGTCCCCGCCACCCTGCGCGAGGCCGCGGCGCTGTGGGAGCGGAGCCCCATCGCCCGGGAGGCCTTCGGCGACGAAGTCGTCGAGCACTACCTGCACATGGCGCGCGTCGAGCAGGAGGCGTACGACACGGCCGTCACGGACTGGGAGCGGTTCCGCTCCTTCGAGCGGATGTAAGGACACCGCCTTGGACATCATCAACCCCGCGACCGAGGAACTCGTCGCCACCGTCCCCGCGGCGACGCCGCAAGACGTCGACGCGGCAGTCCGCCGCGCCGCCGAAGCCCAACGCAGCTGGGCCGCCCTGGCCCCCGGCGACCGCGCCCGGCAGCTGCGCCGCTTCGCCGACGCCGTCGACACGCACCTGGAGGAGCTCGCGCAGCTGGAGGTCCGCGAGGCCGGCCACCCGATCGGCAACGCCCGCTGGGAAGCGGGCAACGCCCGCGACCTGCTGGAGTACGCGGCCGGGGGAGTGGAGCGGCTGACCGGCGCGCAGATCCCCGTCGCAGGCGGCCTGGACGTCACCTTCCACGAGCCCCTCGGCGTCGTCGCGGTCATCGCCCCGTGGAACTTCCCGATGCCCATCGCCGCCTGGGGCGTCGCCCCGGCCCTGGCCGCGGGCAACGCCGTGCTTCTCAAGCCGGCCGAGACCACCCCGCTGACCGCCCTGCGGCTGGCTGAGCTCGGGCTGGAGGCGGGGCTGCCCGAGGGCCTCTTCCAGGTCCTCCCGGGCGACGGGCCCGTCGCCGGTGCCGCCCTCGTGGAACACCCCGGCGTCGCCAAGGTCGTCTTCACCGGCTCCACCGCCGTCGGCAAGCAGATCATGGCCAAGTGCGCGGCGGGCGTGAAGCGCGTGACGCTCGAACTCGGCGGCAAGAGCCCCAACATCGTCTTCGCCGACGCCGACGTCGAGCGGGCCGCCGCGGCCGCCCCCGGCTCCTTCCTCGACAACACCGGGCAGGACTGCTGCGCCCGCAGCCGCATCCTCGTCCAGCGCTCCGTGTTCGACCGCTTCATGGAGCTGCTGGAGCCGGCCGTCAAGTCCTTCACCGTCGGCGACCCGGCGGATCCCGCCACGCGGATGGGCCCGCTGATCTCGGCCGCGCAGCGCGAACGCGTACGGTCCTACGTCCCCGAGTCCGCCCCCGCCGCCATCCGCGGCGAGGCCCCGGCGGGCAAGGGCTTCTGGTACCCCGCCACCGTCCTGGAGGGCCGCCCGGAGGACCGCACCGCCGTCGAGGAGATCTTCGGCCCGGTCGCCGTCGTCATCCCCTTCGAGGACGAGGCGGAGGCGGTGCGGATCGCCAACGCCACCGACTACGGGCTCTCCGGCTCGATCTGGACCCGCGACGTCTCCCGCGCCCTGCGCGTCTCCCGCGCCGTCGCCGCGGGGAACCTCTCCGTCAATTCCCACAGCAGCGTCCGCTACTGGACGCCGTTCGGCGGCTTCGGGCAGTCCGGCCTGGGCCGCGAGCTGGGCCCCGGCGCGCTGGCCGCCTTCACCGAGACCAAGAACGTCTTCATCAGCACCGAGGAGTAAACAAGTGACCGACCAGACCCCCGTCTGCCGCCGACTCGTCGGCCGCACCGCCGTCGTGACCGGAGCCGGCAGCGGCATCGGCCTGGCCACGGCCCGCCGCTTCGCCTCCGAGGGCGCCCGCGTCGTCTGCGCGGACATCGACGAGACCGCCGGCAAGGCCGCGGCCGCCGAGACCGGCGGGCTCTTCGTCAAGGTCGACGTCACCAGCCCCGAGGAGGTCGAGGCGCTCTTCAGGACCGCCTACGACACCTACGGCTCGGTCGACGTCGCCTTCAACAACGCCGGCATCTCCCCGCCCGACGACGACTCGATCCTCACCACCGGCCTCGACGCCTGGAAGCGGGTCCAGGAGGTCAACCTCACCTCCGTCTATCTGTGCTGCAAGGCCGCCCTGCCCTACATGCAGCGCCAGGGCAAGGGTTCGATCATCAACACCGCCTCCTTCGTCGCCGTCATGGGCGCCGCCACCTCGCAGATCAGCTACACCGCCTCCAAGGGCGGCGTGCTGGCGATGTCCCGCGAGCTCGGCGTGCAGTTCGCCCGCGAGGGCATCCGGGTCAACGCCCTGTGCCCGGGGCCGGTGAACACCCCGCTGCTCAAGGAGCTCTTCGCCAAGGACCCCGAGCGGGCCGCGCGCCGCCTGGTGCACGTGCCCGTCGGCCGGTTCGCCGAGCCCGAGGAGATCGCGGCCGCCGTCGCCTTCCTCGCCAGCGACGACTCGTCCTTCGTCAACGCCGCCGAGTTCCTCGTCGACGGTGGCATCGCGGGCGCTTACGTGACCCCGCTGTAGGGTCCATGATCAAACGGTAGGACCGGCTCGCGGGCGCAGACCCGCGGGCCGGTCCCGCCGTGGATTCCCTGCCACCGCACGCACCACCGCAAAGAGAGCACATGCGCACCAAGTCCGCCATCGTCGTCGGCCTCGCTGCCGCCGCGGCCCTCGCCACGACGGTCCCGGCCACAGCGGCCCCCGCCCACGACGCCCCCCGCCGCAACTGCCCCCAGCTCGACAAGAAGCTTCCGTGGGCCGGCGACAACCGCGCCAGGCTCCAGAAGATGATCGACGAGCGCGGCACCTGTTCCGGCAAGAAGGGCCCCCGCCCCGTCGCCGCCTTCGACTGGGACAACACGGTGGTCAAGAACGACATCACCGACGCCACGCTCGCCTGGGCCCTCAAGCACGACAAGATCCTGCAGCCGAAGAGCTGGAAGGACACCAGCGCCTGGCTCACCCCGGCCGCCGACAAGGCCCTGGCCAAGGCGTGCGGCACGGCCGTGCGCCCCGGCCGGCCGCTGCCGACCTCCAAGAACGCCGCCTGCGCCGACGAGATCTTCGAGATCCGCGAGAAGTCGCAGACCATGGCCGGGGAGGCCGCCTTCGCCGGCGACTGGAACCACCGCCGCACCGTGCCCGGCTACGCCTGGATCCCCCAGCTGTTCGCCGGTCACACCCCCGCCGCCCTGACCTCCTTCGCCAAGCAGGCGCGCGCCGAGCAGCTCGCGGCGCCCGTCGGCACCAAGCAGACCGTCGGCACCCACACCCTGGCCGGCTACGTCCGCTACTACGACCAGCAGAAGGACCTCATCCGCACGCTCAAGGCGGCCGGCTTCGACGTCTACATCGTCTCCGCCTCCTCCGAGCCGATCGCCGAGGCCTGGTCGAGCGGCGTGGGCCTGGACCGCAAGCACACCATCGGCATCCGCAGCGTCACCAAGCACGGCCGCCTCACCACGGCCATCAAGGGCTGCGGCGGCGTCGAGACCGGCCGCGGCGACGCCCTGCCGTACATGGACGGCAAGCGCTGCATGATCAACCAGGAGATCTTCAAGATCAAGGGCGCGAAGGCCTGGCAGCAGCAGGACTTCGACCACCGCATCGCGCTCGGCGCGGGCGACGCCGACACCGACGTGACGTTCGTCAACGACGCCACCGGCGCGCACGTGGCCATCAACCGCAACAAGTCCGAGCTGATGTGCCGCGCCTACGACGACGCGGACCGCCGCTGGGTCGCCAACCCGATGTTCATCGAGCCGATGCCGCGCAAGTCCGGCACGTACCCGTGCTCCACGACCGGCGCCACGGCCGAGGACGGCACCAAGGTGCCCGTCCGGCGCGCCGACGGCTCCGTGATCCCGGACCAGGCCGACAAGGCCTTCTGAGGCTCCCCGAGCCGTTCCTGACGCCCTCGCGCGCTACGGGGACCGGTCGCCGACGGCGCACCGGTCCCCGTATCCCCTCCTGCCGCAGGAGCACGGCGCACGGCCCGGCACCCGGCGTCGCGGGCCGTGCGGACTCGCGGGCGCGCGGACTCACAGGAACGTACGGGCCTCGCCGCGGTACGTCGGGACGGTCTCCACCACGCGGTCGCCGTCGATCAGGTGCAGCGCCTCGAAGCGCTCGCACATCTCGCCCGCCTTCGCGTGCCGGAACCACACCTTGTCGCCCACCAGCAGGTCGTCGGCGGGCTGCCCGGTCAGCGGCGTCTGCACCTCGCCCGCGCCCTCGCGGGGATCCAGCCGCAGGCCCGCCGGGAGGTACGGATGCGGCAGCCGGTCCGCTCCGGCCGCGCCCGACGCCGGGTACCCGCCGCCCTGGGCGGTCACCACGCCCGGCCCCGGACGACGCACCACCGGCAGCGCGAACAGGGCCGCCGGACGGCCGCGGAACGACCGGTAGTGGTCGAACAGCCGCGGCACGAACAGCCCCGAACCGGCCGCCACCTCCGTCACCGCGTCCTCCGCGGCGGTGTGCTGCACACTGCCCGTACCGCCGCCGTTGACGAACTCCAGGTCCGCCACCGCGCGCACGGCCCGGACGGCCTCCGCCCTGCGCGCCGCCAGCTCCCTGCGCGCCGCGGCCTGCATCAGCCGGACCGAACGGGAGTACAGGGGCCGCCCCGCCACCGCATCCCCCACACCCGCCACATGCGCCTCGTAGGCCAGCAGGCCCACCAGGCGGAAACCCGGCCGGCGCACGACGGAGCGGGCGAGGTCCGCCAGCCGCTCCGGATCGTGCACGGGGGAACGCAGCGCCCCGAGCCGCAGCCTGCCGCCCAGCAGCCGCAACGACGTGTCCAACTCCAGGCACACCCGCACCTCTTCGCGGCCCGCCCGGGCCGCGTCGATCAGCGTCAGCTGCGCGGGGTCGTCCACGGTCACTGTGACCGCCCGGGCCAGCTTCGGGTCCGAGGTCAGCTCCGCCAGCCCCGCCCGGTCCGCCGACGGATACGCCAGCAGCACGTCCTCGATGCCCGAACGCGCCAGCCACAGCGACTCGGCCAGCGAAAAGCTCATCACACCCGTGAAGCCGTCCCGCACCAGCGCGCGCTCCAGCAGCGCCCGGCAGCGCACGGACTTGCTCGCCACCCGCACCGGCTTGCCCTGCGCCCGGCGCACCAGATCCGCCGCGTTGGCGTCGAACGCCTGCAGGTCGACCACGGCCAGCGGGGCGTCGTAGGAGGCGGTCGCCCGGTCCAGACGGGCCCGCTCGGCGCTTGCGCAGGCGACGGGAGGTGCGGCGGGAAGACGCATGGGCGCAGCTTGCCAGAGGCATCCGCCGGTGGATAGGGGCCCCGCACGGGCGAGATGGCAGCCCCCGCCGCCCGCCCCGTAGAGTGGCGCCCACACCGTGGGCCGCAGCCCGGCGGCGTGATGTCCGGATACGAACCGGCCTGTCCCGAAGGGCAACCAAGCCCCGGTAGCGGGGAGACGGCTCACGAGGGGGAGCGCAGGGTGAGCACCGAGACGGACCCCGCACTCGCGCTGCCCGTCCGCCCCCTCCCGGCCTCCTCCTACTTCGCGCCCCAGCCGCCCCGGCCGCCTCAGCCGCCGCACGTGCCCCCGCCGGAGGGCGGCCGCGGCGCCCGCACCCTCACCGCCGCCGTCTGCCTCGTGCTCGGACTCGGGCTCATCGGCGGCGCCGCCGCCGGGAGTTGGCTCGCGGACGGCACCGGCGGCGGCACCGCGGCCGAACGCGCCTTCGCCCGCGGCGGCACGCTCTGGCGGACCGTCCCCGTCGACGAACTCTTCCCGCCCGTGCTGCGCGGCGACACCGCCGGTCCCGGCGGCGCCGCACGCGTGTGGACCCGGATCGGCGTCGCCCCCGACAGCGGGTGCGACGGGGCCTTCGACCCGCTCCTGGAGAAGGTGCTCGCCCCCGTCGGCTGCACGCGGCTGCTCCGTGCCACCTACACCGACGCCACCTCCAGCGCTGTCACCACCGTCGGACTGCTCGTCACCGCCGCCGACAGCCGGGGCATGCGCGAGTTGCGCCGCCGCTTCGCCGACGAACGGCTCGACGAGCGCACCGACCTGATGCCCCGCCCGTACGCGCCCCGCGGCACCGCCGCCGAACGCTTCGGCGCCGCGCAGCGCGCCAGCTGGGCCCTCAGCGTCCTCACCGACGCCCCCGCCGTCGTCTACGCCGTCACCGGCTTCGCCGACGGCCGCACCGGCACGCCCCCGCAGCCCGCCGCCCTCGCCACCCGCCCCGGCGCCACCACCGCCCCCGCCCAGGCCGGGCTGGGCCACGAGGCATCCGCCCTCGCCGGGCGCGTGGAGAGCGGCTTCCGGCAGGCCGTGCGCCGGACCGTCCAGGAGGACGCCCGGTGACCGCCGCCGCGCCCCGGGGCCGCCGGCCCCTGCTCACGTTCCTCCTCGCCACCACCCTCGCGGTGCTGCCGGCCGCCGGGACGGCGCACGCCGACTCCATACGCGTCCAGGAATGGGCGCTCGACGCCCTCCACACCGACGAGGCCTGGCAGACCACCAAGGGCGACGGCATCACCGTCGCCGTCCTCGACACCGGCGTCGACGACGGCCACCCCGACCTCGCCGGGCAGGTGCTGCCCGGCAAGGACCTCATCGGCTTCGGCGCCGGCCCCGGCGACCGCGCCTGGGCCCGGCACGGCACCGCCATGGCCGGGATCATCGCGGGGCGGGGGCACGGGGAGGACGGCGCCGACGGCGTCGTCGGCGTCGCCCCCGAGGCCAGGATCCTTCCCGTCCGGGTGATCCTGGAGGACGGCGACCCCTCCCGCGCCAAGGCCCGCAGCGGGCGCGGCAGCGCCCTGGCCGACGGCATCCGCTGGGCGGCCGACCACGGCGCCGACGTCATCAACCTCTCCCTCGGCGACGACAGCGACACCGCCCACCCCGAGCCGAAGGAGGACGCCGCCGTCCAGTACGCGCTCGGCAAGGGCGCCGTCGTCGTCGCCTCCGCAGGGAACGGCGGCGAACAGGGCGACCGCGTCTCCTACCCCGCCGCCTACCCCGGGGTGATCGCCGTGACGGCCGTCGACCGCTACGGCAGCCGCGCCGCGTTCTCCACGCGCCGCTGGTACGCGACCGTCAGCGCGCCCGGCGTCGACGTCGTCATCGCCGACCCCGACCGGCGCTACTACGAGGGCTGGGGCACGAGCGCGGCCGCCGCCTTCGTCTCCGGCGCCGTCGCCCTGGTCCGCTCCGCGCACCCCGGTCTGAGCCCCGCCCAGATCCGCAAGCTGCTCGTGGACACGGCCCGCGACACCCCGCCGGGCGGGCGCAGCGACGCGCTCGGCGCCGGGGTCGTCGACCCGGCCGCCGCGATCGCCCGCGGCGCGGCCCTCACCCCCGAGGGCCCGGGCCCCCGCGTCACCCGCGAGTACGGCAGCCGGTACTTCGGCGGGACCGACCCGGCCCGCCTGCCCCACGCCCCGGCGGCGCGCTCCCCGCAGTACACGGCCTGGGCGGCGGCCGCGACGGGAACGCTCCTGCTGGCCACGGCGGCCTGGACGTGGCGCCGCCCCCGGAGAACGGGCTGAGGAGCCCCCGGCCCCGCGGGCCCGGCCGTATCCATGGGCGGCCCCGAGCGGGAACCGGGCGCCCCATAGACTCTCGGGGTGGCGCTCAAGAACATTCCTGATCCCGGGTTCTCCGACGACGACGGTTCCGCCGACGCGGAGCTGACCGCCGCGCTGGCCGCGTGGGCGGGTGACCGCGGCGCCGAGCCGCGCGTGCTCGCCGCGCTGCGCGGTGCGCGCCTGCTCGTCCCCGTCGTGGCGGTTCTCGGCGAGGTCGAGACGGGGCCCGACGGGCTGAAGCGGGAGAAGACCAGCGACATGGCCGTGCCGACGCTGCAGGCGCCGGACGGCCGCAAGGCGCTGCCGGCCTTCACCTCCACCGAGTCGCTGGCCCGCTGGCGCCCGGACGCGCGGCCCGTGGCCGTACCCCTGCACCAGGCCCTGCAGGCGGCCGCGCACGAGAAGGCCGACACGATCGTCCTGGATATGGCCGGCCCGGTGCCGTACCAGCTGACGGGCCCGGCCCTGCTGGCCCTGGCCGAGGGCCGCGAGAGCACCGACCCCCTGGCGGACCCGGCGGTCGCGGAGGCGCTCCGCGCCGTCCTGACCGCCGAGCCGGCGGTGCGCCGCGCCCACCTGGCCCCCTCGCGGGACGCGGACGGCACCCTCGCGCTGGCCCTGGCCGACGACGCCGAGGTGTCCGCCGCGGTGCAGCGCGTGGCGGAGGCGCTGGCCTCCGACGAGGTCCTGCGCGCCCGGCTCGTCCGCGGCCTCGACCTGGCCCTGCTGCCTGCCGGCGCCTCCGTCCCCGGGGAGCCGCTCTTCACCCGCTAGCCGCGTTCCGGCCGACAGGCGCCCCGTCGTGGATCGACCGACAATGCGAAGAGGTCCACGAGATCCCTGGAGGGCGCCATGGACGTGAAGCTGGGGGCCGCAAGTCTCGACTCCGTGGAGACGAGAACCGTCGCCGCCGAGTTCCTCGGCACTCTGCTGCTGGTCTTCTTCGCCGTCGGCTCCGCGGTCCTCGCGGCCGACTACATCGGGGTCCTCGGCATCGCCCTGGCGTTCGGCTTCACCCTGCTGGCCCTCTGCTACGCACTGGGCCCGGTCTCGGGCTGCCACGTCAACCCGGCGGTGACGCTGGGCATGCTGCTGGAGGGCCGCATCGCCCCGCGCACGGCGATCGAGTACTGGGTGGCGCAGCTGCTCGGCGGCATCGTGGGCGCCGCGCTGCTGTTCCTGCTGGCCAAGCAGGTGCCGGGGCTGAAGACGCACGGCGCCTTCGGCAGCAACGGCTGGGGCAGCCGCTCGGCCGTGCACCTGAACACGGGCGGCGCGTTCCTCGCGGAGGTCGTCCTGACCTTCCTGCTGGTCTTCGTCGTGCTCTCGGTGACCCACAAGATCGCGCTGGTGGGCTTCGACGGCCTGCCCATCGGCCTGGCCCTCGCGGTGATCCACCTGGTGGGCATCCCGCTGACGGGCACCTCGGTGAACCCGGCGCGGAGCCTGGGCCCGGCGCTGTTCGCCGGCGGGGGCGCGCTCTCGCAGCTGTGGCTGTTCATCATCGCGCCGCTGATCGGCGGCGTGCTGGCGGCCGGCGCGCACCGGGTCACCCATCCGCCGATGGGCCCGGCCAACCTGGCCGACGACCTGGCGGTGCCGCACTACCCGAAGGGGCCGACGACGGCCGCGCACCCGACGGAGGAGCGCCCCGGGCCGCGGGAGGACCGCGACGACGGGGACGAGGGCGGGGAAGGCGGGGAACGCCCCGGCCGGCCGGGCCCGGCGGGCGCGGTCTGACCGGGGCGCGCAAACGCCGGAGCCGGGGGAGGCTCAGCCGAAGACGGGGCCCGTGTACTTCTCGCCGGGCCCCTGGCCGGGCTCGTCCGCCACGACGGACGCCTCGCGGAAGGCGAGCTGGAGGGACTTCAGGCCGTCGCGCAGCGGTCCGGCGTGGAAGTTGCTGATCTCGGTGGCGCTGGCGGTCACCAGCCCGGCGAGCGCGGTGATCAGCTTGCGGGCCTCGTCGAGGTCCTTGTGCTGGTCGCCCTCCTCGGCCAGGCCGAGGTTGACCGCCGCCGAGCTCATCAGGTGCACCGCGACCGTGGTGATCACCTCGACCGCGGGGACGTCCGCGATGTCACGGGTCATGGTGTCGAAGTCGGGGGCCGCAGCGGGCTCGGTGCCCTGGTTCTCCGGGGTGGCGGGGTTCGCGTCGCTCATGGCGGACACGATACGTGCCGGTGCCGAATCGGTTTGCCACGGGTTAGCACGCCTGCTCCACAGCTGCTAGAGTTATGGATCGACCGGCTGGACGCTTCCGTGTCCGGCCCACAAGTGGAGCTCCGTTCTCCCACCTCGCCCGGCCCCAGGCCGGCAGGTCTCCGGTCAGGCGGCGCCCATCGTTCCGTACGGACGATGGAGCTGCCCGATGCGCCCCGCGGCATGCCGTGGCGGTGTTCCGGTTTCATGGAGCCCCGCCTGTGTCCCGTCGGGGCATTTTTGTTGCACCGGCGCGGTTGGTCTTACGAAAAGACGTTACGTGGCTGCCCGCCAGGCCGCCGCGTGGTGCTACCGAGGAGGATCCATCAGCGCCGAGCCCCGCATCAACGACCGGATTCGAGTCCCCGAGGTGCGACTTGTCGGTCCCAGTGGCGAGCAGGTCGGCATCGTGCCGCTTGCCAAGGCACTGGAGCTTGCGCAGGAGTACGACCTCGACCTCGTCGAGGTGGCGGCGAACGCCCGTCCGCCGGTCTGCAAGCTCATGGACTACGGGAAGTTCAAGTACGAGTCGGCCATGAAGGCCCGTGAGGCGCGCAAGAACCAGGCGCACACGGTCATCAAGGAGATGAAGCTCCGGCCGAAGATCGACCCGCACGACTATGACACCAAGAAGGGTCACGTCGTCCGGTTCCTCAAGCAGGGCGACAAGGTCAAGATCACGATCATGTTCCG
The DNA here is from genome assembly GCF_024519335.1 of Streptomyces telluris. NCBI lineage: Bacteria > Bacillati > Actinomycetota > Actinomycetes > Kitasatosporales > Streptomycetaceae > Streptomyces > Streptomyces telluris. Next base: position 61,763 of record NZ_JANIID010000036.1, read on the forward strand.
TGGTCGCGAGCAGTCCCGGCCGGAGCTCGGCTACCGACTGCTGCAGCGTCTCGCGGAAGACGTCCAGGACCTCGGTTTCGTCGAGTCGAACCCGAAGCAGGACGGCCGCAACATGATCATGGTCCTCGGTCCGCACAAGAAGAAGACCGAGGCGATGGCCGAAGCCCGCGAGGCGCAGGCCGCCCGCAAGGCGGAGCGCTCCGGCGCCTCGTCCGCGGACGCCGCCGAGGAGCCCGCAGAGGCGTGATCCGGGGGCGCCCCGCGCCCCGGATGACCCCCCGGGGCATCCGCCCCGGACACCACACCGAAACAGATGACACTCCCGTACGCCCTCATACGGCCGGGGAGTGCCACGACGAGGAGAGAACGGCGCTATGCCGAAGAACAAGACGCACAGCGGTGCCAAGAAGCGCTTCAAGGTCACCGGCTCCGGCAAGGTCCTGCGCGAGCGCGCCGGCAAGCGCCACCTGCTCGAGCACAAGTCGTCCCGCCTGACGCGTCGCCTCACCGGCAACGCCGAGATGGCCCCGGCCGACGCCAAGAAGATCAAGAAGCTTCTCGGCAAGTGACGTTCCGGCTTCGGCCGCACGTCCACACCGGGACCCAATCGATTTCGGGTCGTGTGAGAATCCACCACGGCCCCGCTACAAGGAGTTAACAAGTGGCACGCGTCAAGCGCGCAGTCAACGCGCACAAGAAGCGTCGGGCGATCCTCGAGGCGGCCAGCGGTTACCGCGGCCAGCGGTCGCGCCTGTACCGCAAGGCCAAGGAGCAGGTCACCCACTCCCTGGTCTACAACTACAACGACCGCAAGAAGCGCAAGGGCGACTTCCGTCAGCTGTGGATCCAGCGCATCAACGCCGCTGCCCGCCAGAACGGCATGACGTACAACCGCCTCATCCAGGGTCTGAAGGCCGCCAACATCGAGGTGGACCGCAAGATCCTCGCCGAGCTGGCCGTCAACGACATGAACGCGTTCGCCGCGCTCGTCGAGGTCGCCCAGAAGGCCCTGCCGGCCGACGTGAACGCCCCGAAGGCCGCTGCCTGAACCGGCGCCCCGAGGCTGTAGCGACGCGGACCCGCAGGCCCACGGCCTGCGGGTCCGTTCGCGTCCGGCCCCCGGCACCCGCCGTGACGGGCCCGGCCGGTCCCGTCACCCCACCGCACCGCGCACACCAGCAACCGAAAGTGAGCCCATGGCGGCCCCCGAGCTGACCTCCCTGCGATCTCCCCGTGTCGTCGCGGCCCGCCGACTGACCAAGCGCAGCTTCCGCGCCAAGGAGCGCCGCTTCCTGGCCGAGGGGCCGCAGTCCGTCCGCGAGGCCGTGGATCACCTGATCGAGGTCTATGTGACGCCGGACGCCGCCGAGCGCCACGCGGACATCGTCGCCGCCGCCCTCGCCGCCGGCGTGCCCGTGCTGACCGCGACGGACGAGGTCATCGCGGAGATGTCCGACACCGTCACCCCGCAGGGCATCGTCGGCCTCTGCCGCTTCCTGGACACGCCCTTCGAGGAGATCCTGGCCGGCCGGCCGCGGCTGGTCGCCGTCCTCGCCCACGTGCGCGACCCCGGCAACGCCGGTACGGTCCTGCGCTGCGCGGACGCCGCGGGCGCGGACGCCGTCGTGCTCACCGACGCCTCCGTGGACCTCTACAACCCCAAGGCCGTACGGGCCTCCGTCGGCTCCCTCTTCCACCTGCCGGTCGCCGTGGGCGTCCCCGTCGACCAGGTGGTCGGCGGTCTGCAGGGCGTCGGCGCCCGGATCCTCGCCGCCGACGGCGCGGGCGACCGCGACCTGGACGCCGAGCTGGACCGGGGCACCATGGGCGGTCCCACGGCCTGGGTCTTCGGCAACGAGGCCTGGGGCCTGCCCGAGGAGACCCGGGCGCTCGCCGACGCCGTGGTGCGCGTGCCGATCCACGGAAAGGCCGAGAGCCTGAACCTCGCGACCGCCGCCGCCGTGTGCCTCTACGCCTCCGCCCGTGCGCAGCGTGCACCCGGAGGGTGCCGCTCCGTGACCTTCAGCTAGTAGGGTTGCCCCCCGGGGGAGTCGGGAGGGGGTGCGGATGATGAACGTCAGGACTTCCGGAAGCGTGGCCGACGCCGCTCCGGCGGCGGCCCGTGCGCCGCACGGGTCCCTTGAGCCGGACGACCCCCTCGCGCAGGGGCTCACCGGCCTCGGCCTGCACCCCGACGACCTCCCGGACGGCCTCGTCGTCGCCGATGAGAACGGCCGCGTCACCTGCTTCAACGCCGCCGCCTCCCGCATCACCGCGGTCCGGCCCGACGAGGCGATCGGCCGCCCCCTGGAGAGCGCCCTGCCCCTGGAGGACCTGGACGGCCGCCGCTGGTGGCCGCTCACGGACCCCTACGGCGGGCTGGCCATCCGGGTGGGCCAGCCCGAGCGGAACCTCCTGCTCCCCGGCGGCCGCGAGGTCCTGGTCTCCGCGCGCTACGTCCGGGAGCGGCCCACCGGGCCCGTCCGCCGCCTGGTCGTCCAGCTGCGCGGCACCGACGCCCGCCGCCGCACCGAGCGCAGCCACGCCGAGCTGATCGCCACCGTCGCCCACGAGCTGCGCTCGCCGCTGACGTCCGTCAAGGGCTTCACGGCCACGCTGCTCGCCAAGTGGGAGCGGTTCACCGACGACCAGAAGCGGCTGATGCTGGAGACCGTCGACGCCGACGCGGACCGCGTCACCCGGCTGATCGCCGAGCTGCTCGACATCTCCCGGATCGACTCCGGCCGCCTGGAGCTGCGCCGCCAGCCCGTCGACGTCGTCGCCGCCGTCCGCCGCCACGTGCAGGCGTACACCACGGCGGGCCACCGCGCCGACCGCTTCGAGATCAAGGTCACCGATCCGCTGCCCGAGCTCTGGGCCGATCCCGACAAGGTCGACCAGGTCCTCGGCAACCTCCTGGAAAACGCGGTGCGCCACGGCGAGGGACGCGTCACGATAGAGGTGGCGCCGGCGCTGCTGAAGGCACGCGCGGAGGACACGGAGGGTACGGCGGTCACCGTGAGCGATGAGGGGCCCGGAATCCCGGAGGAGTCGATGAGCCGCGTCTTCACCCGCTTCTGGCGGGGCAGCAAGCGCGGCGGCACCGGCCTCGGCCTCTACATCGTCAAGGGCATCGTCGAGGCCCACGGCGGGACGATCACCGTGGAGCGAGCCGCCAGCGGTGGCGCCCGGTTCCGATTTACCCTGCCCGTGGGCGCCCCGGCCTTTCTCTCACAGGCCTGAGCGGGCGGCCCGCGGGCCCACCGACCCCCTTGCGCCCCTTAGACTCGACCTTTGGCACCTTTGGCACGTCCTTGGCACCCATCTGTCGGGCAAAGCCGCGCAGCGAAGCGAAGCCAGCCACACCGGAAGCACGGGAAGAGATGTCCGCACCCAATAAGTCGTATGACCCTGTCGAGGTCGAGGCACTGAAACCGGAAGAGATCGAGCGCATGCGGGACGAGGCGCTCGCCGCCGTCGCCGCGGCCGCCGACCTCGAAGCCCTGCGCGAGGTCAAGGCTGCGCACGCCGGCGACCGCTCGCCCCTCGCCCTCGCCAACCGCGAGATCGGCGCCCTGCCGCCGCACGCCAAGGCCGAGGCCGGCAAGCGCATGGGCATGGCCCGCGGTGCCGTGAACAAGGCTTTCGCCGCCCGCCAGGTCGAGCTGGAGGCGGAGCGCGACGCCCGCGTGCTGGTCGAGGAGGCGGTGGACGTCACCCTGCCCTACGACCGCACGCCGGCCGGCGCCCGCCACCCCATCACGACCCTCAGCGAGCGGATCGAGGACGTCTTCGTGGCCATGGGCTACGAGGTCGCCGAGGGCCCCGAGGTCGAGGCGGAGTGGTTCAACTTCGACGCGCTGAACATCGCGCAGGACCACCCGGCCCGCGCCATGCAGGACACGCTGTTCGTCCAGGCCCCGGGCAAGAAGGCCAAGGAGGCCGAGTCCGGCGTCGTGCTGCGCACCCACACCTCCCCGGTGCAGGTCCGCACGATGCTCGACCGCGAGCCGCCCGTCTACGTGATCTGCCCCGGCCGCGTCTACCGCATGGACGAGCTGGACGCGACGCACACGCCGGTCTTCACCCAGGTCGAGCTCCTCGCCATCGACGAGGGCCTGACCATGGCCGACCTCAAGGGCACCATCGAGCACATGGTGCGCTCGCTGTTCGGCGAGGGCCTGACCACGCGCCTGCGCCCGAACTACTTCCCCTTCACCGAGCCCTCCGCCGAGCTGGACATGCAGTGCTATGTCTGCCGCGGCGAGTCGGCCGGCAACCCCGAGCGCCCCTGCCGCACCTGCTCCAGCGAGGGCTGGATCGAGCTGGGCGGCTGCGGCATGGTCAACCCGCGCGTGCTGACCGCCGCGGGCATCGACCCGGAGAAGTACAGCGGCTTCGCCTTCGGGTTCGGCATCGAGCGACTGCTGATGTTCCGCCACAACGTCGAGGACATGCGAGACATGGTCGAGGGTGACGTGCGCTTCACCCGGCCGTTCGGGATGGAGATCTGATGCGCGCCCCGCTTTCCTGGCTGCGGGAATACGTCGACCTGCCGGCCGGTGAGACCGGTCGCGACGTGCAGGCCAAGCTGATCGCCGCGGGCCTTGAGGTCGAGCGCGTCGAGAGCCTCGGCGCCGGCCTGAAGGGCCCCCTGGTCGTCGGCAAGGTCCTGACCATCGAGGAGCTCGAGGGCTTCCGCAAGCCGATCCGCTTCTGCACCGTCGACGTCGGCACGGCCAACGGCACCGGTGAGCCGCAGGAGATCGTCTGCGGCGCCCGCAACTTCTCCGTCGGCGACAAGGTCGTCGTCGTGCTGCCCGGCGCCGTCCTGCCCGGCGACTTCGCCATCGCCGCCCGCAAGACCTACGGCAAGGTCTCGCACGGCATGATCTGCTCCGGCGAGGAGCTGGGCATGGGCGACGACGGCACGCACGGCATCATCGTGCTGCCGCAGGAGTACGAGCCCGGCACCGACGCCATCGAGCTGCTCCAGCTCGTCGACGAGGTGCTGGACATCGCGGTCACCCCCGACCGCGGCTACTGCCTGTCGATGCGCGGCATCGCCCGCGAGGCCGCCACCGCCTACGGCCTGCCGCTGCGCGACCCGGCCCTGCTGGACGTGCCCGCGCCCAACTCCTTCGGCTACCCCGTCAAGGTCGCCGACCCGGCCGGCTGCGACCGCTTCACGGCCCGCACGGTCACCGGTCTCGACCCCGAGGCCCGCTCCCCGATCTGGCTCCAGCGCCGCCTGCAGAAGGCCGGCATGCGCCCGATCTCCCTGGCCGTCGACGTCACCAACTACGTGATGCTGGAGCTCGGCCAGCCGCTGCACGCCTACGACCGCTCGCGCCTCGACGGCCCGATCGGCGTCCGGCGCGCCGAGCGCGGCGAGAAGCTGACCACCCTCGACGGCACCAAGCGCGTCCTGGACCCCGAGGACCTGGTCATCACCGACAACCGCGGCCCCATCGGGCTCGCGGGCGTCATGGGCGGCGCCGAGACCGAGATCGGCGACCACGCCGCCGGTTCGGGCACCACCGAGGTCGTCGTCGAGGCGGCGCACTTCGACCCCGTCGCCATCGCCCGCGCCGTCCGCCGCCACAAGCTGCCCTCCGAGGCGGCCAAGCGCTTCGAGCGCGGCGTCGACCCGCAGGCGGCCTCCGCGGCCGCCCAGCGCACCGTCGACCTGCTCGTGCTGCTCGCGGGCGGCACCGCCGAGGCCGGCGTGACCGAGTTCGCCGCCCCCAGCGGCCCGCGCACGATCGCCATGCGCGCCGACCACCCGGACAGCGTCGCCGGCGTGGAGTACGGCCGGGAGACCGTCGTCCGCCACCTCCAGGAGGTCGGCTGCGACGTCTACGGGCAGGACGAGCTGATCGTCACCGTCCCGAGCTGGCGCCCGGACCTCACCGACCCGAACGACCTCGCCGAAGAGGTCATCCGGCTCGAGGGCTACGAGAACCTGCCCGCCACCCTGCCGGCGCCCCCCGCCGGCCGCGGCCTGACCCACCGGCAGCGGCTGCACCGCCGCGTCGGCCGGGCGCTGGCCGGCGCGGGCTACGTCGAGGTGCTCAACTACCCCTTCGTCGGGGACTGGGCGCTCGACCACCTGGGCCTGGAGGCCGACGACCCGCGCCGCAGCACGGTGCGCCTGGTCAACCCGCTCTCCGAGGCCGAGCCGGCGCTGCGCACCACGATGCTGCCGGGCCTGTTCACGGCCCTGCGCCGCAACGACAGCCGTGGCGAGCACGACCTGGCCCTGTTCGAGACCGGTCTCGTCTTCCTGCCCACCGGCGAGGAGACCACCCCGGTCCGGCTGCCCGTCGACCGCCGTCCCACCGACGAGGAGATCGCCGGCCTGAACGCCGCGCTGCCCCGGCAGCCGCGCCGTGCGGCCGCCGTCCTCGCGGGGGCCCGTGAGCTCGACGGCTACTGGGGCAAGGGCCGTCCGGCCGGCTGGGCGGACGCCGTCGAGGCCGGCCGTACGGTCGCGCGCGAGGCGGGCGCCCCGCTGATCGTCCGTCAGGACCAGCGGGCGCCGTTCCACCCGGGCCGCTGCGCCGCGTTCTACGCCGTGGTCGAGGGCGCCGAGGTGTTCGCCGGCTCCGCCGGTGAGCTGCACCCGCGCGTCGTGAAGGCCTTCGGCCTGCCGGAGCGCACCTGCGCGATGGAGATCGACCTCGATGTCCTGCAGCAGGCCGGCGCCGGTGCCGTCGAGGCCCCGCACGTGTCCTCCTTCCCGGTGGCCACGCAGGACGTCGCGCTCGTCGTGGACGCCTCGGTGGCGGCCGCCGACGTCGAGGCCGCACTGCGGTCCGGCGCGGGCGAGCTGCTCGAGTCGCTGCGCCTGTTCGACGTCTTCGCCGGCGAGCAGATCGGCGCGGGCAAGAAGTCGCTCGCGTACGCGCTGCGCTTCCGCGCGGCCGACCGCACCCTGACGGCCGAGGAGGCGACCGGCGCGCGCGACGCCGCCGTGGCCGCGGCCGTCGAGCGCACGGGCGCGGTGCTGCGCGGCGCGTGACGCTGTGTGATGCGGCGTGACCGCCTGCGCGGTGGAGAGCCGCGGCTGAAAACAGCTGGAAGCAGCTGGGGGAGGCCGGGGAGAGCGCAGGCAATTGCGGCCTGAACGAGGGGCGCGTCCGGTGAACCGGACGCGCCCCTCTCGCGTTTCCTCACTCAGGAGTGTCTGAATATCGCTCAATAGGGTGGAATTGAAGGCCCAGGTCGTTACTTAGTGCTGATCGCTCGCGAGAATCGGGGGCGTCATTGCTGCTAGGGGGGCCAACGGCATGATTCGGACAAGAGCGGTGCGCCGGCCGCGGGGGGTGGTGTTCGCTCTCCCCGGGCTGTGGGTACTCGGAGTGGTCGCGTGGGAGCTCGTGAGCCCCCGCGGCGAGGGCGTGCACCTGCTCGCGGCCGTCGCCGTCGCCGCCACGGGATGCGCCGTCGCCGGCCGCCGGCGCCGGCTCCTGCGCGAGCTGGAGCGCGCCCGCGAGGTCGCCGCCACCGCCCAGCGCGTGCTGCTGCGGCCCCTGCCGCCCCGGCTCGACGGGATCACCCTCGCCGGCGGTCACCTGTCGGTCAGCGAGGGCGCCCTGGTCGGCGGCGATCTGTACGAGGCGCTGGCCACGCCGTACGGGGTGCGCATCGTCATGGGGGACGTGCGCGGCCACGGCCTGACGGCCATCGGCACCGTCGCCGCCGTCCTCGGCAGCTTCCGCGAAGCCGCCCACGACGAGCCCGCCCTGGCCGGTGTCCTGCGCCGCCTGGACCGCGCCCTGCAGCGCCACCTGTGCGAGCGCGCCCGCGCCGAGGCCCAGGCCAGGCCCGGGGCGGAGCAGGAGCGCGGGCTGGGCGAGGAGTTCGTGACCGTCCTGCTGCTGGAGATCCGCCCCGACGGCCTGGTCACCGCCGTCAACTGCGGCCACCCCTGGCCGTACCGCCTCTCCCGCACCGCCTGCGAGGGCCCCCGCGCCGCCGCGGTGGGGCGAGGCGATCCGCTGCCGCCGCTCGGGCTCTTCCCGCTGCCGCCCGAGCTGCCCGTCGCCCCCCTGACCCGGCTGCTGCCGGGGGACGCCCTGGTGCTCCACACGGACGGTGCGGAGGATGCGCGCGATGCGGACGGGGCCTTCTTCCCGCTCGCGGGCGTCCTCGGCGCCGTCGCCGACCGCGCGCCCGTCGTCCCCGCCGCGGTCATCGAGCACGTCCAGTCCGCGCTGCTGCGCCACACCGGCGGCCGGCTCTCCGACGACATCGCGCTGCTGGTGCTGAGCAACGACCGATGCCGTGCCCAGGAGCGCGAGCCCCGCCCCTGTCTGGCCCGGTCCGGACGCCCCCGCCGCTGACGCTCAGCCACGGCCGGTTCACACCCCGTGCGAAGGGATCTCCATTACGCTGGCCCCACCGAGCGCATGCGGAGGGCAGGATGGAGCCCAACACTCTCCTTGACGCCATCCTCGACGAAGCGGGCATATCCCACGCCGGCCTGGCCGCCCACGTCAACGCGGCAGGCCGGGCCCGGGGTCTGGCGCTGCGTTACGAACACACGGCCGTCGCCCGCTGGCTGAAGGGCCAGCGGCCCCGCGGCCAGGTGCCGGATCTGATCTGCGAAGTCCTCGGCGAACGGCTGCACCGCGCGCTGACCCTGGACGACATCGGCCTCGGCACCCCGGGCAGCCCGCGGCTGCCCAACACCCCGCTCTCCGGCTTCGTCGAACGGGCCACCGCCCTCTGGCGCTCCGACGAGCAGCAGCGCGAGCACGTCGTCACCGCCCCCGCCGTCACCGGGACCCCCGCCGTCATCCCGGTCTGGGAGTGGGAGAACCCGCCCGAGGACGCCGACGTCTCCCGGCGCGGCCTCACCCGCGTCTCCATGGACGACATCGAGATGCTGCGCGCGGCCCGCACCCACTACGAGCAGATGTACCGCAAGGCGGGCGGGATCGCGACGCGCGCCCGCGTCGTCGGCTTCCTCAACGCCGAGGCCGCCCCCCTGCTGCGCGGCAGCTACACCGACGAGACGGGCCGTCAGCTGCACCGGGCCACCGGCGGGCTGGTCGCCGTCGCCGGCATCTGCGCCTACGACTCCGACGCGCACGGCCTGGCCCAGCGCTACTTCCACCAGGCGCTGCGGCTGGCCAAGGCCAGCGGCGACCGGGGTCTCGGCGGCTACGTCATCGCCCTGCTCGTCAACCAGTCGCTGTTCATGCGCGAGTACCGGCAGGCCGTGGCGTTCGCCGAGTCCGCGCTGCGGGCCGCGGGCACGGAGCTGACCCCGGCCCTCGCGGCCGACCTCTACGCCATGCAGGCCAAGGCGTACGCCCGGCTCGGCGACGGGGCCGGCGCGCTCGCCTGCATCCGCCGCGCCGAGACCGCCGCCGAGCGCATCCGCCGTGGCCAGGAGCCCGCCGAGACCGGCTATGTACAGCCCGGTCTGGTGAACGTGCAGGTGGCGGAGGCGCTCCTGAGCCTCGGCGACCTCGGACCCGCCCGTGAGCACGCGGACCGGGCCGTCGACACCCCCGCCCACGACCGGGGACGTGTCCACCGGCTCGCCATGCTCACGCACATCGAGCTGCGTCAAGGAGACGCGGACAAGGCGGTGGCCACCGCACGGGAGATGACCGAGCAGGCGAGAGGCATGGAATCGCAGCGCTTACGGGACCGGCTCCGGGCGGTGCGCGAGCATCTGATCGAAAGCGGGTGTGCGGCCACTGCCGAGGCCGCCGAGATGATCGACGGGGCGTTGCGCGTGCCCCTGTGAGGACAGCGCCCGGGGAGGTGGCCACCTCGGCGGAAGGTGGCAACACGTGCGTTGGAAGAATCTCAGGGAGCGGACGGTCTATGCGAACCGCTGGTTCCGGGTCAATCTCGCAGACGTTCAACTCCCCGACGGCCGCCACCTCGACCACTTCCTCATCCGGCTGCGGCCCGTCGCCGTGGCCACGGTGGTCAACGAGGCCAATGAGGTCCTGCTGCTGTGGCGGCACCGCTTCATCACCGACAACTGGGGCTGGGAACTGGCCGCCGGCGTCGTCGAGGACGGCGAGGACCTCGCCGACGCGGCGGCCCGGGAGATGGAGGAGGAGACCGGCTGGCGGCCCGGCCCGCTGCGGCACCTGATGTCGGTCGAGCCGTCCAACGGCCTCACCGACGCCCGGCACCACATCTACTGGTCGGACGAGGCCGAGTACATCGGCGACCCGGAGGACGACTTCGAGTCCGACCGGCGCGAGTGGGTACCGCTGAAGCTGGTGCCCGACATGATCGGCCGCGGCGAGGTGCCGGCCGCCAACATGGCGGCGGCGCTCCTGCTGCTGCACCACATCCGGCTCGGCTAGCGGCCGTCCCCGCGAGCGGCGGCCGTGGCTCGCTCCGCGCTCACCGGCCGGTCGCCTGCCAGACGGCGAGTGCCAGGGCGGCGACACCGGTGAGCGCGGCCAGTGAGGGCAGGGGCCACCTGCCGTGCTCCAGGGCCCTGACCCGGTTCGCCATCTCGGTGATGTCGCGTTCCGACTGATCGCTGCGCTGGGTGAGGAGGGCGAGGTGGCCGTCGATGCGGACGACGCCGACATCGAGGCTACGACGGAGCTCCGCGAGCTCAGCCGTTCTGGTGGCCTGCTCGGGATGCATGGTCACTTTCCGTACCCCTTCCGGAATGACTCCTGTGTGTCCGACGAGCCGAGTCAACCGTGTCGGCGCGCGGAGCGGGAGCGTGTGCGGGGGGTATATGCGAGTCACCGCCGCACACCCCGTGCGAACACGGGTGTGCGGCGGTGCCGGCCGGTGACGTTCCGTGACGGGCGCCGGGGCGCTCGGTACGGGTGCACGGCTCAGTACGTGTAGAAGCCCGAGCCGGTCTTGCGGCCGAGGCGGCCCGCGTCGACCATGCGCTGGAGCAGCGGGGGAGCGGCGTACAGCGGCTCCTTGTACTCCTGGTACATGCTGTCGGCGACCGAGGCGACCGTGTCCAGGCCGATCAGGTCGGAGAGCTTGAGCGGGCCCATGGGGTGGGCGCAGCCGAGCTCCATGCCGTTGTCGATGTCCTCGCGGCTGGCGATGCCGGACTCGAACATCCGGATGGCCGAGAGCAGGTACGGGATCAGCAGGGCGTTGACGACGAAGCCGGAGCGGTCCTGGGCCCGGATGGCGTGCTTGCCCAGCACGTTGGCGACCAGCGCGTCGGCGCGCTTGATCGTTTCCTCGCTGGTGGTGAGCGCCGGGATGAGCTCGACGAGCTTCTGCACCGGGGCCGGGTTGAAGAAGTGGATGCCGATGACGCGGTCCGGCCGGGAGGTGGCCACGGCCAGCTTCACCAGCGGGATCGAGGAGGTGTTGGAGGCCAGGATCGCGTCGGGGCGGGTGACCACCTGGTCGAGGACCTGGAAGATCTCGGTCTTGACCTGCTCGTTCTCGACGACGGCCTCGATGACCAGGTCGCGGTCGGCGAACTCGCCGAGGTCGGTGGTGAAGCTCAGCCGGGCGAGCGTCGCGTCGCGCTCCTCCTCGGAGATCTTGCCGCGCTCGGCGGCCTTGCCGAGGGAGTTGGTCAGGCGGGTGCGGCCGATCTCCAGGGCCTCCCCGGTGGTCTCGGCGACCATGACGTCCAGGCCGGCCCGGGCACAGACCTCCGCGATCCCCGCGCCCATCTGGCCGCAGCCCACCACCCCGACACGCGCTACGTCTGCCACAGTGTCCGTCACATCGTGCCTTTCGCTGTTCTCGGTCGTCCGGCGGGCCGCGTCTCGCCGCGGTGCCCGCCTCGTTCCAGACGTTACTCCGCGCCGTGCGGTCCTGATGGGGCTGGGGCGGGCATGCTGGCCTCGAACGGTGTGACCGATCCGACGAGACGGCGAAGAGAGGTCCCGCATATGGGGCGTATGACCCGAAGAGGGTTCACCGTGACCGCCGCAGGGATGATGTCCGCCATGCTGGCGTCCGGCGAGGCGGGAGCGGCCGCGGCACGGTCGTGGCCCGCTCCGCGGACGACGGGGGCGGGCGCCCCGGGCGAGCGCCGGCGGAAGCGCGAGTTCCGGGGAATGTGGATCGCCACCGTCGTCAACGTCGACTGGCCGTCCAGGCCGGGCCTGGCGCCCGACCGGCAGCGCGAGGAGCTGATCACCCTCCTCGACACGGCCGTCGACCGCCGCCTCAACGCGGTCATGCTGCAGATCCGGCCGACCGCGGACGCCTTCTGGCCCTCCCCGTTCGAACCCTGGTCGGAGTACCTGACGGGGACTCAGGGCCGCTATCCGGGCTGGGACCCGCTGTCCTTCGCCGTGCGCGAGGCCCACCGGCGCAGGATCGAACTGCACGGCTGGTTCAACCCCTACCGCATCGCCAACCACCGCGACCCCGGCCGGCTCGTCGCCACCCACCCCGCGCGCATCCACCCCGAGTGGGTCGTGCCCTACGGCGGCAAGCTCTACTACAACCCGGGCCTGCCCGAGGTGCGCCGCTTCGTCCAGGACGCCATGCTCGACGCCGTCTCCCGCTACGACCTGGACGGCGTGCACTTCGACGACTACTTCTACCCGTACCCGGTGGCCGGCCAGCGCTTCGACGACGACACCGCGTACGCCCGCTACGGCTCCGGCTTCCCGGACCGGGCCGCCTGGCGGCGCGACAACATCGACCTGCTGGTGCGGGAGATGGGGCAGCGCATCAAGCGGCGCAAGCGGCACGTGCAGTTCGGGATCAGCCCGTTCGCGGTCTGGCGCAACCGCTCGGCCGACCCGCTCGGTTCGGACACCCGCGCGGGCGTGCAGACCTACGACGACCTCGGCGCGGACACGCGCAAGTGGGTCCTGGAGGAGTGGATCGACTACATCGTGCCGCAGGTGTACTGGCACATCGGCTTCGCCGCCGCGGACTATGCGAAGCTCGTGCCGTGGTGGGCGGAGACCGTCCGGGACACGGACGTGCAGCTGTACGTCGGCGAGGCGCTGTACCGGGCGGGCGACCCCGGGCAGCCCGCGCCCTGGCAGGACCCGGCCGAGCTCTCGCGCCACCTCACGCTGTGCCGGGAGTACCCGGAGGTGCTCGGGAACGTCTACTTCTCCGCCAAGCAGGTGGTCGCGGACCCGATAGGGGCGATGGCCCGGGTGGTCAAGGACCACTACCCGGCACGGGTGCGCCCGCCGCACTGACCGCGGGCGTTGTCACGGGTGCCTCCGGTGCCCGGCAAGCTGCTTCCGCCGCGACGGTGAGCAGCCGCGGACGAGGCATTCGGCGGTGCCGGACGACCTGAGGCGAGTACGGCACCGCCGGATCCCGCCGCGGAGGCCGAGCGCCGTCGCGGCGGGACAGAGCGTGCAGGCTGCCCCTTGCCGTGACCGGCCCGGCGGGGGGAGACCTGATCGGCTAACCCTGGCCGGAGGCCTTGCGGTGGTCGACCACCGAGTCGGGGCCCGGCGACATGATCGTCTCGTGGCCGTTCTCGGCGCGGACCCGGTACGGCGGCGTGCCGTTGGGCCCCAGCACCTCGACGATCTCCACGACGTGATCCTGCTTGCCGACCGTCCGCCCGTGGACCACCAGGTGGTCACCCTTGCTCGCATGCATCGACGGTGCCCCTTCTGTTCGAGTTCCGTTCGGGGTTCGAGGTGTGTGCCGGGACGCTCCCAAGTCTACGGTGACCGGCGGTATATGGCCCGCCCCTCGGCCAGGTGGAGCAACGCGCGCCCGGTCAGCCGCGCGCCCGCTGCGTCACCCCGATGCACACCAGCACCGCCACGGCCGCCACCGGTGCGGCCGGGGTCAGCCGCTCGCCGAGCAGCAGCACCGACCAGACCAGGGTGAGCAGCGGCTGCGCCAGCTGCAGCTGGCTGGCCCGGGCGACACCGATCGCGCTCATACCGCGGTACCACACCCACATGCCCAGGAACTGCGATCCCGCGGCCAGCCACAGCAGCCCCGCGACCGTGTGGCCCGTGAGCCGCCCGGGCTCGACCGACAGCGCCACCGCGGTCCCCGCGGCCGCCACCGGCAGGCACAGCACCAGCGCCCAGCCGATGACCTGCCAGCCCGGCATCTCGCGCGCGAGCCGCCCGCCCTCCGCGTAGCCCGCGGCGCAGACCAGCAGGGCGGCGAACAGGTACAGGTCGCCGGCCGTGGGGCTGCCCCCGCTCTGCTGCACGGCGAAGGCGATCACCACGGCCGCGCCCGTGACCGCCGCGCCCCAGAACGTGCGCGAGTGCCGGGTCCGGTTGCGTACGGCCGAGTAGGCGGCGGTCGTCAGCGGCAGCAGGCCCACGACGACCGCGGCGTGCGAGGTCGAGGAGGTCTGCAGGGCGAGTGTGGTCAGCAGGGGGAAGCCGACGACCGTGCCGCCGGCCACCGCGCACAGGGCGGGCCAGTGGCGCCGCGCGGGCACCCGGACGCGCAGCGCCAGCATGCAGCCGGCGGCGATCAGGCCCGCCAGCAGCATCCGGCAGGCGGTCACGGACCACGGGCCGAGCCCTTCCAGGGCCCAGGCCGTCGCGGGGAACGTCAGCGAGAAGGTCGCCACGCCCAGGGCGGCGAGGAGGACGCCGCTGCCCGTACGAGGGGCCGCGGCTTCCGCGGGGTCCGCCGCGGCGGACCGCCCGGAGCTCTGCACTGCTACCGTCGTCGGTCCGATAGCGCTATCTTTCACTCTCATGCATGAGCGTAACAGCGTCGCTGAACTGGCAGAAGCCCTGAAAAGAGAGCTCAACCGCTACTCTCCGGGTGAGAAGCTGCCGTCCAGCAGGGCCCTCGTCGAACGCTTCCGGGTCAGCCCCGTCACCGTCTCGCGGGCGATCGCCGCCCTCGCCGCGGAAGGCCTCGTGACCACCCGGCCCGGCGCCGGCGCGTTCCGTACGGCCCCGCACGGCGCGCCCGTACGCCTCGGCGACACCTCCTGGCAGCAGGTCGCCCTCAGCGTGGAGAGCGCTGCGGAGGTCGTCCCCCGCTCCGTCGACGCCTCCGGCGTGCTCACCACGCTCGCCGAGCCCCCGCCCGGCGTCATCGAGCTCAGCGGCGGCTACCTCCACCCCGCCCTGCAGCCCGAGCGCGCCCTCGCTGCGGCCCTCGGCCGGGCCGGGCGCCGCCCCGGGGCATGGGGCCGCCCGCCGATCGAGGGCGTGACGGAGCTGCGCGCCTGGTTCGCCCGCGAGATCGGCGGCCCGGCGGGCACCGTCGCCGCCTCCGAAGTGCTGATCACCGCCGGCGGGCAGAGCGCCCTGACCGCGGCCCTGCGGGCCCTCGCCCCGCCCGGCGCGCCCGTCCTCGTCGAATCCCCGACCTACCCCGGCATGCTCGCCGCCGCGCGCGCCTCCGGGCTGCGGCCCGTCCCCGTGCCCACCGACGCCCGCGGCGTGCGCACCGACCTGCTCGCGGAGGCGTTCCGCACGAGCGGTGCCCGCGTCTTCGTCTGCCAGCCGCTGTTCCAGAACCCGACCGGCGCCGTCCTGGCCGACCGGCGGCCCGAGGTGATCCGGGTGGCCCGCGAGGCCGGAGCCTTCGTCATCGAGGACGACTTCGCGCGCCGCCTCGCCCACGAGGACGCGCCGCCGCTGCCGCCCACCCTCGCCGCGGACGACCCCGACGGCATCGTCGTCCACGTCTGCTCCCTCACCAAGGCCACCTCGCCGAGCCTGCGCGTGGGGGCCCTCGCCGCCCGCGGGCCCGTCCTCGAACGCCTGCGGGCCGTCCAGGTCGTGGACAGCTTCTTCGTGCCGCGCCCGCTGCAGGAGGCCGCCCTCGAACTCGTCGGCTCGCCCGCCTGGACCCGGCACCGGCGCACGACCGCCGCCGAGCTGCGCGTGCGGCGCGAGGCGCTGCTCACCGCCCTGCACCGGGAACTGCCCGCCGTCTCCGTCGACTTCGTCCCGCCCGGGGGCTTCCACGTGTGGGCCCGGCTGCCGGACGGCACCGACGACGCCGCGCTGTCCGCGGCCGCGCTGCGCGCAGGCGTCGCCGTGGCGTCGGGCGGTCCTTACCACCCCGCGGAGTCCGTGGCCCCGCACCTGCGGCTGAGCTTCGCGGCGGTCGCCGGGACGGCCGAGCTGGCGGAGGGCGTGAGCAGGCTGCGGACGGCGTTCGAGACCGCATGCCCCGGAGGATGACGCCTCCGTGCCCCGGCGAGTCGTCGTGATCCGCCGGACAGGCCCTACAGTCGGAGCATGGCTTCAGTAGTTGCTTCAGGCGAGGGCGCCGCGCCGGTCCGGGTCGACAGCTGGATCTGGTCCGTGCGGCTCACGAAGACGCGCTCCGCGGCGGGTGCCGCCTGCCGCGCGGGCCACGTCCGCGTCAACGGCGAGCGCGCCAAGCCCGCCCAGACGGTGCGCCCCGGCGACGAGGTGCGGGTGCGCCTCGACGGGCGGGAGCGCATCGTCGTCGTGTCGCGGCTCATCAGCAAGCGGGTCGGCGCGCCCGTCGCCGCCGAGTGCTACGTGGACAACACCCCGCCCGAGCCGCCGCGCGAGCACGTGGCCGCGACGGCCGTCCGCGACCGCGGCACGGGCCGCCCCACCAAGCGCGACCGCCGCGAACTGGAACGCCTGCAGGGCGCCCAGCGGGGCCGCTGACGAAAAGGGTGGCGGACCGGCCCCCACGGGCCGGTCCGCCACCCTTTCGCCGTCGTCAGTACCCGACCGTGAACCGCGTCCGGTGGTGCACCGGCTTCTCGGCCTCGTCGAGGAGGGCCACGGAGAGGTCCTCCATGGAGATCGCCGAGTTGCCCTCGGCGTCCACGATGAGCTCGTCCTTCCCCAGGCGGTAGCGGCCGGTGCGCTCGCCCGGCTCCAGGACGGCGGCCGGGCTCAGGTAGGCCCAGTCCACGCCGTGCTCGGCGGCGCGGCAGGCGGCCAGCTGGTCGTTGCAGGCCAGGGCTATGGGCCGCCAGTCGGCGGGGAAGCCGGGCCCGTCGATGACGGTCGTGCCGTCGGTGCCGGGGAGGGTCAGGCTGCCGGCGCCGCCGACGAGCAGCAGCCGGACGCCGGTCCCGGAGAGCCCGGCCAGCAGCCCCTGGGTGACGGCGAGGAGCTGGTGCTCGCTGCCGGGCGCGGGGCGGGTCGCGGTGATCACGAGGTCCTGCCCGGCGCTGAGCCGTGCGACGTCCGCGGGGTCCGAGGCGTCGCCGGTGCGGGCGGTGGCGCCCGCCGGCAGCTCGCCGAAGCGGGCGGAGTTCCGTACGACGGCGGTGACTTCGTGGCCGCGGGACAGGGCCTCGGTCACGACGCGGCTGCCCACGTTGCCGGCTGCTCCGAAGACGGTGATGCGCATAGCTGTCAGCTCCTTGGTCGGAAGGGAGGAACGGGGTCTTGACGGGGCGGGCGGTGACGTCACCGGGTGGCGGGCTCGGGGTCCGGCGCCTTCGGGGCCGGGCGTTCCGTGCGGGCCGGGCCCGGCGTGCCGCGCCGGAGCTGGGCCACCACGAGCGACACCAGGACGACGAGCGCGCCGAATCCCTGGACGACGCCGAGTTCCTGATCGAGTATCAGCCATCCCAGCGCGGTGGCCACGAGCGGGCTGAGCAGCCCGAGGAAGGTCGCGTCGGTGGGGGAGAGCAGCCGGATCCCGCGGAACCACAGGCTGTAGGCGAGGGCGGATCCGATGACGGCGAGGTAGGCGTATCCGGCCAGGTTCGCGGCGGTCGGCGCCGCGGGCGGCAGGCCTTCGGCGAAGAGGGCGACGGGGAGCAGCAGCAGGCCGCCCGCGACGAGCTGCCAGCCGGTGGTCGCGAGGAGGGGCGCGGGGGAGACCCAGCGCTTGCTGAGCACGATTCCGGCGGCCATGACGACCGCTCCGCCGACCGCGGCGGCGACCCCGAGGGCGTCCAGCCGCGCCTCGGCCCGGAGCACGAGCAGGCTGACCCCGGCGACGCCGGCCACGGCGGCGATCAGCGTACGGGGAGAGAGCCGTTCGCCCAGCAGGCCGGCGGAGAGCAGGGCGACCAGCAGCGGCTGTATCGCGCCGACGGTGGCGGCGACTCCGCCCGGCAGGCGGTACGCGGCGACGAACAGCAGGGCGAAGAACCCGCCGATGTTGAGGGCGCCGAGCACGAGCGCCCGCCACCACCACACGCCCTGCGGCAGGCGCCGCGTCACGGCGACGAGCGCGAGCCCGGCGGGCAGGGCCCGGACGACCGCCGCGAGGAGCGGGCGCCCCGGGGGGAGCAGCTCGGTGGTCACGAGGTAGGTGGTGCCCCAGACGGCAGGCGCGAGGGCGGTGAGCAGCAGGATTCCGACTCGATTGCTTAGCACTAAAGCAATGTATCTCACCGCTAAGCTATTTCGGGGCCGAAGGGGCGGGTGAAGTCGCGTGAGGTACCTCACTGCTAAGACAGTTGCCCCCGGTCCACTACCCTGGCCCGATGGCAGATCACGTCGACCGCGTACTCGAACAGTGGGCTGTACAACGCCCTGACCTGGATGTATCCACGATGGCGGTGCTCGGGCGGCTCAAGCGGCTGTCCCGGCTCGTCGACGTCGAAACGGGCCGCACCTTCAACGCCCACGGCCTCGATCCGGCATCCTTCGACGTCCTCGCCACGCTGCGCCGCAGCGCCGCGCCGCACCGGCTGACCCCGGCCGAGCTGATGCGCTCGTCGATGGTCACGTCGGGAGCGATCACCCAGCGCCTGGACCGCCTGGAGGCCCGCGGCCTGGTGAGCCGCAGGCCCAGCGCCTCGGACGGCCGCAGCGTCGTCGTCGAGCTCACCGACGAGGGCCGCGCCCTCGTGGACGAGACCCTGCCCGACCACCTCGCCACCTCGGAGGGCCTGCTCTCCGCCCTGACGGCGGAGGAGCGCGAAGCGCTCGCGGCGGGCCTCAGGAAGCTGCTGGAGTCCCTGGGCGGCGGAATGAGCTGACCTGCGGCTCCCGCAGCGCCGGGCCCGCGGCCGGAACGCGGCGGCGGGCCCGTCCCGCGGATGTGGCCAGGGTCCTGTCGAGGGGGGCTCCGCCACGAGATATCTTGATGTCGAGCAATGTTACAGACGTGGAGCGGAGCACCCGGTGACTGACTCGACCATCATTTACACGCACACCGACGAGGCGCCGGCCCTGGCCACGCACTCGTTCCTGCCCGTGGTCCAGGCCTACGCCTCGACGGCCGGGGTCACTGTGGAGACCCGCGACATCTCCCTGGCCGGCCGGATCATCTCGCAGTTCCCCGAGTACCTCGAAGAGGGCCAGCGCATCGACGACGCCCTCGCCGAGCTCGGCCGGCTGGCCAAGACGCCGGGTGCCAACATCATCAAGCTGCCCAACATCTCGGCCTCGATCCCGCAGCTGAAGGCCGCGGTCGCCGAGCTGCAGGGGCAGGGCTACGCGCTGCCGGACTACCCGGACGACCCGAAGACCGACGAGGAGCGCGACATCCGCGCCCGCTACGACAAGGTCAAGGGCAGCGCGGTCAACCCCGTCCTGCGCGAGGGCAACTCCGACCGCCGCGCCCCCGCCTCGGTCAAGAACTACGCCAAGACGCACCCGCACCGCATGGGCGCCTGGACTGCCGACTCGAAGACGAACGTCGCCACCATGGGCGTCGACGACTTCCGCTCCACCGAGAAGTCCGCGGTCATCGCCGAGGACGGCACGCTCCGCATCGAGCTCTCGGGTGACGACGGCTCCACCACGGTCCTGCGCGAGTCGGTCCCCGTGCTCGCCGGCGAGGTCGTCGACGCCTCCGTCATGCGCGTCGCCGCGCTGCGCGAGTTCCTCACGGCGCAGGTCGCCCGCGCCAAGGCCGAGGGCGTGCTGTTCTCCGTGCACCTGAAGGCCACGATGATGAAGGTCTCCGACCCGATCATCTTCGGCCACGTGGTCCGCGCCTTCTTCCCGAAGACGTTCGCGCAGTACGGCGAGCAGCTCGCCGCCGCAGGCCTGACCCCGAACGACGGCCTCGGCGGCATCTTCAAGGGCCTGGAGGCCCTGCCCGAGGGCGCCGCGATCAAGGCCTCCTTCGACGCCGAGCTCGCCGAGGGCCCGGCCCTGGCGATGGTCGACTCCGACAAGGGCATCACCAACCTGCACGTCCCCAGCGACGTCATCGTCGACGCCTCCATGCCGGCCATGATCCGCACCTCCGGCCACATGTGGGGCCCGGACGGCCAGGAGGCCGACACCCTCGCCGTCCTGCCGGACAGCAGCTACGCGGGCGTCTACCAGGTCGTCCTCGACGACTGCCGCGCCCACGGCGCCTTCGACCCCTCGACCATGGGCTCCGTGCCCAACGTCGGCCTCATGGCGCAGAAGGCCGAGGAGTACGGCAGCCACGACAAGACCTTCGAGGTCGCCACCACCGGCACGGTGCGCGTCCTCGACGGCGCCGGCAACGTCGTGCTGGAGCAGGCGGTCGGCGCGGGCGACATCTTCCGCATGTGCCAGTCCAAGGACGCGCCGATCCGCGACTGGGTCAAGCTCGCCGTCACCCGCGCCCGCGCCACCGGCGTCCCGGCCGTGTTCTGGCTCGACGAGGACCGCGCGCACGACGCGCAGCTCATCGAGAAGGTCAAGGCGTACCTGCCGGAGCACGACACCGAGGGCCTGCAGATCGAGATCATGTCGCCCGTCGAGGCGACGAAGTTCTCGCTGGAGCGCATCCGCCGCGGCGAGGACACGATCTCCGTCACCGGCAACGTCCTGCGTGACTACCTCACCGACCTGTTCCCGATCCTCGAGCTCGGCACGAGCGCGAAGATGCTCTCGGTCGTCCCGCTCATGAACGGTGGCGGCCTGTTCGAGACCGGCGCCGGCGGCTCCGCTCCCAAGCACGTGCAGCAGCTCGTCAAGGAGAACTACCTCCGCTGGGACAGCCTGGGCGAGTTCTTCGCGCTCGCGGCCAGCTTCGAGCACCTCGCGGCGACCACGGGCAACGCCCGCGCCAAGGTCCTGGCGGACACGCTCGACCGCGCCACCGGCACCTTCCTCAACGAGGACAAGTCGCCGAGCCGCCGCCTGGGCGGCATCGACAACCGCGGCAGCCACTTCTACCTGGCGCTCTACTGGGCCCAGGAGCTCGCGAAGCAGACCGACGACGCCCAGCTCGCGGAGGCGTTCGGCCCGCTGGCCAAGACGCTCACCGAGCAGGAGGGGACCATCGTCGACGAGCTGATCGCGGTGCAGGGCTCCCCGGCCGAGATCGGCGGCTACTACCGGCCCGACGTGACGAAGGCCTCGGCCGTCATGCGCCCGTCGGCGACGCTCAACCAGGCTCTGGCGATCCTGGGCTGACGCGCGCGCGAGGCAATACCGTTCCGCCCCGGCCGGCACTGCGCCCGGCCGGGGCGGTTCTGTTCTCCCCGGACCCGCCGCCGCGGCCTCGCTACGGCACGGCGCCGAGGCTGCCTTCGAGGACCGTCCGGATGATCCGGGGCCGGTCCCAGAGCGCCAGGATCTCGTTGGCGAGGGCCACGACGGCCAGGGGGTCCTGGTCGCTGTGCACCCTGATGGCGGCCGCCGACAGGCTGCGCGGGACGGCTCCCGCGTCGAGGAGGGTGCGCCATTCCTGCGGGCCGAGATCCAGGAACTCCAGGCCGGTGAGCCCGGCGATCTCCAGCGGGTCGGCGAGCGTGCCGGGGTAGGCGGCGAGGGTCCGCAGACGGGGCAGGCCGGCGACCGGGGCGAGGCTGAGCGGCGCCTTGTCCCACACGCCGATGGACAGCACCTCCAGGCCGGGGTGCGCGGCGGCCTCGATGCCCGGCAGGCTCCGGATGTTCACGTGGGCCACCACAGGAGGCCGGTCCCCGCCCGAGCCGCCGCGCCGCTCGCTGAGCCGGTTCAGCACCATGTCGGTGAGCGAGTCGGCGACCAGGGCGGCACCGATGTTCTCCTCGTGACCGATCATGACGATCTGCCCCGCGTGGCCGCGCGGGCCGGGGGTCAGGTCGACCGCCAGCCGGTCGCCGCCGCCGTTGTCCCCGAAGACGACCCAGCCCGGCGAGCCGACCAGGCCCTGCACGGCGGCGTCGGGCGGCGTGACGACCGCCTCCATCGCCGCGAACTCCCAACGGCAGTGACGGGACGACGCGTCGGCGATGTACAGGTCGTCCAGCGCGAAGAGCTCGCAGCCGACCGCCATGCATTCGCGCTGCGCCGCCTCGTGGTCGTCGCCCCAGTCCTCCCACCGGGCCCGCGTCACCCGGTAGAGCGCCTTGAGCTCCTCGGGCAGGGTGACGCCGAGGCGCGCCTCCGCGGCGGCGATCTCCGCCTCCGTCGCGCCGACAGCGCGGGGCAGCCGCTCGCGGAGCGTCCGCTCCAGCAGCCCGGGATCCGCCGAAGGGGCAGGCACGGCTCCGGGCACCGGTTCGGGAAGCCGGCGGCAGGGCTCGGGAAGGGCGCCTTCGACGAGGAGGAGCGTCCCCGGGTGCGGGGTGCCGATGCCGGGCTCCACGGCGGGGCTGGGCCCGAGCAGGCGCAGCACGGCCTCCCCGGCCGGCGAGATCTCCGCCGTGAACGAGATGTCGTCGACGCCGGCGTCCGCCAGCGCGCGCTGCACCCGCTTCACCGCGTCGAACTTGTCCTGGATGTCGTCCACCCGGCCGGATGCCGGCAGCCGCCGCTGCCGGGGCAGACTCCAGCTGCCCCGGCCGATGCTTCCCGCCACGCGGACGGAACGGTCCTGCCCCCGCGCGTTGCCGGCCCGCAGGAGCCGTAGTACGGGCTCCCAGGTCGCGAAGTCGTGGAGCGGGGGCGAGGAGGGCTTCTGATCAACCATGCGCAGACCGTATGCGGAACCACTGACACCCCGCCCGGGGCCGCGCGCTTCAGGCGGCCCGGCAGAGCGTCGCGGGCCGGGCCGGGGCCGAGGTGCGGGCCACGGTCGCGTGCAGAGGGCGGTGGGTGGGGCGGACGGTGGCCGTGGCCTGCGAGCGGTTCCGCGCGAAGACCACGAGGCGCAGCACCGCGAACCGCGCGACCCCCGCGAGCGCGGACGCCGACAGGTAGACGACCTGCTCCAGTACCGCACCCGGTGCCGCCACCAGCTGCTGCAGGACGTACATCGCCACGCACGTCACCACGTACGCGGCCGCCGCGGAACCGGCCGACTGCGCATGCTGGCGCCAGGTCGCGCGCCCGCCCGCGCCGAAGGTGAAGCGGGCGTGCAGCTCGGTGGCGAGGAGCGTGGAGACCACCGTGATCAGGGCGTTGGCCAGGACCCAGGGAACCCGGGAGGCGAGGGCCGCCACGGCGAAGCTGGAGGCGAGCCCCACCCCGCCGCCGCAGAGCACGAAGCGGGCGAAGGCGCCGAAGGCGCCGGGTGCCGCCTGCTGCCGACTCTGCGCTGTCCCCATGATTCCGACCCCTCTTTGACGGCTCACCCCGCGAAACGCGCGCCCCTCGGCCCACGAGGCCGTGGGGCGCGCTCCCCATGAGTGCCATCATGACGCATTAATGGCGCCACCGCGAGCCATTTATGGCGCCAAGGATGGCATCGCAGGGCGCGGGGCTTGGCGGTGGCCCGCAAAGCCGCAGGTCGGAAGGCGTTTCTGGTCGGATTCGGTGCGGTCGAATTGATGCCGGGTCGTCCGCCCCGCCTTGTTCCGTCAGGCGGCATTGCATAAATCTTCGCTTATTCGTATAGTCATGCCATCGACCAGGAGGGGCCCGATGGCAGTACGTGTGGCAGTGGCAGGAGCGAGCGGATACGCGGGCGGCGAAGTGCTGCGCCTGCTGCTCGCACACCCCGGCATACGGATCGGTGCCCTCACCGCGAACTCCAACGCGGGCCAGCGGCTCGGCTCCGTGCAGCCGCACCTGCTGCCCCTGGCCGGGCGCGTGCTGGAGCCCACGACGGCCGAGGCCCTCGCCGGGCACGACGTCGTCTTCCTCGCCCTGCCGCACGGGCAGTCCGCGGCCGTCGCCGCCGAGCTCGGCGACGGGGCCCTGGTGATCGACTGCGGTGCGGACTTCCGGC
>NZ_JANIID010000037.1:0-81733 GCF_024519335.1 Streptomyces telluris
GCGAAGGGGCTTCCCGCGGCGCTCATGCCAGCCCCCGTCCCGCCAGCAGGGCGTGCAGCGCCCCTGCCGACTCCGCCACGCTCTGCCCGTGCGTCTCGATCCGCAGGTCCGGGTCGGCCGGCGCCTCGTAGGGGTCGTCGACGCCCGTCAGCCCGGAGATCTCGCCCGCCGCCTGCCGCGCGTACAGGCCCTTGACGTCCCGGACCGAGCACACCTCGACGGGCGTGGCCACGTGCACCTCCAGATAGCCGGTGCCCCGCTCCTGGTGGTGCTTGCGCACCGCCTCGCGGGAGTCCGCGTACGGCGCGATCACCGGGACGAGCACCTTCACGCCGTGCGCGGCGAGCAACTGCGCGACGAAGCCGATCCGCCGCACGTTGGTGTCCCGGTCCGCCCGGGAGAAGCCCAGCCCGGCCGAGAGGAACTCGCGGATCTCGTCGCCGTCCAGCACCTCCACCCGGTGGCCCTCGTCGCGCAGCCGCCCGGCCAGCGCCCGGGCGATCGTGGTCTTGCCCGCGCTCGGCAGGCCGGTGAGCCAGATGGTGGCCCCGCTCATCGCTTGCTCCTGCTCCTGTGTCATCCGTGCAGCCCGCATTCGGTCTTGGCCAGCCCGGCCCAGCGGCCGGCGCGCGCGTCCTCGCCCGCGGCGACCCTGCGGGTGCAGGGGGCGCAGCCGACGGAGGCGTAGCCGTCCATCAGCAACGGGTTGGTCAGCACGCCGTGTTCGGCGACGTACGCGTCCACATCCTCCTGGGTCCAGCGGGCGATGGGGGAGACCTTCACCTTCCGCCGGCGCTCGTCCCAGCCGACGACGGGGGTGCCCGCGCGGGTGGGGGACTCGTCGCGGCGCAGCCCGGTCGCCCAGGCGTCGTACGCGGCGAGCCCGCGCTCCAGCGGCTCGACCTTGCGCAGCGCGCAGCACAGGTCGGGGTCGCGGTCGTGCAGCCGGGGGCCGTGCGCGGCGTCCTGTTCGGCGACGGTCGCGCGGGGCGTGAGCGTGATGACGCTGACGTCCATCACGGCGGCGACCGCGTCGCGGGTGCCGATGGTCTCCGGGAAGTGGTAGCCGGTGTCGAGGAAGACGACGTCGACGCCGGGCAGGGCGCGCGAGGCGAGGTGGGCGACGACCGCGTCCTCCATGGAGGAGGTGACGCAGAAGCGCTCCCCGAAGCTCTCGGCGGCCCAGCGCAGGATCTCCGGCGCCGGGGCCTCCTCCAGCTCGCGGCCCGCCCGTTCGGCGAGCGCCCGCAGATCGGTGGTGGTCATGAGGTGCCGTCCCCTTCGCCGGGTACGAGCGCGGGGCCCCGGTGGCGCGGGGCCAGCAGCCCGAGGAACGACAGCCGGAACGCCCGGCTGCAGGCGGCGCATTCCCAGGCCCCGTGCCCCTCCTCGGAGGGGCGCAGGTCCTCGTCGCCGCAGTAGGGGCAGTAGAAGGGGGCGGCGCGTCCGCTCATGACAGGTCCGCCTCGCCGGCGCGCGCGACCCAGGCCGCGAACCGCTCGCCGTCCTCGCGCTGTTCGCCGAAGCGGGTCAGCACCCGCTCGATGTAGTCGGGCAGTTCCCCGGAGGTGACCTTCAGCCCGCGGACCTTGCGGCCGAAGCCGGCCTGCAGGCCCAGCGCGCCGCCCAGATGCACCTGGAACCCCTCGACCTGGCGGCCGTCCGCGTCCAGCACGAGCTGGCCCTTGAGGCCGATGTCGGCGGTCTGGATGCGGGCGCAGGCGTTGGGGCAGCCGTTGATGTTGATGGTGACCGGCTCCTCGAAGTCCGGCATCCGGCGCTCGAGTTCGTCGATCAGGGAGGCGCCGCGCGCCTTGGTCTCCACGATGGCGAGCTTGCAGAACTCGATGCCGGTGCAGGCCATCGTGCCGCGCCGGAAAGGGGAGGGCGTGACCTGGAAGCCCAGCGCCTCCAGCCCGGCGACGAGGGAGTCCACCTGCTCCCGCGCCACGTCCAGAATGATCATCTTCTGTTCGACCGTGGTGTTGAGCCGGTCCGAGCCGTGGGCCGCCGCCAGTTCGGCGATCCTGGTGAGGGTGGCGCCGTCCACCCGGCCGACGCGCGGGGCGAAGCCCACGTAGAAGCGGCCGTCCTTCTGCTCGTGCACGCCTATGTGGTCGCGCCAGCGGCTGCTCGGCTCGGCCGGCGGCGGCCCGTCGGCGAGCTTGCGCTTCAGGTACTCGTTCTCCAGGACGTCGCGGAAGCGCTCCGGGCCCCAGTCCGCCATCAGGAACTTCAGCCGGGCGCGGGTGCGCAGGCGCCGGTAGCCGTAGTCGCGGAAGATGCCGACGACGCCCGCCCACACGTCCGGCACGTCCTCCAGCGGCACCCAGGCGCCGAGCCGCTCCCCGAGCCGGGGGTTGGTGGACAGCCCGCCGCCCACCCAGACGTCGAAGCCGGGCCCGTGCTCGGGGTGGACGACGCCGACGAACGCGATGTCGTTGATCTCGTGGACCACGTCCTGCACCGGCGAGCCGGAGACCGCCGACTTGAACTTCCGCGGCAGGTTGGAGAATTCCCTGCTGCCGATGTAGCGGCGCTCGATCTCCTCGATCGCCGGCGTGCCGTCGATGATCTCGTCCGCGGCGATCCCGGCGACCGGCGAACCGATGATCACACGCGGGCAGTCGCCGCACGCCTCCGTCGTCGACAGCCCGACGGCCTCCAGCTTCTCCCAGATCGCCGGCACGTCCTCGATGCGCACCCAGTGCAGCTGGATGTTCTGCCGGTCGGTGATGTCCGCCGTGCCGCGGGCGTAGGTCTGCGAGACCTCGCCGATGGCGCGCAGCTGGGCGACGGTGAGCCGGCCGCCGTCGATGCGGACCCGCATCATGAAGTACTCGTCGTCCAGCTCCTCCGGCTCCATGATCGCGGTCTTGCCGCCGTCGATCCCCGGCTTGCGCTGGGTGTACAGCCCCCACCAGCGCATCCGTCCGCGCAGGTCCGCGGGGTCGATGGAGGCGAAGCCGGCCTTCGAGTAGATCGTCTCAATGCGTGTCCGCACGTTGAGACCGTCGTCGTCCTTCTTGAACTGCTCGTTGCCGTTGAGCGGGGTGAAGTGGCCCACGGCCCACTGGCCCTCGCCGCGGTGGCGGCCGGCCTTGCGGCGGGACGTGGCGGCGGAGGGGGTGTGCGAGGTGGCAGCCATGGCGGTATGTCCTTCGGTGGCCTGCGGGTACGCCCACGGGGGCCCCGGCGCCTGCGTACGGGTACGGGTGGTGACCCGGTTCGGTGCGGGTGCTCACGGGGCTGCGTGGGTGCGCAAGGGGGACGCTCGTCCGCGGCATCGGGGACGGCGGGGGAGCGGGCGAAAGTCAGGAAACGGCAGTGCTGGTGCTGAGACGTCAGCCCGCCGGACAGATGGCGCTGGACACGCGGACGAGGTCGACGTGACGCCGACTCACCAAGACGATTCCAGCTCCGGACATGGGGGAAGCGTGGCACGGCGGGATCAGGCCAGTCCACCATTGTCCGTAATATGGACGATCCCGTCCCGCAATGCGGGACGGGATCGCTCGGCGGTCCGTGCCGCCCGTGACGGGTGCGGTGCCTGTGATCAGGAGTGGGCGCCCGGCCAGGGGCCGGGCGGGGCGGCCTCCGGCTGCTCCTCGGTCGTGGTCGCAAACAAACGGAAGCCGCGCTTCTCGTAGTTGGCCACCGCGTGCTCGCCGTCCAGGCTGCAGGTGTGCAGCCAGACCCGCCTGGTCGGCTCCAGGCCCTCCCAGCGGTCGGCCAGGTCCCAGGCGCGCGCGGTGCCGTACGCCAGCAGGTGGCCGCCGATGCGGCGGCCCCGGAACGCGGCGATCAGCCCGAAGTAGACGATCTCGACCGTGCCCCCGGGCTGCGCCTCCAGTTCCATGTAGCCCGCCGGCGTCCCGTGCTCGTACGCCACCCAGGTCTCGACCCCGGGCCGCTCCAGGTGCGCGCGCCACTGCTCATAGCTCCAGGGCAGCCGGTCGAGCCAGGTCACGTCGCCGCCGACGGCCGTGTAGAGGAACCGGCTGAACTCGGGCGAGGGCACCTCGGAGCGGACGATCCGGATGCCGGACGCGGCGTCCGGCACCTGGACGGGCACGAGGTCGGCGGACGAGGTCTGTTCCAGCGACCAGGTGGTCACGGTGGTCGTACGGATGCTCATACGCCCAGCGAACCACGGCGGGGACCGCGCGGTGCACGGGGGCCCGCGGGGCTCGCACCCCGGGGGCGTCAGACCGGCAGGCGTCCGCGGTCCGTCAGGACCACCGGGGCCGTTGACGGGGGGAGGAGGTCCTCGCCTCGGGGCGGGGTCAGGAGGTGGACCTCCACGCCGTCCGCGAAGCGGTACGGGCGGTGGCCGAGCACGCCGCCCAGGGTGCGGCGCATGCGGGACATCTCCGCCCGGACCGTGACCGTCCGGGAGGCGTCGCCGAACAGGTCCGCCGCGAGCTCCGCGGCGGAGCGGCCCCCGGGGTGGCGCGCCAGCACGTACAGCAGCTCGGCGTGGCGCGGGCTGAGCTCCTGCGACCACTCGCCGGCGGCGCCCGCGACCGTGACCGTCCAGCGGCGCGGGCCGCGCACGTCGAGCACGACGCGGTTGGGCACGAGCTCGCCGCGCGGCGCCTCCTCCAGCCGCACCAGCCAGCCGTCCGGCAGCGGCGCGAGCGAGCACAGCCCGAGCGAGGGCAGCCACGCCCGCCCTGCCTGCACGGACTTGGGCAGGGCGACCCGGCCGACCGGCCCCATGCCGGTCACCGCCGCCGCCCAGCCGTCGCGGTCCACCACCAGCGCCCGCCCGCTCACCCGGGCCAGCATGGGCGCGGCGACCGCCCGCAGCCGCTCCACCGACTCCCAGTGCCGGGCCCGCAGCTCGCCCTCGCCCAGCTTCGCGACCGCCGTCACCAGCGGCAGCGTGGCGGGGTTGAACGCCTGCGCCGGGCCGCTGACGTTCAGCACGCCCAGCAGCCGTCCGTCGCGCGGATCGTGCAGCGGGGCCGCCGCGCACGTCCACGCGTGGTGGGTGCGGACGAAGTGCTCGGCGGAGCGCACCTGCACCGGCCGCCGCTCGACGAGCGAGGTGCCGATGCCGTTGGTGCCCACGAGCTCCTCGGCCCAGGACGCCCCCACGTCGAAGCCGAGCCGGTCGGCGCTGCGCAGCACGCCGGGGTTCCCCTGCCGCCACAGCACGCGGCCCTCGGCGTCCGTGACGGCCATCAGGTGCCGCTCGATGTCGACGACCGAGCCCAGGCCCTCGTGCAACTGGCCGAGCAGCGCCGCGAGCGGCGAGCGCTGCCGCCGCTGCTCGACCTCGTCGGCCGGCAGCGGAGGGGACGAGCCGCCCTTCTCCGGATCGACGCCCCGCAGCCGGACGCGGTGCCAGGACTGCCCGATGACCGGGCGCGGGGGCACGGGAGGCCGTGCGTCACCCAGGCAGGCCTCCCGGACGGCCGGCAGCAGGCGTTCGTCGGTGGTTCCGCGGTTCACGCTGCCATGGTGCCGTCCCGCGGGCCCGTCCGGCGGGGCATCCGCAGGATTGCAACTCCATGCAACCGTTGCGCGGGGGTCCGCCGCGGGCGGATGGTGTGGGAGAGCGGCCGGAGGGTGGTGCCGAGTCGGCGCAGCATCACCCTCCACCGGACGCCCGTCCGCCCCGCGTCGCCCGTCTGTTCGGCGGGCGTGCGAGCCGACCCTGCCAGGGCGGATACGGTTAGAGCGTGCAGGCAGCAAACGAATCACCGGGGCGTCGGGCCGGCCGGCTGCACAGGGCTCGCGTCCTGTACCGAAATGTCTCGAAACGCAGGATGGCGTGGCTTCTTCTGAAGGACACGGTCAACTCCTGCATCGAATACCGCGTCACCGGGCTCGCGGCGGAGGCCGCGTTCTTCACCCTGCTGTCGCTGCCGCCGCTGCTGCTGGGCCTCCTCGGTCTGCTGGGCTACCTGGACGACTGGACCGGCACCAACACCATCGGCTCCATCCAGGAGAACATCCTCAAGGCGTCCGCGACGGTCCTCAGCGACAAGGGCGTCAACGAGATCGCCCGGCCCCTGCTGCGGGACGTCACCAAGGGCCGCCCGGACGTCATCTCCGTCGGCTTCGCCATCGCGCTGTGGTCCGGCTCGCGCGCCGTCAACGTCTTCGTCGACACCATCACGATCATGTACGGGCTGGAGGGCAAGCGCGGCATCGTCCGCACCCGCCTGCTCGCCTTCCTCCTCTACATCGTCGCCCTCCTGATCGGGGCGGTGGCGCTGCCGCTGATGGTCGCCGGGCCCGAGGCGGTGGTGGACGTCGTGCCCTGGAGCGCCGACGTCGTGCGCTTCCTGTACTGGCCCGTCGTCATCCTGCTGTGCATCGCCTTCCTGACCACGCTCTACCACGTGTCCGTGCCGGTCCGCTCGCCCTGGCAGGAGGACATCCCCGGCGCCCTCGTCGCCCTGACGATGTGGGTGTTCGGCAGCTTCCTGCTGCGCATCTACCTCACCCACACGGTGGAGGGGCTGACCATCTACGGCTCCCTCGCCGCGCCCGTCGCCGTGCTCCTGTGGATCGGCGTCTCGGCCTTCGCCGTGCTCGTCGGCGCGGCCGTCAACGCCGCGCTCGACCGGGTCTGGCCGTCGGTGGCCACCGCCGCCGCGCGCGCCGACGTCGACCGGCTGCGGGCCGCGGCCGCGGCGCAGGAGGCGGCCGAGCGCGCGGCCCGCGCGCTGGAGACGAGCCTGGAGGAGGACCTCGACGACTACGGCCCGGACGAGGGCGTGATCGGCCAGGACCGCGAGCCGCCCTCGGAGTTCCCGGAGCGGTGGGCCCAGTTCCTGCCCCCGGACGACGTCCGCTCGCGCCTCCAGAAGGAGGGCCACCAGCCCAAGCACGCGCGGCACGCGAAGCGGCGCGATTAGCGAGAAAAACCCTTCGCGCTCACCCGCCCGCCCTGCTTAAGCTCACCGCAGCGCGAAGGACGCGTGTTCCCAGGAGAGGAGGCGAGGACCGATGACTGTCACGGCCCGCACCCAGCAGAAGTCCGTCACTTCCTTCCTCTCCTCCTTTAAGGAACACCGTCTTGACCGAGCTCTCACACCCTCTCGCCCCCTACGGCTGGGACGAAGGGTTCGCTGACAGCTTCACCGCACACGCCGCCGGGGGCGCCGTCCCCGGCCGCATCGTCCGCGTCGACCGGGGCCGCTGCGACGTCGTCGTGCCCGCGCCGGACGGCACCGGCGTGCACACCGTGCAGGCCGACACCGCGCTCGTCACCACCGGCGACCCGCTGAACATCATGTGCACCGGCGACTGGGCCGCCGTCGACACCGACCGCGCGATGGTGCTCGCCCTGCTGCCGCGGCGCAGCGCGTTCGTGCGCTCCACGTCCTCCAAGCGCTCCGAGGGCCAGGTCCTCGCCGCCAACGTCGACCACGCGGTCATCGCGGTCTCCCTGGCCGTGGAGCTGGACCTGGGCCGCGTCGAGCGGTTCCTGGCCCTGGCCTGGGAGAGCGGCGCCGAGCCGGTGGTCGTCCTCACCAAGGCCGACCTCGTGCCCGACCCCGTCGTCCTCGGCCACCTCGTCGCCGACACGGAGACCGTGGCGCCGGGCGCCCAGGTGCTCGCCGTCAGCGCGGAGACCGGCGAGGGCGTCGACGTCCTCGCCGCCTCCCTGACCGGGGGCACGTCCGTGCTGCTCGGCCAGTCCGGCGCGGGCAAGTCCACCCTCGCCAACGCCCTCGTCGGCGAGGACGTCCAGGGCGTCAACGCCGCCCGCGACCGGGACGGCAAGGGCCGCCACACCACCACCACGCGCAACATGCTCAAGCTGCCCTCCGGAGGCGTCCTGATCGACACGCCGGGCCTGCGCGGCGTCGGCCTGTGGGACGCCGGGAGCGGCCTCTCGCAGACGTTCGCCGAGATCGAGGAGCTGGCCGCCCGCTGCCGGTTCCACGACTGCGGGCACGCCGCCGAGCCCGGCTGCGCCGTCCTCGCGGCGGTCGGCTCGGGGGAGCTGGGGCAGCGGCGCCTCGACAGCTACCGCAAGCTGCAGCGCGAGAACGCGTGGATCGCCTCCCGCACCGACGCCCGGCTGCGGGCGGAGATCCGCCGCGACTGGAAGCAGAAGTCGGCGGAGGGGCGGGAGGCGTACGCCCGCAAGCGGGGCCTGTAGACACGGCTCCCCCGCCGGGTTCCGCACGGCCCGGGGCGGAACCCTTGCCGGCACGGCCGAGCGCCGTCGCGGCGGGGGTTCCGCCCCGAAGGCCCCGTCCGATTTCCGCCAGTCGCACGCGGCCCCGTGCCGCAGACTGGACGCATGGACGACGAGGCCCGCTACCAGGCGGTACACAGCAGGGACGCCCGCTTCGACGGCGAGTTCTTCCTCGCCGTGAAGACCACGGGCATCTACTGCCGTCCCAGCTGCCCCGCCGTGACCCCCAAGCGCCGGAACGCCCGCTTCTACCCCTCGGCCGCCGCCGCGCAGGGCGCCGGGTTCCGCGCCTGCCGCCGCTGCCGCCCCGACACCGCCCCCGGCTCCGCCGAGTGGAACGTCCGCGCCGACCTCGTCGGCCGCGCCATGCGCCTGATCGGCGACGGCGTCGTCGACCGCGACGGCGTCGCCGGCCTCGCCTCGCGCCTGGGCTACAGCGCCCGGCAGGTGCAGCGCCAGCTCACCCAGGAGCTCGGCGCCGGCCCCATCGCCCTCGCCCGCGCCCAGCGCGCCCACACCGCACGCGTCCTGCTGCAGACCACCGACATGCCGGTCACCGGGATCGCGTTCGCCGCGGGCTTCGCGAGCGTGCGCCAGTTCAACGACACCATCCGCGAGATCTACGCCGCCACCCCCAGCGGCCTGCGCGGCTGCAGGAGCCGCAGGCCCGCCGGCGCCGGCATCCCGCTGCGGCTGGCCCACCGCCGCCCGTACGCCGCCCCCGAGATCTTCGGCTTCCTGCAGCGGCGCGCCGTCCCCGGCGTCGAAGAGGTCCTCGGCGGCGAGGGCGCCCGCCTCTACCGCCGCACCCTGCGGCTGCCCTACGGCACCGGCATCGCCGAGGTGCACGAACCCCGCCCCGGCGACGGCCGGCACGGAGCCTGGCTCGACTGCCGGATCCACCTCACCGACCCCCGCGACCTGGCCACCGCCGTCCAGCGCGTACGCCGCCTGTTCGACCTCGACGCCGACCCCTACGCCGTCGCCGAGCGGCTCGGCGCCGACCCCCTGCTGCGCCCGCTCGTCGAGGCCCGGCCCGGCCTGCGCTCGCCCGGTGCGGCCGACGGCGAGGAACTGGCCGTGCGCGCCGTGCTCGGGCAGCAGGTGAGCGTGGCCGCCGCGGCCCGCCTCGGCGAGCGCCTCGTCGCCGCCTACGGCAAGCCGCTGCCCGCCCCCGACGGCGGCCTCACGCACCTCTTCCCCGAGCCCGCCGCCCTCGCCGACGCCGCCCTCGACGAGCTCGGCATGCCCGACGCCCGCAAGCGCGCCCTGCGCGCCACGGCCACGGCCCTCGCCGACGGCACCGTCCGCCTCGACCCCGGCGCGGACCGCGAAGAAGCGGCCCGGGCCCTCCTCGGCCTCCCCGGCGTCGGCCCCCGGACCGCCGGATACATCCGGATGCGGGCCCTCGGCGACCCCGACGTCCTCCTCGGCGACGACGCCGGCGTCCGCCACGGCCTCGCCGCGCTCGGCGCGGAGCCCGGCGCCGCCGACGCCTGGCGCCCCTGGCGCAGCTACGCCCTCCACCACCTTTGGCACCTCGCGGCCACGGCCGCCCCGACCCGCAAGGACTCCTGACCATGACCACCCTCTACAGCGAGATCGCCAGCCCCCTCGGCCCGCTCCTCGTCACCGGCCGGCCCTCCGCCGGCGCCCCCGGCGGGACCGCCATCGCCTCCCTGTCCGTGCCCGGCCAGAAGAACGCCCCCGCCGTCGCACCGGGCTGGCGGCGCGACACCGCCGCCTTCGCCGAGGCCGAGCGGCAGCTCACCGCCTACTTCGCGGGCGAGTCCCGGGACTTCCGCCTCGAATTCGCAGCGGAGGGCACGGAGTTCCGCCGCCGCGTCTGGGACGCCCTGGACGCCATCCCCTACGGCGCCACCACCACCTACGGCGAGCTCGCCGCCCGCATCGGCGCCTCCCGCGCCGCGGTCCGCGCGGTCGGCGGGGCCGTCGGCGCCAATCCGCTGCTCGTGCTGCGCCCCTGTCACCGGGTGATCGGCGCGGACGGCTCGCTCACCGGCTACGCGGGTGGCCTGGACCGCAAGCGCGCCCTGCTCGCCCTCGAAGGCGCCGGAGGCGAGGCGGGCCGGTGAGCGGGGGCGCCGGGCCCCGGCCGGGCCCCGGCGCCCGCTTCACCCCGCGGTGACCGCGCCGATCCACACCCCCACCACGAGCAGGCACGCGAACAGCTCCACGAGGACGCTCGTGCCCAGCGCCCGCATCACGTTCCGGGTGGACGCCCACGCCGCGCCGTGCCCGCCCAGGCGCCTGCGCTCCACGCCGTAGAGCCCGCCGACGAACCCCGGGACCGCGCCCAGCACCGGGAGCACGAAGAAGCCGGCGATGCCGCAGACCCCCGCCACCAGGAAGGCGCGGCGCGTGATGCCCGCGCCCCGGAGGCGGCGGGGCGGCAGCAGCCAGCCGACGGCCCGCTCCAGCAGCAGCACGCCCGTCGCCCCCGCCAGCACGGCCCAGGCGAGGGCGGTCCGGTCGGTCATCGACCACCACAGCACGCCGGCCCACACGATCGGCGGCCCCGGCACTCCGGGGGTGACGACGCCGAGCAGGCCGAGCAGCATCACGAGGCCGACCAGGACCAGCTGCCACGTCCCCATGCACCCAGGTTGCCGGAAGCCGGGCGGCGGCGCCCCCGGACCATTACGGCCATGGTGGCCGATACCTGCCCCACGCCTTCCACCTGCGGGGATGCCCATGGGGTCCGCGTCAGCGGCCTGTGGTCCAGCCGTGCGCGGCGGCGTGCCAGCCCAGCTGCAGCCGGGTGGTCACCCCGGCCAGCCCCATCAGCCGCTTCACCCGGCGCTGCACCGTGCGCAGCCCGAGCCCGAGCTGCTTGGCGACGCTCGCGTCGGTCAGGCCGTCCATCAGCAGCGAGAGCACCGCCAGGTCGAGCGCGTCGGGCCCGGCCGCGGGGCCGTCGGCCGCGCGCCGGGCCGCGTCCGCACAGACCCGGAGGGGAAGGGCCTCGTTCCAGATGTCCTCGAACAGGTTCACCAGCGAGGCGAGCAGCGGGCCGGGGTGGACGACCAGGGCCGCCGGTTCCGGCAGTTCGGGAAGCGCGGCGAGCCCGGCCGTGCGCGGGGTGAGCGGGAGCAGGGCAACTGCGCGGTCGGCGATCACCAGTTCGGCAGGAATGCGCTCCGAGACGCGCATCAGGGCCGGATCCCCGGATTCCGGCAGTGCGGCGAGGCCGGCGCGTTCGACGACGGTGCGGTGGGGTATGCCGGACGCTGTGTCCGATGAAACGGCTGAGCCGTCCGTGCTTCCCGAGCTGTCAGAGCCGCCCGATCCGTCCGGCCCGTCCGCTGCGTCCGCTCCGCCCGCTGCGGCCCGGCCGGCCGTCCGCCAGGGTCTTCCCGTCAGCAGTGCGCATATCTCCACGGAGGCGCCGCGGCGTATGCGCAGCAGCCGTTCGTCAACACAGCGTGCGCCCGTCACCAGTTCCACACCGCTGTGTCCCGCGGGCTGCGGCCGTTCCTTTTCCGTCCCCCCGCAACGGCCCATCTCCCGGACTGCGGCAGGCCCTTCCAGTCCAATGGCACCGAGCACACGACATCCCTCCCCGCGACCGCTTTTCGACTCGGTCATCATCCCCGGGTGAGGTCTGCCGTGCACTCTTCCCGTATGCCCAAGAGTATGGACAATAAGGGCATGAGCCAGCAGGGGGACCCGCACACCGGCCAAGAGGACGCCTGGTGGGGCGAGTTGTACGACAAGAATGCACCGGATATCGGCTCCGCCGCCGGGGACGACAGCAGCCTGGACGAGCGTTTCACCTCCGCCTCGGCGGTGGTGAGGGCGGAAGCCGGCGGCGAACGGCCGAAAAGGACGCAGAGGACGGTGAGGGCGCCGAGAGCGGAGCCTCCCGATCCGCCGCGGCCCCCGGATCCCGTCGCCGTTCCCCCGAGCGGGCTTCCCTCGCTGCCGAAGGGATACGGGGCGCCCCGTTCGCGCGGGGTGCCCGGGCGTTCCGGATTCACGCCACCACCGCCCGGAGCGGAGCCGCCGCCCGAACTGCCCCCGCCTTCGCGCGCGGAGCGGCTCGCCGACGGGCCCGTGCCCGGACGAGCGGCCAGGGTCCCGCTGCCGAGGATTCCGAAACCGCCGGATCTCCATTCGGCGGGACTCCTTCCGGAGCTCCTGGAGAAACCGCAGAAGTGGCGCAAGAGCGACCCCCGCAGGCAGAGCGATCCGCGCAGGCAGGCGGAGGTACCGCGGCAGCCGGGGCGGCCGGCACGGCCCTCCGGTCCGGAGCGGCAGGATCCCCGGAGCCGCGCCGACGGCCCGCCGGAGGCCCGGCCGGACCTGCCGCCGGGATCCCTGGGGGCATCGGGTCCCGCCCGCCCGGCCGGGCGTGAGCCGGAGGGCACGGCGGCCCCGGCCCCGGACCGCTCCCGGCGCCCCGCCCGCCCCGTCGCCGGGGAACGCCCCGGCCGACCGGCCCGTTCGGACCGCTGCGAAGGCGCGGACCTCTTCTTCGGCGGCGATCGCCGGACCCGCTCAGACCGCGGGCCCGACCGCCCTGACCGCCCGGCACGGACAGGCCGTTCCGACGCCCCGGCCGCCCCCGAGGCGGAGCAGGCGAACCGCCCCGGCAGCGCGAAGCGCTCCCCGCAGGTGAGCCGTACAGGGCGCGTGGACCGTGCCGAGTATCCGGACGGTGCGGAGCCGGTGGACCGCCCGGACCGTTCCGGTGACCTGGACGCTCCCCAGCAGGCGGACCGCCCCGGAGGCGAGGACGCCCCGGGCCGCCGCCCGGACCGTATGACGCGGGTGACCCGTACGGAATCTGCGGACGCCTCCGGCTGTCCGGACGCTCTGGAGCCGGTGGGCGGCTCCGCGCAGGTGAATCCTGAGGACCGCCCGGACCGTTCCGATGGCCTGGACGCTCCCGAGCCGGCGGACCGCCCCGGCGGCGGGGACGCGCTCGTCCGTTCCCGCCGTTCCGCACAGCCGGGCCGGCCCGGGCGCACAGACGGCCTCGACTCTGCGGACAGTGCGGAGCCGGTGGACCGCCCCGAGGGCGGGGACGTCCCCGGCCGCCGCCCGGACCCCGCTGACCTGCCCGGCGGCCCCGGCGACCCGGACGTCCTCGCCCCGCCGCAGGCGCCCGCGCGGCGGGAGCTTCAGGAGGGGTACGAGCGGGCGGACGAACCGCGGCCGCCTGAGCGGCTCAAACGGTCCGGGCGGCTCGAAAGGCCGACCAGGCCGGTGCGGACCGAACGCCCCCTGCGGCCGCCGCGGCGTTCCCTTCCCGAGCCGCCGCCCGGACCGCCCGCCCCGCAGCCCCGGCACCTCCTGGAGCCGCCGGAGCCGCCCGAGCCGTACGAGCGGCCGGAGTTCTCCGGGATCCCCGCCCAGCAGCGCCCGGAACTCCCGGAGCCCCGGGAGGAGTCCACGTCCTCGGCCGTACCGGCCCGGAGGACGCCCGGGGCGAGCCCTGCCCGCATCACGGCGCGCGACGCCCGCCCGGCCGTCCCCGGGCCCGGCGGCGAGCCCGCCGAGCCGGTGGAGCCCGCCGCCGGGGCGGCGTCCCTGGAGCCGGCCTCCCGCCCGCCCGTCGTCTCCCGCGAGTCCACGCCGCCCCGGCGCCACCCCCTGGCCGCGCCTCCGCAGCCGCCGGGCCGGGCGGGCCGCGCGGCGGAGTACGTCGGCGAGCGGCCGCCCACGTACGACGCGGAGCCGACGTCCTGGCCCGCCGCCGACCCGCAGGACCTGGACGGCCTCGTGCCGGACACGGTCCTGGACGGCGCGCAGTACGGCGCCGTCACGCTGCGGGCCCTGTCCCTGCGCGGAGATTCCGCCCGCTACCGCGGCGAGCCCCGGAGGGACGCGCTGCTGACCGCCCGCTTCGGCGAGGGGGAGGGCGCGCTGCTGCTCGTCGCGATGGCCAGCGGCCCGCGCGGCTCGGACGTGGCGCCGCGCGCGGCGCGGGACGCCTGCGTGTGGCTGGCCGGCGCCGTCGGCCGCAGCCACGCCCGGCTGGCCGACGACATCCGCGGCGGCCGGCGCGGCGAGCTGAAGTCGGGCCTGCACCGGCTCACCGACCGCTCCTACGGGCGGCTGCGCGCCCGGGCCGCCGAACTGGGCCTGCGGCCGGACGCGTACACGGCCACCGTCCGCTGCCTGCTGCTGACCGCCGACCCGCAGTGCCGTACGCGGGTGTTCTTCGGCGTCGGCGCGGGCGGCCTGTTCCGCCTCCGGGACGGGGTCTGGCAGGACCTGGAGCCGGACCCGCCTGCGGAGCGCACGGGCGAGCCGGTCATCGGCTACGGATCGGCGGCCGCCGACCCGTTGACGATGGACCTCGGCATCCCGACGCCGGGCCTCACGCCGCCCGTGGAGCCCGTCGAGGTGGAGCCGCCGGGCGAGCCCTTCCGCTTCCGGGCCTCCGTGGCCCGGCCCGGGGACACCCTGATGCTGTGCACGGCGGGTCTCGCCGATCCCATGCGCGGCGAGGAGGAGCTGGGCGGCCGGCTGGCCGAGCGCTGGGCGGGCGAGCGCCCGCCGGGGCTCGCCGCGTTCCTCGCCGACACCCAGCTGCGGGTCAAGGGATACGCCGACGACCGTACGGCGTGTGCCCTCTGGGAGGCGTAACCGGGCCGGTTCCGGGGCGGGGCGGTGACGCGGTCACCGCCCCGCCCGGCCGTCTCCGGGCCCGGTGCGCCGCAGTTGCGGCGGCAAGGTACGGACCGGTGCGCCGGGAATTCCTTCCAGCCCTGCACAAATTCCCGGACCGGCGCACGCCAACGGCATATTCGCGCACCGCGCAAGAGGCTCCGGGATTTTGGTCATATCACCATGTTGATGGCTCAACAGGCGTTGTCCAGCGTGGTCCGGGGCATGCATTGCGGTGAGTGAGCGCGAGCGTGTTCGAGGCCGGGGCGCCGGGGAGGGGTCGGGGCAGGGAGGATGAAACGGCAGGCAGCAGGCCGGGCGGGCGCGGAGGGTTACGCGGGGGAGCGGGAGGACCGTACGGACCACAGGAGCGGTTTCGGGGACGGCGCGGCGCATTCCGGGCCGCAATTCGAAAGGAGGCTCCGCCGCCGGGATCTCACCGGCGTCCGGGAAGTCCGGGCCGAGTTGCGGCGCTTTCTGGCCCGCTGGGGCGCGCCGGGCCGGGCGGAGACCGCCGAGCTGCTCACGAGCGAGCTCGTCACCAATGCGCTGGTGCATACCGACGGGGGCGCCGTGGTCAAGGCCGTGTTCACGGGCGCGGCGTTCGGGGGCGCGGCGGGCCGCGCGAAGGGGCGGCTGCGCGTGGAGGTGCGGGACTTCATGGCGGGCCATCCCGCGCTGGGCGGCCCGGGCACGGACATCGGCCCGGTCAGGGACGTCGTCCCGGAGATGAACGACATCGAGAAGGCGGCGACGTCGGGGCGGGGGCTGCTGCTCGTCCACGCCCTGTCGGACGGCTGGGGCGTATGCGCCCACGGCGTCGGGAAGTCGGTCTGGTTCGAACTGGCAGCCCAAGAGCCCTGAACCGCCGCTGCGCGGCGACCCAGGGCTCAGGGCTCAGCCGAACTGCCGCTCGATCTGGGCCAGCTTGGCCTCGAGCGAGTCCAGGCGGGGGATCGCCTGGGTGTCGTCCTCCGCGGTGAGGTCGATCGGATCAGGGCGGCCGACCGCCTGCAGCGGACGTGCACGGACGGGAAGCTGTCCCTGGTCGACTATGGAAGGGTCCGACCCGATCTGCGCCGGCTGTGCGGCGGCGGTCACGGCGGGCCCGCCGACCTCGACCTGCCGGCCGCCCCGGACCCGGCCCCACACCCGGTTCTGCCGGTTGTACGCCTTGAGCCGGGCGCGCTCCAGCTTGCCGGCCTCCCTTCTGCGGGCCCTGGCCTGCTCCCGCTGCCGTTTGTCCTCGCGGACCTCCTCCACGGCCTCGTCCAGCGAGCGGACGCCTTCCAGGAGCATCAGGGACCACGCGCCGAAGGTCTCGCGCGGAGCCCGCAGCCAGCGCACTATCCGGATCTGCGGCAACGGCCTGGGCACCAGGCCCTGTTCGCGCAGCGCGGCCCGGCGGGTCTGCTTGAGCGCGCGGTCGAAGAGGACGGCCGCGGACAGCGACATGCCGGCGAAGAACTGCGGTGCACCGGCGTGGTCCAGGCCCCGGGGCGCGTGCACCCAGTTGAACCAGGCGGCCGCGCTGGCGAAGGTCCACACGAGCATGCGCGAGCCGAGCGCGGCGTCACCGTGGCTCGCCTCGCGCACCGCCAGCACCGAGCAGAACATGGCGGCCCCGTCGAGGCCGAAGGGCACCAGGTACTCCCAGCCGCCCGTCAGCCCCAGGTTCTGCCGCCCGAACCCCACGAGGCCGTGGAAGGAGAGGGCGGCGGCCACCGCGGCGCAGCAGAACAGGAGGACGTACGAGGCGCTTCCGTAGATGGCCTCCTTGCGCCGTCTGCGCTCCTCGTTGCGCTCCCAGGAGTCCGCGCCGCCTCCTGCGTCGTCCGCGCCGTGCCGGCCGCGTGCGAGCACCGTCACCGCCACCACGGCCCCGGCGAGCGCCACGACACTGGGGAGCATCCAATTCAGCGGTATATCGGTCACTCTCATCTTGCGTCCCTTGCATAGCTGTACAGCCTTTCGCGCGCCATCCTCGCGGAATCGGCCCGTTCGCCAAGGGGTTTCGCGCCAACTGCCTGCCAATGGAGGGCAACGGCATACGGATAGGTGCGAAGAAATTCGAACGTCATTAAGGGAAGAGGGAATTGCGTTCCCTTCACCTCACCCGATCGAGTGGTGTGAGGCCGGTCAGCTTACGGACAGCCGCTGTACCCGGTCCGTGTCGCACGTACGGGGGCAGGTCGTACAGGCGTCCTCGGGGCGCACGGTGTAAAAGAGGCAGCAACTGACGCGGTCGCGGGTCGGGATCGGCTCTCCCAGGCGGCCGGTAAGCATCCGGAAGGCCGCGCCGCCGGCGTACGGCGGCGTCACCCCCGGCAGCAGCAGGGCCAGTTCGCGGCGCGCCCGTTCCTCCTCGCCGAGCAGCCGGCCCACATACCACAGCGATTCGGCCAGTTCGTCCGTCACCATGCCCCACAGGGCGCGCGGACCGCGCCGCATCCGCGGCTGGAAGCCGACCAGTACGGGGGTGAAATGCGCGGCAATGGAAGCGCGCACTTCCGCGCGCATCGCCTCTTCGCCGGCAACGGTCCGGGCGCCCGGCAGGCCGGCCGCCGGGTCGCCGGGCAAACACGCGAACTCCGCCACCCGGGCCGTCATCCGGCCCCGGGCGCGGTGGAAGGAGACATCCTCGGCGGACAGCCGCGGGACCCTGCGGTGCAGGAACCACGGGACGGTGAAGAGCAGGCAGGCCGACCACGCGTAGCGGTGCAGGCCGACGCTCGCGACGACGTCGGGGCGGCCCCGCGCCC
Source organism: Streptomyces telluris (assembly GCF_024519335.1). Taxonomy (NCBI): domain Bacteria; kingdom Bacillati; phylum Actinomycetota; class Actinomycetes; order Kitasatosporales; family Streptomycetaceae; genus Streptomyces; species Streptomyces telluris. The sequence goes on from NZ_JANIID010000037.1 coordinate 17,569, forward strand.
CGTGGTCGCGCCGGATCTGCTCGTCGTCCCACGCGAGGAAGGCGTCCAGCTCGGCGCCGCCCTCCGCGAGCCCCGCGGTGCTCACCCAGCCCTCGCCGGTGCACGGGGGCCCGGCGGTCACGGTCAGGGCGGGGAAGACCTCGGCGAGGCGGGCGTAGGAGTCCGGGAGCGAGGGCGGGGCAGTCGGGGCGGACGTCATGCGGGACCACCGAATCGCGATCGTTCTACGGGTAAGGCTTACCTTACCCCGGTTGATCGGGGTTTGAACTGCAGGAGGCGCCGCCTATGGTTCAGAAAGGACATCAGGAGGACCCCAATGGAGCAGGGAAGATCCCGCACCGCCCCACCGGCCGCGGGGCCGTTCGCCGGCGTGGCGCCGCAGGCCGCGCGCGGCGAGGCCGTTCCCGCAGCCGCTCCCGCCGCCGGCCGTGCCGCCGTCCGCCGCGAGGGGGCCCGCGGCGAGCACGTCCACGCCGAGCAGGACTACCCGGCGTACGGGGACCGGCGCGCCGCTCCCGTGCCCGTTCCCGCCCCCCGGATGCCCCAGCGCCACTCCGTGCGCGGGCAGGTGCTGGACGCCCTGCGCAAGGCCCTCGTCAGCGGCGAGCTGACCCCGGGCGAGGTGTACTCCGGACCGGCGCTCGGCGAGCGCTTCGGCGTGTCGGCGACGCCCGTGCGGGAGGCGATGCAGCAGCTGGCCCTGGAGGGCGCCGTCGAGGTCGTCCCCAACCGCGGCTTCCGCGTCACCTCGCGCACCGCGCGCGACCTGGCCGAGCTCGCCGAGGTGCGCGCCCTGCTGGAGGTGCCGGTGCTGCTGCGGCTGGCCCGTACGGTCCCGGCCGCCCGCTGGGACGGGCTGCGGCCGCTCGCCGAGGCCGCGTGCGTGGCCGCGGCCACCGGCGACCGCGCGCTCTACGCCGAGGCCGACCGCGCCTTCCACCGCGCGCTCCTGGGCCTCGCGGGCAACCGCCAGCTGGTCGCCGTCGCCGACGAGCTCCACCGCCGCGCGCAGTGGCCGACGGCCCACGGCCGGCCGCACCGCGCGGCCGACCTCGTCGCCGACGCGGCCGAACACCACGCCCTGCTGGCGGCGCTGGCCGCGCACGACGTGGAGCGGACCGAGGCGCTGGTGAGGGGGCACTTCGCGGGAGCGGAGTGAACGGAACAGGAGCCGGCGGGGCGCCCGGAGGGCGCCCGGGTGACGGCTCACGGACGGGCGACGGCTCACGGACGGGCGACGGCTTACGCGTCGGCGCCGAGCCCCGCGGCCGGGCGCGGGGGACCTGCGGATCAGTGAGGTGCTGCGGTCAGTCCGGGTTCGCCGCCGCGGCGGTCAGCTGGTCCGCCAGCCAGCCCGGGACGCCGCCGAGCAGGCGGACCAGCCGGGCGGCCTCCTCCCGCAGCCGGGCGGCCTCGCCCGGGTCGTCCAGGACGGCGGCGAGCGAGGCCAGCGCCGGGGCGATGCCCACGAGATAGCCCAGCTCTTCCCGGATGCGAAGCGACTCCGCGAAGCCGTAGCGGGCCTCGGTGAGCCTGCCCTCGTGCTCGGCCATGGCCGCCACGTGCCGCCAGGTGAAGGACAGCAGCAGGCGCTGGCCCTGCGCCGTCGCCCCCGCGTGGGCGCGCTCGAAGGCGGCCGTCGCGTCGGACGGGTTGTCCGACAGGTGCTGGGCGATCAGGCCGCGGCGGAAGTGCAGCAGGGGGCGGTTCGGCGACCCCGGCGCGAGCAGGGCCGCGGCCCTGCCCAGGGCGGAGCGGGCCTCGTCGGCCCGGTCGCGGACGCCCAGCAGGGTGGACGCGTAGGCCAGGTGGCCGCGCTCGCAGGCCGCCGCCCCGCGCTCCTCGTCGTCCGTGGCCAGGGCCTCCGCCGCGCGCAGCGCGTCCTCGGCGGCCCCCCAGCCCTCCTTGGTGAACATGCACCGTTCGATCAGCACCGCCGTCCGCTGCAGGGCCCGCCCGGGCTCGGCGGCCGCGCGCGGTGCGAGCAGGGCCGCCGCGTCGTCCCAGCAGGCGCGTGAGCGCAACCGCCACACGGCCCGCTCCAGTGGATCGTCCCCCCGCGGATCCCCGCCCTGCGGTCCCCGCGGCTCCGGCAACCCCGCATTACGCATGGCGGTGTCCGCCACAGTGCCCTCCCCAAGCGCGCCGTCGAGCTGGAAGCCGTGACCGCATCTCAGCACGAAGACGAGGGCCCGGCCAAGGGTCAGGTGTGAACCAATTCACAAATGCTCTCCCAGCGGTACGTGCACATTACCAAGAGTGAGCGGCCCCTGAGCGCGGTGCCGCTCATATGCGCTCCCGGGAAATTCGCTGGATCACCCCGCCGGGCGGCTGCCAGGATGGCCGCGCGCGCCCTCGAACGCGCGCCGCGGAACCCCACACACCTCGGGAGACACGCCCATGCGCCAGAGCCTCGGTCAACCCCAGCGCCCTGACCGGACGACTCCTTCCGAGGACTTCTTTGCGTACGCACACCCTGCTGTCCGGGCTCTGCCTGCCCGTGCGGCCCGTTCTGAACATCGGCATCCTCGCGCACGTCGACGCGGGTAAGACGAGCCTCACCGAGCGCCTGCTCTTCGACACCGGCGCCATCGACCGGCTCGGCAGCGTCGACGCCGGCAGCACCCGTACCGACAGCGGCGAGCTCGAACGCCGCCGCGGCATCACCATCCGCACCGCCGTCGCGCCCTTCCGCGTCGGGGGCCTGCGCGTCAACCTCGTCGACACCCCCGGCCACAGCGACTTCATCGCCGAGGTCGAGCGCGCCCTCGGCGTCCTCGACGCCGCGGTGCTCGTCCTCTCCGCCGTCGAGGGGGTCCAGGCGCAGACGCGCGTGCTGATGAAGACCCTGCGGCGGCTGCGCCTGCCCACCCTCCTCTTCGTCAACAAGACCGACCGCGCGGGCGCCCGGGAGGCGGAGACGCTCGCCGCCGTCCGCCGCCGGCTGACTCCGCACGTGATCCCCATGGGTACCGTCCGCGGCATCGGCACCCCCGGCGCCCGCACCGTCCCCGGCTCGTACGAGGACGCCGCCTTCCGCGAGGCCGTGGCCGAGGTGCTGGCCGAGCACGACGACGCGCTGCTCGCCGCGCTGGTCGAGGACCGGCCGGTCACGCCCTTCGAACTGCGCGAAGCCCTCGCGCGGCAGACCGCCCAGGGCCTCGTCCACCCCGTCCACTTCGGCTCGGCCGTCTCCGGCGAGGGCGTGGCGGGGCTGATCGACGGCATGGTGCACCACCTCCCGCCCGCGCGCGGCGGCTCCGGCCGCGAGGCCACCGGCACGGTCTTCGCCGTCGACCGCGGGCCCTCCGGCGAGAAGACCGCCTACCTGCGCCTCTTCTCCGGCGCGGTCTCCGAGCGCGACCGCGTCACGCTCCACCGGCAGGAGCCCGGCGGAGGCCGCACGGAGCACACCGGCCGCGTCACGTCCCTCGTGGCGGTCGAGGCCGGGGAACCCGGCACCGCACGGCGCCGCGCCACGGCCGGCGACATCGCCCGGATCAAGGGCCTGGCGGAGGTCAGGGTCGGCGACCGCCTCGGCCCCGCGCGCGAGGGCGCGCAGACGCCGCACTTCGCGCCGCCGGGCCTGGAGGCGGTGGTCAGGCCCGTGCGCCCCGGGGACGCGGCCCGGCTGCACGCCGCCCTCACGGCCCTCGCCGACCAGGACCCGCTGATCGGCACCCGCGCCCTGCCGGCGGGCGGCGGCACCTCCGTGCTGCTCTACGGCGAGGTGCAGAAGGAGATCGTCGCGGCGACGCTCGCCGAGGAGTTCGGCGTCGACGCCGTCTTCGAACCGAGCAGCACCGTCCACCGCGAGCGGGTCACCGGCACGGGCGAGGCGTACGAGGAGATCGGCCGGCACGGCGGGCAGGCCTTCTGGGCGACGGTCGGCCTGCGCGTCGAGCCGGGCGCGCCGGACGCCGGCACCGTCTTCCGCCGCGAGACCGAACTCGGCGCCCTGCCCCTGGCCTTCGACCGCGCGATCGAGGAGACCGTCCACCGCACCCTCGCCCAGGGCCTGTACGGCTGGCCGGTCGCCGGCTGCGTGGTCACGCTGACGCGCTCGGGCTTCGCGGCGCCCGTCAGCACCGCCGCCGACTTCCGCCGGCTGACCCCGCTGGTCCTGATGGCCGCCCTCGCCGAGGCGGGCACACGGGTGTACGAGCCCTGTCACGCCTACGAACTGGAGGCCCCCGCCGACACCCTGAGTGCTGTCACGGGCCTGCTGGCCGGGCTCGGAGCCGCCGTCCACGACACGGCGGTCGGCCCGGAGGTGTGCGTTCTGAAGGGCACGGTCCCGGCCCGCAGCGCCCCCGACGCCGAACGCCGCCTGCCCGCCCTGACCCGCGGCGAGGGCGTCTGGTGGACCCTCCCGGCCGCCGACCGCCCCTGCGAAGGCCGCCCGCCGGTGCGCCCGCGCACGGACGGCAACCCGCTCAACCGGGCCGCGTACCTGCGGCATCTGACGGCGGCGCGGAACGGGGCGCCGTCGGGCGCGTCGGACGGCGCTGCCCCGGCGGACCGGGCGTAGACGGCGCGCGGCGCCGCGGGGCGGCCCTCCCCGCGGCGCCGCGCCGATGGTCCGCCGTCCTGCGGCGCCGTCCGGCCGGCGCGAGGAGACTGTTGCGTCCTGGTCCCGTGCCGCCGGTGGCCAGGGCCCACCGCCCCGGTTTCATGCCACCGACCCCAGCCCCCGCGGCTCGCGGTGGATCGGCGTCCGTGCGCCCGTCAGCGGTGCTCCCGTGCCCCCGTGCCGGAGCGCGACGATCTCCGCCGCGATGGACAGGGCCGTCTCCTCCGGGGTGCGCGCCCCCAGGTCGAGCCCGATCGGCGAGCGCAACCGGTCCAGGGCGGGCTCGGTGACGCCCGCCTCGCGCAGCCGTCCCAGCCGGTCCTCGTGCGTGCGGCGCGAGCCCATCGCGCCGACGTAGGCGACCGGCAGCCGCAGGGCCCGCTCCAGCAGCGGCACGTCGAACTTGGGGTCGTGGGTCAGCACGCACAGGACCGTCCGGGCGTCGAGCGCCCCGGCCGCCTGCTGGGCGTCGAGGTAGCGGTGCGGCCAGTCGACGGCGATCTCGTCCGCCTCGGGGAAGCGCCCCGCCGTCGCGAACACGGGCCGCGCGTCGCACACCGTCACGTGGTAGCCGAGGAACTTGCCGGCCCTGACGAGCGCCGCGGCGAAGTCCACCGCCCCGAAGACGATCATGCGCGGCGGCGGCAGGCACGACTCCACCAGGAGCGTGACCGGGTCCCCGCAGCGCACCCCGGCCGCGCTCTCCAGCCTCACCGTGACCGTCCCCGTCCGGCCGGCGGCCAGCAGCGCGGCGGCCTCCGCGGCGGCCGCGCGGTCCGGCCCGCCGGACTCCGCGAGCGTCCCCGCGTACGTGCCGTCCGCCCGTACGAGCAGGGCGCGGCTCAGCAGCCCGGCCGGGCCCGCGATCACCCGGGCGAGCGCCACCGGCCCGCCCGCCGCGGCCGCTGCCAGCGCCTCGGCCAGCACGGCGCGCCCGCGGGCGTCCGGCAGGACCGGGACGACCAGGACGTCAAGGACGCCGCCGCAGGTCAGGCCCGTGGCGAAGGCGTCCTCGCCCGGATGGTCGCCCGGTTGGCCGAATCGTTCCCGCACGCTCTCGCCGCTCTCCAGCGCGGCGCGGCACAGCTCGTACACCGCGCCCTCCACGCACCCGCCCGAGACCGAACCGACCACCGTGCCCCCGGCGTCGACGGCGAGGGCCGCGCCCGGCTGCCGGGGCGCGCTGCCCTCCACGGCGACCACCGTGGCGACGGCGAACGCGCGCCCTTCCCCGCACCAGCGGTGCAGTTCCCCGGCGATGTCCAGCATGACCAGCCCTCTCCCTACGTGACTTACTTGACGCCCAGCCAGCTCTCGATCGGGTGCAGGGCGAAGTACCCCGTGAACACGGCCGTCAGCAGCCACATGAAGACGCCCGGCTCGCGCCACCTGCCCTGAGCGGCCTTGATCGCCGTGTAGGCGATGACGCCGGCGCCGACACCCGCGGTGATGGAGTACGTGAACGGCATGAGCACCACCGTCAGGAAGGCCGGTACGGCGATCGCCCGGTCGCTCCAGTCGACGTGCCGGGCGTTGCTCATCATCATCGCTCCGATGACGACGAGCGCGGCGGCGGCGACCTCGCCGGGCACGATGCGCGTCAACGGGGTGAAGAACAGGCAGGCGGTGAAGAGCAGCCCGGTCACGACGGACGACAGGCCCGTCCGGGCGCCTTCGCCGACACCGGTCGCCGACTCGATGAAGACGGTCTGCCCCGAGGCCCCCGCGACCCCGCCGATCGCGCCGCCCGCGCCGTCGATGAACAGCGCCCTGCTCAAGCCCGGCAGGCGGCCGCGCTCGTCGGTCAGCCGGGCCTCGGTGGCGACGCCGATGATCGTGGCCATGGCGTCGAAGAAACCGGCCAGGACGAGCGTGAAGACGATCATTCCGACGCTCACGACGCCCAGCGACCCCCAGCCGCCGAACTCCACGTGCCCGAAGAGGGAGAAGTCCGGCACGGACACGGCACCGCCCTTGAGTTCGGGCGCGCCGCTCCGCCAGGCGGCGGCCCCCGGGGCGGCCGCGGCGTTGACGACGACGGCCAGCACCGTGCCGACGACGATGCCGATCAGGATCGCGCCGGGGACGTCGCGGGCCTGCAGCATCAGGACGGCCAGCAGGGTGACGCAGAAGACCAGCACGGGCCAGCCGGCCAGCTCGCCCGCGGGGCCGAGCGTCACCGGCCCGCCGCCCTTGGAGGCGTGCACGAAACCGGCCTTGACCAGCCCGATCAGGGCGATGAACATGCCGATGCCCATGGTGATGGCGTGCTTGAGGGCGAGCGGTATCGCGTTCATGATCAGCTCGCGCAGGCCGGTGACGGCCAGCAGCACGATCACCGCGCCGTACAGCACGCACATCCCCATGGCCTGCGGCCACGTCATGTGGGGCGCCACCTGGGTGGAGAGCACCCCCGAGACGCCCAGCCCGGCGGCCAGGGCGAGCGGGACCCGGCCGACGAGGCCCATGAGGAGGGTGCAGACCGCCGCGGCGAGCGCGGTGGCCGTGATCAGGCCGGCGTGGCCGAGCCGGTCCCCGGCGGCGTCCGGGCCGGACAGGATCAGGGGGTTGAGCAGGAGGATGTAGGACATCGCCATGAAGGTGGTGACGCCGCCGCGCACCTCCCGTCCGACGGTGGATCCGCGTGCGCCGATGCGGAAGTAGCGGTCGAGCCGCGAGGTGCCGGCGGCGCGGCGCGGGCCCGTGCCCGCGTCCTGCGCCGTGCCTCTCGGCTCCACGGATGGCTGGGTCATGAGTGCCTGCTCCCATGGTCCGGGCGGGTGGTTCGGCTGCACGACCCGGGGGACGGCCCGAGACGAAGGACGGCACGTCACCGGCCGCTGGGGGGCGCGCGGCCGGCGGTGCCCTGCGAGGGGCTTGCGGATCGCGGATTACGGCGGGGGCTCAGGTGCCGGTGAGGTGCTCGGGCCGCACCGGCACCCGCTTGAGCGCGAGCCCGGTCGCCGCCCGGATCGCCGCGACGACGGCCGGGGTGGCGGACAGCGTGGGCGCCTCGCCGGCGCCGCGCAGCCCGTACGGGGCGTGCTCGTCGGCGAGTTCGAGAACGTCCACGGGGATGGCGGGGGTGTCGAGGATCGTGGGGATCAGGTAGTCGGTGAAGGACGGGTTGCGCACCCGCCCGTCCGCGGCGACGACGATCTCCTCCATGACCGCGAGGCCCAGCCCCTGGACGGTGCCGCCCTGTATCTGGCCGGTGACCGCCAGCGGGTTGACCGCCTTGCCGACGTCCTGCGCGCAGGCCAGCTCCACGACCTTGACCAGCCCGAGCTCGGTGTCGACGTCGACGACGGCCCGGTGGGCCGCGAAGGAGTACTGGACGTGGCCGTCACCCTGCCCGGTGCGCAGGTCGAAGGGCTCGGTGGGCCGGTGCCGCCACTCGCTCTCGACGTCGATCACCTCGTCCTCCAGGACGTCGGCGAGGGAGGCGAGGACCTCGCCCGCGCCGGTGGCGACCTTGCCTCCTTCCAGGACGAGTTCGGCGCGCTCCCAGGCCGGGTGCTGGGCGCCGAACCGGGCGCGGCCGAGGGCGAGGACCCGCTCGCGCACCTCCTGGCAGACGTGCCGGACGGCGCCGCCGGTGACATAGGTCTGGCGGGAGGCGGAGGTGGAGCCGGCCGAGCCCACGCGGGTGTCGGCGGGCTGCAGGACGACCCGGGTGACGCCGAGTTCGGTGCGGGCGATCTGGGCGTGGACGGTCACCCCGCCCTGGCCGACCTCGGCCATCGCGGTGTGCACCGTGGCCACCGGCTGCCCGGCGACGGCTTCGAGCCGCACGCGGGCCGTCGAGTAGTCGTCGAAGCCCTCCGAGAAGCCGACGTTCTTTATCCCCACCGCGTAGCCGACGCCGCGGACCACGCCCTCGCCGTGGGTGGTGTTGGACAGCCCGCCCGGCAGGGCGCGGACGTCGGGCGCTCCCCCGGCGGTCTCCCACGGCCGCTCGGGCGGCAGCGGCCGGGCCTTGACGCGGCGCAGCAGTTCGGCGACGGGCGCGGGGGCGTCCACGACCTGCCCGGTCGGCATCACGGCGCCCTGTTCCATGGCGTTGCGCTGCCGGAACTCCACCGGGTCCAGGCCCAGCCGTCCGGCCAGCCGGTCCATCTGGGCCTCGTAGGCGAAGCAGGCCTGGACGGCGCCGAAGCCGCGCATCGCCCCGCAGGGAGGGTTGTTGGTGTAGAGGGCGAGGGCCTCGACGTCGACGGCGCCGACGACGTACGGGCCGACGGCCAGGGACGCGGCGTTGCCGACGACGGCGGGGGAGGAGGAGGCGTAGGCGCCGCCGTCGAGGACGATGCGCGCCCTCACGTACAGCAGCCGCCCGTCGCGGCTCGCGCCGTGCTCGTAGTGGAGCCGGGCGGGGTGGCGGTGCACGTGGCCGAAGAAGGACTCGAAGCGGTTGTAGACCATCTTCACGGGCCGGCCGGTGCGCAGCGCGAGCAGGCACGCGTGGGCCTGCATGGACAGGTCCTCGCGCCCGCCGAAGGCGCCGCCGACGCCCGAGAGGGTCATGCGGACCTTGTCCTCGGGGAGGCCGAGGACCGGGGCGATCTGGCGCAGGTCGGCGTGGAGCCACTGGGTGGCGATGTAGAGGTCGACGCCGCCGTCCGCGGCGGGCACGGCGAGCCCGGACTCCGGGCCGAGGAACGCCTGGTCCTGCATGCCGACCTCGTAGTCGCCGGTGACGACGACGTCGGCGCGGGCCCGGGCGGCGGCGACGTCGCCACGGACGACGGGCTGGCGGTGGACGACGTTCGGGTGGGGGACGTGGGCGGCGTGGTGGTCGTCGCGGGCGGGGTGCAGCAGGGGCGCGCCGGGGGCGGTGGCGCTCTCCTCGTCGCTGACGACGGGGAGTTCCTCGTAGGCGACGCGGATCCGGGCGGCGGCGCGGCGGGCCGTCTCGGGGTGGTCGGCGGCGACGAGGGCGACGGGCTCGCCGTGGTAGCGGACGACGCCGTCGGCGAGGACGGGCGTGTCCTGGATCTCCAGCCCGTAGCGGGTCGCGGCGGGCAGGTCGGCGTGGGTCAGGACCGCGTACACGCCCGGGGTGGCGAGCGCCCCGGCGACGTCGGCGGAGAGGATCCTGGCGTGGGCGTGGGGGCTGCGGAGGGTGAACCCCCACAGCATGTCCTCGTGCCACAGGTCGGAGGCGTAGGCGAACTCGCCGGTGACCTTGAGCGTGCCGTCGGGGCGCGGGGCGGACTCGCCGACGCCCCCGTGGGCGTGGGTGCCGGCGCGGGTGGCCGGGCCGAGGCCGGCGGGGGTGTGCGCGGTGCTCATCGCGGGCCCGCCTCTCCGGCGCGGGCGGCCGCGAGGCGGACCGCGTCGAGGATCGTCTCGTAGCCGGTACACCGGCACAGGTTGCCCGACAGGGCCTCGCGGATGTCCGCGTCGGAGGGCTCGGGGTTGCGCTCGATGAGCTCGTCGGCGGCGACGAGCAGGCCGGGGGTGCAGAAGCCGCACTGGACGGCGCCGGCATCGACGAAGGCCTGCTGGACGGGGGAGAGCGCCACGGCGCCCGTGCCGGCGTCCGGCGCCGCCGTCCAGCGCAGGGCCTCGTCCGGGCTCGTCCCGGCCGGTTCAGCCGGTTCAGTCGGCGCGGCGGTGCCCGCGGCGCGCCGCCGGGCGTGCTCGGCCAGGCCCTCGACGGTGACGACGTCCCGCCCCTCGGCCTGGCCCGCCGCCACCAGGCAGGCGCACACCGGCAGCCCGTCCAGCCGGACCGTGCACGAGCCGCACTCGCCCTGCTCGCAGGCGTTCTTCGAGCCCGGCAGCCCGAGCCGCTCCCGCAGGACGTAGAGCAGGCTCTCGCCCTCCCACACGTCGTCGGCCTGCTGCGGCCGGCCGTTGACCGTGAAGTTCACGCGCACCGGCGCTCCCTCCCCCCGCCGCGGTAGGCGTCCCACGTCCAGCCGAGCGTGCGGCGCGCCATCACGGCGACCGCGTGCCGGCGGTAGCGGGCGCTGCCGCGCACGTCGTCGATCGGGTTGCACGCCCCGGCGGCGAGCTCGGCGAACCGGCGGGCGGCCGAGGGCGGCACGGGCCGCCCGGACTCCCAGCAGCCGCCCTCCTCCAGGGCCGCGGCGAGGAAGTCCTCCGCGGCGCGGGCCCGCACCGGCGTGGGGGCCGCGGAGCCGATGCCGGTGCGCACCGTGCGGCTGCGCGGGTGCAGGGCGAGGGAGAACGCACACACGGCGATGACCATGGCGTTGCGGGTGCCGACCTTGGAGAACTGCTGCGGCCCGTCGGCGCGCGCGATGCGCACGGCCCGGATCAGCTCGTCCGGGGCGAGGGCGTTGCGCTTGACGCCGGTGTAGAACTCCTCGGCGGGGATCAGCCGGGTGCCGCGCACGGACTCCGCCTCCACCCGCGCGCCCGCCGCCAGCAGGGGCGGGTGGGAGTCCCCGGCGGGGGAGGCGGCGCCGAGGTTGCCGCCGACGCTGCCCCGGTTGCGGATCTGCGGCGAGCCGACGGTGTGCGCCGCGAGCGCCAGGCCGGGCAGCTCGGCCCGCAGCTCCTCCATGATCCGTGCGTACGGGACGGAGGCGCCCAGCCGGACCTCGTCCTCCCCGGTCTCCCATTCGTACAAATCGCCGATGCGGGTCAGGTCCAGCAGGTGGTCCGGCCGGCGCTGATCGAAGTTGATCTCGACCATCACGTCCGTGCCGCCCGCGATGGGCACGGCCTCCGGGTGCTCGGCCTTGGCGGCCAGAGCCTCCTCCCAGCTGCCGGGGCGCAGGAACTCCATGGGGCTTCTCTTCTCGATCGGTCTCACAGGGTCGTCCGAGGGATGTGCCGGGGTGTGCCGGGGGCGTGCCGGGTGGTCCGGCGGGGGGATTCCGCGTGGCGGCCCGCCGCCCTCCGCGGCCGTGCCGCACGCTGTGGGCCCAGTACACAGAGCGCCCGGCGGGACGGTGCAGTCACCGAAAACATGAAGCGGTTGGCTGGCCAGAGCGCCCATCTTGTAGATTCGAACGAAAGACGGGGTTGGGAAACCTCACTGCATTCCACTGGTAACAACAAGACAGATCGGCGGCGACCACGATGCGGCTGCGCGCACTCCTGGAGACCGAAGCGCTGGGCCTCCGACTGCTCGGCGGTGAGGACGAGCTCGACCGCACGGTGCGCGGCGTGATGACGACCGACCTGCGCGACCCGAGCCGCTACCTCTCCGGCGGCGAACTGGTCCTCACCGGCCTCGCCTGGCGGCGGGAGCCGGAGGACTCCGAGCGGTTCGTGCGGATCCTCACGGGCGCGGGCGTGGCGGGGCTCGCGGCGGGCGAGGCCGAGATGGCCTCCATCCCGGACGACCTGATCCGGGCCTGCGCCCGCCACCGCCTGCCGCTGTTCTCGGTGAACGAGAACGTCTCCTTCGCGTCCATCACCGAGCACGTCGTCCGGCAGGTGTCGAGCGAGCGCGCCGGGGACCTGGCGGCCGTCGTCGACCGGCACCGCCGGCTGATGACGTCGGGCCCGGCGGGCGGCGGCCCCGAGGTCGTCCTCGACCTGCTCGGCTCCGACCTCGACCTGCGGGCGTGGGTGCTCTCGCCGACCGGGCGCCCCATCGCGGGCTCCTCGCTGGCGGGCGCCGGGCCCGAGCTGCCCGCCGCGGTCAGCGCGACCCTGGCCGGCGAGCACCTGGCCGCCTCGCGCACGGGACGGCGCGGCCCGCACCGGGTGACCGTCGCCGGCGACACGTACTCGCTCTTCCCCATCAGCCACAGCAGCCGCGCCCTGGCGGCCCGCGACGTGCGCGAGACGGTCCTGTCGGACTGGCTGCTGGCCGTCGAGGCCGACGCCGGGGACTGGTCGCCGGAGCGGCTCGACCTGCTCGACGGCGTCACCCAGCTGATCGCGGTGGAACGGGACCGGCGCGACGCCGCCCGCACCGTGCGCCGCCGGCTCGCCCAGGAGGTCCTCGAACTCGTCCAGGCCGGGGCGGCCCCCGCCGAGATCGCCGCCCGCCTGCGCGTCGCCGCGCCCGTCCTGCTGCCCGGCCTCGGCACGGCGCCGCACTGGCAGGTCGTGGTGGCCCGCGTCGAGTGGGAGGACGGCGAGATCCCGGGCGGTCCCGTCGCCCAGGCCCTGCTGGAGGAGATGCTCGTCGCCCCGGAGGCGGCCGGGCCCGAGCCGTCCGACCGCATCGCCGTCGCCCACATGGGCGACGAGGCCGTGGCGCTGGTGCCGCTGCCCGCCGTGCCGGGCGGCGCCGAGGGCGGCGAGGAGGGCCGCATCCCCGGCCTGCACGCGGACCGGATCCTCGCGGCCGTCCGCGAGCCGCTCTCCCGCGGGCTCGACGACGACGGCCGCCTCACGCTGGGCGTCAGCGCCGCCGTCCACTCCGCGGAGGGCCTGCGCGGGGCGCTGGAGGAGGCCCGCCACGCCCGCCGGGTCGCCGCCGCGCGCCCGGGCCGGGTGTGCGCGGCGGGCCACCAGGAGCTGGCCTCGCACGTCCTGCTGCTGCCCTTCGTCCCCGACGACGTCCGCCGCGCCTTCACGGCCCGGCTCCTGGACCCGCTGCGCGACTACGACCGCCGGCACCGCGCCGAGCTCATCCCGACGCTGGAGGCGTTCCTCGACTGCGACGGCTCCTGGACCCGGTGCGCGACGCGGCTGCATCTGCATGTCAACACCCTGCGCTACCGGGTGGGCAGGATCGAGCAACTGACGGGCCGGGACCTGTCGCGCCTGGAGGACAAGCTGGACTTCTTCCTGGCGCTGCGGATGAGCTGAGCGCGGCCCGGCGGCTCCCGGGCCGCGGCTGCCGGCGTGCCGGACGTACGACGAAAGGCGGGGGCCGTACGCAGAAAGGAGGAGTCGTGCCCAAGTGGGGTACGGCTCCTGCGGCAGGCGCGCATCATCACGGATATGAGTGAGCCTGAAGAGGCGTGCCCCGGCCCCCACGCCTTCTGCAAGGGGTGCAGGGGGAGCGGCGACTACCACGCGGCCGTCCTCTACCTGACCCAGCCCGGCCAGGGCGGCCACATGACGGGGGCTCACCTCTGCCCGTACTGCACGGGGCGCGGCTTCTTCTGCAAGCACCACCCCCCGTGCGGCGGGCTGCACGACGACGACACGCCCGTCATCGGCCCGGACGTCCTGCCGCCCGTGTGACGTCCGGGGCGACCGGGACGTCCGGGGCCGTCCGGGGAGGGCCGCCCTCACCCGTGCAGCGTCGCGTCCACCACCAGCGCCCGGTGATCGGTGCCCGGCAGGTCCAGGAAGCGGGCCCGGTCGGGCTGCAGGGCGGGGCTGAGGAGGACGTGGTCGATCTGGGCGCCCAGCGGGGGCGCCGTCAGCGACGGCCAGGTGGGCGTCCGGGAGCGGCCCACCACGGCCGCGCTGTCGCGCATCCCCGTGTCCAGGACGGAGCGGAAGGCCGCGTGGTCCTGCGAGGCGTTGAAGTCCCCCGCGATGACGGTCGGACCGCTGCCGCGGCCCGCGGCCATGGCGCGGACGCGGCCCAGCTCCGTCCGCCACAGCTCCAGCCCGCCCGCCACCGGCGGCATCGGGTGCACCACCTGGAACAGCAGCTGCGCCCCCGGCAGCCGCACCAGCGCCCGCGGCATCGCCAGTGTGCCCGGCACTGCGCCGTCCGGCCGCAGCGGGAACCTGCTCAGCAGCGCCGACCCCTGCGCCCGCCCGCCCCCGACGATCACCCGGTACGGGAACGCGGCCCGCACCTGCGCGCCCTCCAGGGCCGGTGCGCACTCCTCCGGCGCGCACTCCTGCACCGAGACCAGGTCCGGCTTCTCGCGCCGCAGGGCCTCCAGCAGGGCCGGGGTCGCCCCGCCGAACTCCAGATTGGCCGTCAGGATGCGCAGCCGGGCCACCACCGGGCCGGAGACGGGCGCGCGGCCGGCCGCGTACGGGGGCAGGAAGAACAGCGTGCCGAGGACCGCGGTCAGCGCCCACGCGCAGCCCGCGAGCCACCGGGTGCCCGCCGAGAGGACCAGCGCCGTCGCGGCCGGAGCGAGCAACCACGGCAGGAACGCCAGCAGTTGGGGCATCGGCGTGACGCCGTCCACGTCGCAGGCGCGGCACAGCAGCGGCCCGCTCACCAGCAGCAGGAGCAAGCCCGCGCCCCAGCGGGCGGCCTTGTGCCGGACGAGGGGCGGCGGCGCCTGGTCCGCCACGGGCACCGGGCCGGCCTCCTCCATGGTTTTGACCCTTGTATTACCTACTGATTGCGGACGGCTTGACGTCATATGGCAAGCTAGACGCTGAAGGTGCCGCTCCGGCCGCATTTGGCGTGCATTTCGCGCGGTGCCTGCATTGTTCGTACGAGCGAGGAGGTGATCGGGATGACCAGTCGGAGTCCCGAGGGAAGTCCTCGCTCCAGTGCGGTTTCTGCTCGCGCAGCGCTCTGATCCACTGAGTTGACGTACGGGGTCGTGTACCCCGGGCGCCGGTGCGCGCACTTCCTTTATCAGACCCTTATCGGGTATCAGGCCCTTATCGGGCCATGTCTTCGGTCGCCCGTACGGCTTTCTCCTGCCTTTCGGTAGCCGTAGCGACTCCATAGCACCACCGACTTTTCCGTGCCCACGGCCCGGCCGCACCGCCATGCCGCCATGAGGCCATGCCGCCATGCGTTCGTGCGCTGCGCCGTCGTGCCCGGAGAGAGGTTCCGCCATGACCAACACCACCCTCACGCCCGGCAAGCTCGCCCCGCCGGGCCGCACCCGCCGCGAGCGCAAGGCCGCCGAGCTGGAGGCCCGCACCCGCGCCGCCGGCGACCGGCTGGCCCGGATCAGCGGCTGGCCCGCCGCGCAGGTCCTGCAGGACACCCGCGCCACGCCCCACGGCCTGCGCCGGGACGACGCCGAACTGCGGCTCGACCGCGACGGTGCGAACGTCGTCGCGCACGACACCGGCCCCCGCTGGTACGCGCAGCTCGCGAAGGCCTTCTGGAACCCCTTCATCATGATCCTGGCCGTCCTGCTGGTGATCATGTACGTGCAGTGGCTGCAGGTCTCCGACGAGGAGCCCTTCGACCCCAAGATCCCCATCATCGGAGCGATGGTGCTGGTCAGCGGCCTGCTGCGGTTCTGGCAGGAGCACCGCTCGGCGGGCGCCGCGGCCGCCCTGCGCGCCCTGGTCACCACGACCACCGCCGTCCAGCGCCGCGCCGACCGCACAGCGGCGCCGGTCACCGCCGAGATCCCCATGGACCAGGTCGTCGTCGGCGACGTCGTCCACCTCGCCGCGGGCGACCTCGTCCCGGCGGACCTGCGCCTGCTCACCGCCAAGGACCTGATGGTCGGTCAAGCCGCGCTGTCGGGCGAGTCGCTGCCGGTCGCGAAGGCCGATACCCGCACCCACGACTACGGCCAGTCGACGACCACCGACCCCGTAGAGGCCGACAACCTCTGCCTCATGGGCACCTCGGTGACCTCCGGCACCGCCACCGGCGTCGTCGTGGCCACCGGCGCGGACACCTACTTCGGGTCGATGGCCGGCTCGCTCGTCGGCGAGCGCCCCGAGACCACCTTCGACGCCGGCGTGAAGAAGGTCAGCTTCCTGCTGATCCGGTTCATGCTCGTCATGGTGCCGCTCGTGTTCGCCGTCAACGGCTTCACCAAGGGCGACTGGAACGAGGCGTTCATGTTCGCCGTCGCCGTGGCCGTCGGGCTCACGCCCGAGATGCTGCCGATGGTCGTCACCACCAACCTCGCGCGCGGCGCCGTCGCCATGTCCAAGCGCAAGGTCGTCGTCAAGCGCCTGAACGCCATCCAGAACCTGGGCGCCATGGACGTGCTGTGCACCGACAAGACCGGCACGCTCACCGAGGACCGCATCGTCCTCGACCGCTACCTCGACGCGCACGGCCGGGAGGACGCCGAGGTCCTCGAATACGCCTACCTCAACAGCCACTTCCAGACCGGGCTGCGCAACCTCATGGACCAGGCGGTCATCGACCGCGTGCTCGAGGCCGAGGAGGTTGTCGTCGACGCCCGCTTCACCAAGGTCGACGAGATCCCCTTCGACTTCGCCCGCCGCCGCATGTCGGTGGTCCTCAGGCGCAACGACCTGGACGGGCCCGCGGCCGGCGGGCCCGCGGCCGGCGAACACCGCATCATCACCAAGGGCGCCGTCGAGGAAGTCCTCGCGCTGTGCACCCACATGGCCGAGGACGGCCGCCGCACCGAGCTCGACGCCGGGCTGCGCCGCCGCGTCACCCGCACCGCCGAGGACCACAACCGGCAGGGGCTGCGCGTGCTGGCGGTCGCCACGCGCACGCTGCCCGCCGAGCGGGAGACCTACGGCGTCGCGGACGAGGACGGGCTGACCCTCGTCGGCTTCCTGGCCTTCCTCGACCCGCCGAAGGCGGACGCCGCTGCGGCCCTGCAGGCCCTCGCCGGGAAGGGCGTCGCCGTCAAGGTCGTCACCGGCGACAACGAGCTCGTCGCCGCGCGCGTCTGCGCCGACGTCGGCATCGACGTCGGGGCCGTCGTGACCGGGGCCGTCGTGGACACCCTGGACGAGGCGGAGCTGCGCGCCCTGGTCCGCGCCACCACGGTCTTCGCCAAGACCAACCCGGTGCAGAAGGCCCGCATCGTCCGGGCGCTGCAGGCCGAGGGGCACACCGTGGGCTTCCTGGGCGACGGCATCAACGACGCCGCGGCGCTGCGCGACGCCGACGTCGGCATCTCCGTCGACACGGCCGTCGACATCGCCAAGGAGTCGGCCGACATCATCCTGCTGGAGAAGGACCTCACGGTCCTGGAGCGGGGCGTCGAGCAGGGCCGCACCACCTTCGGCAACACCATCAAGTACATCAAGATGACGGCGAGCTCGAACTTCGGGAACGTCTTCTCGGTCCTGGTCGCCAGCGCCTTCATCCCCTTCCAGCCGATGCTCGCGATCCACCTGCTGGTGCAGAACCTCGCCTACGACGTCTCGCAGCTCGCCACGCCCTGGGACCGCATGGACCCGGAGTACCTGCGCGAGCCGCGCACGTGGGACGCCAAGGGCATCGCCCGGTTCATGCTCTGCATCGGCCCGATCAGCTCCGTCTTCGACATCACCACCTTCCTGGTGCTGTGGCACGTCTTCGGGGCGGACAGCGAGGCGGGCCAGACGCTGTTCCAGTCCGGGTGGTTCGTCGAGGGCCTGCTGTCCCAGACCCTCGTCGTCCACATGATCCGCACCCGCAAGGTGCCCTTCACCGGGTCCCGGGCCTCGGTCCCGGTGATGGTGATGACCGCCGTGGTGATGGCGTTCGGCCTCTTCCTGCCGTTCTCGCCGCTGGCCCCGGCGCTCTCGATGGAGCCGCTGCCGATGGGCTACTTCCCGTGGCTGATCGCGATCCTGCTCGCGTACTGCGCCCTGACCCAGGCGGTCAAGACCTGGTACGTCCGGCGATTCAACACCTGGCTGTGACCGGCCGATAGAGATACCGACGAGGAAGGTGGATCATGGTTGTGGTCAACGAGTGGCACATGGCGGCCAACATCGCGGCCGGCCTGGGCTTCGGTGCGATCATCGGACTGGAGCGCCAGTGGCGGGCCCGGATGGCGGGGCTGCGCACCAACGCGCTGGTCGCGGCCGGATCCGCCCTCTTCGTCCTCCTCTCCCAGTACGGCTTCGCCTCCGCCACCAGCACCACCGGCTACGACGGCTCCCGCGTCGCCGCGCAGATCGTCTCCGGCATCGGCTTCCTCGGCGCGGGCGTCATCATGCGCGACGGGCTGAGCGTGCGCGGCCTCAACACCGCGGCGACCCTGTGGTGTTCGGCCGCCGTCGGCGCCCTCGCCGGGACCGGGCTGTACGTGGTGGCCGCCCTCGGCACGGTGGGCGTGGTCGGGGCCAACACCCTGCTGAGGCCGCTGGCGCGCGGCCTCGACCGGGGGCCGCACGGCGGCGCGGAAGTGGCCACCGACTACCACTTCGAGGTGGTGTGCACCGAGCCCGAGGAGGCCCACGTCCGCACCCTCGCCGTCCAGGCCGTCGCCCGCCCCGGCTTCCGCCTGCGCTCGGTCTACAGCGCGGACGCCGAGGCCCCCGGCAAGGTCACCGTCTCGGCCGACCTCACCACGGAGCGCCGCGACGACAGCCTCCTGGAGGAGGCCGTCAGCCGCCTCTCCCTGGAACCCGCGGTCTCGGCCGTCAGCTGGACCGTCCTGCAGGGCCCCGACGACGACGCGGACGACGACTACACGGCGGAGCGCCGGGGCCGGCGCCGGGTGCGGGACTTCTTCACGGGGCGCTGACGACGGCCCCCGGGCGCGGGAACCGGCCTTCCTCGACGAAGAAGCCGCAACGGGTGTTCCGCTTCGATGGCGCCCGGTTCCGTACGGCTCAGGACCGCCGCCGTCTCCCCGCGCACCAGGCCGGCTCCGCCTCGCAGGAGGGGCCCGCGGAGGGCTCGCGGAGGGCCCGCGGAGCCGGCGCGTGCCGTGTCCTTCAAGGGCGGGCCCGGACCGCCCCGTGGCAGAAATTCGTGACTGAAGAAACGGGGCGGCCGGTCGGTACTGTCGCTTCGTGCCGGGCTGCGGCGGCCCGGCGGCACACCGGAGGGGGTCCGATGGAACAGCGCTCGGACGGGCCGGCCGGGCTGCTCCGGCAGCTCAGCCCGCACCTGTTCATGTCACTGCCGAGGAACGACCAGCGGCTGAAGGCCGAACAGTACGTCCAGGGCCTGCTCGCGGCCGAGGGCCGCAAGACCTTGAGCAACATCGCGGCCCAGCTGGGCGGGGAGCCGGCCCAGCAGAGCGTGCACCACTTCATCAGCGGCTCCTCCTGGGGGTGGAAGCCGGTCCGGCGGTCGCTGGCGCGGTACGCGCAGCAACTGGTGAAACCGCAGGCGTGGGTGGTCAGGACCACGCTCATCCCCAAGTCCGGGGCCCACGCCGTCGGTGCCGGGCGGCGCTTCCTGCCGCAGCTGGGGCGGACCGTCAACGCCCAGCAGGCGCTGGGTGCGTGGCTGGTCTCGGAGCGGGCCGGCGTGCCCGTCGACTGGAGCCTGGTCCTGTCCGGGCCCTGGCTGGACGACCCGGTGCGCCGCGCCCGCGCGCACATCCCGGCGGGCGTGGGCGCCGCCACGGTGGGGGAGTACGCCCGTGACGCCGTGCTGCGGGCCCCCGTGCCGTGGGAGACGTCCGCTCTTCCCGTGGTGCTGGACGCGCCCGGCCTCCACCCCGGCGATCTGGTCCGCATGCGCGACGGGACGGACCGGCCCCTCGTCATGCGCATCTGCCGCGAGACCGTCCTGAGCGTGGACGACGCGGCCCTGCCGGGGTGCAGCACCCGGCAGCTGCCCGCTTGGCGGATCGTCGAGTCCATGAAGCGCTTCAGGCGCCGGGCGGAATGGCAGGACCCGCGCGGCGGGAGCACCGCGGGCCTGATCGCGGCCGTGCCCGTGCGGGCCTCCGGGGGCGGCTGCGGCGCGGGCGGCGCACCGGCCCTGCAGGCGCTGCTGCTGGCCGAGTGGGCGGCGGCGGACCCGGGGCCCGTGCGGTTCTGGCTGACGGAGGCCGGCGGCACCGGCGTCCCGCCGGCGCACCTGCTGCGCCTGGCCCGGCTCACCGACACCGTCGCCCGCGACTTCACCGAAGTCTCCGAGCGGGTGGGGATGCCGGACTTCGCCGGGCGCTCCTTCCAGGGCTGGCACCGGCACATCACCCTCGCCTCGGTGGCGCACCTGGCCGTGACGGCCTCCGCGCCGGACCGGGCCCCTGCCGCGCGCACGCTGCTGCAGGGCGTGGCCTGATCGCCGGGAAACACAGGCTTCGGGGACGACGGTGAAACGTCAGCGTTGCGCGAGCGGCGGGCCGCACGGGCGGGCGTGTCCGTGCCCCACCCCCCCGCCCGGCCCCGCACGCCACGTGCCGCACCCGTCACCGAACGTCGTTCCAGTAAATCTCCACATTCTGTGAGTACCGCGGGTAGCCCCCTCGCGCCGGCCCTGGATATGCCGGTTATGCCCGACGCGCTTGATGGGCGTGTGTCCATTTATGTTCCGCGCGGATCATGGCGCCTGTGTATCTGTTACTCGATCCTGTGAAGAACATGTGATGATCATGCGGAGGAATCCGAAAGCGCACCTTCGGAATGAGGCTCCGGGCGTCAATGCGGTTGGCCGCGCCGCCCGTTCGCGTGCTTATATCTGCGGCATCGCGGCGGCTCTTTGAACGGTGGCCGGTGACGGCCGGGCCGACGCGGTCGATTGAGAAACATTCAGACACAAACGAAGGGTGCGCCATCATGCGTGACAACCTTGAGACCCGTGAGATCGCCGACGCCGAGCTGGACGCCGTTTCCGGCGGTGTGAGCATTTCCGGTGGCCTGCTCGGCGCCGTGACCGGCGACGTTCACAACGTGCTGGACACCGTGACCTCGCTGCAGACGGTCCAGGCCGTGCCCGGCGCGGCCGGTCAGGTCGAGGGCATCGTCGGCGTGCGCGCGGGCGTCGCCGGTCTCTGAGAAAACCGCCACCCGTGAATCCCGGAACTCCTCCCCTGTTCCGGGGTTCACGGCTGCCCGAATTCCCGCCGCACCTTTCAGTACCCGGTTATCGGCAGCCGATTCACCGCTGCAGTAGAAGGAATAGTCCGTGCAGTTCCGCCAGCAGGCGCTTTCCAAGCTGCAATCGCCCGAAGAGCTCGATCTGCCCATAGGATTCGCGCGCCCGCAGGGCCGGCTCGTGCTGGCCGTCACGGTCGCCGTCGTCGCCGCGGCGGCTTTCTGGGCGTTCACCGGAACGGTGTCGTCCAGGCTGAGCGCACCCGGCATTCTCACCCGGGCCGAGGGCAGTTATCTGCTGCAGAGCCCGTACGCGGGACAGGTCACCGGAGTCCTCGCGCGCGAGGGCCAGCTGCTGGCGCCGGGCGCCCCCCTGCTGCAGCTCAGCACGGACCGGGGCGAGCGGACGGTGCGCGTCGTGGCCGGCGGGCGGGTCACGACGCTCGTCGCCAAGACGGGCGCGGTCGTCGCGACCGGCGCGGACGTCGCGACCGTCGAAAAGGTGACGAACCCCGACGAGCCGCTGGTGGCCATGCTCTACGTGCCCGGCGGGAGCGGCGGCACGATCCCCGTGGGCGCCCCCGTCGACCTGAGCGTCCAGTCAGTCCCCCGGGAGAAGTTCGGCGTGCTGCGCGGCCGCGTCCAGGCCGTCGGACGCGCACCACAGACCCCGGCGCAGATCGGCGGCTTCCTCGGCGACGCACGGCTCGCCGCGCAGTTCACCCGGCAGGGCAGCCCCGTCGCCGTGCTCGTACGGCTGGAGCGCTCGCCCGCCGCCCGGTCCGGCTACCGCTGGTCCTCGGCGGACGGCCCCCCGTACGCCGTCGACTCCACGACGCCGGTCACCGCATCCGTCCACCTCGCCGACGAGCGGCCCGTCGACTGGCTGCTGCCGTGACCGCCCCGCGCCGCCGCCGCGCCCCCGCACCCGCCCCCCGGGGCCGCACGCCCCGGCCCGTCCGCACCCCCACCGTGCTGCAGATGGAGGCGGTGGAGTGCGGCGCCGCCGCGCTGGCCATGGTGCTCGGCCACTACGGCCGCTTCGTCCCCCTGGAGGAGCTGCGCATCGCGTGCGGCGTCTCGCGCGACGGCTCCCGCGCGAGCAACCTCCTCAAGGCCGCCCGCAGCCACGGGCTGAAGGCCAAGGGCATGCAGATGGACGTCGGCGCGCTCGCCGGCGTGCGCGCGCCGGCCGTCCTCTTCTGGGAGTTCAACCACTACGTCGTCTACGACGGCACGGGCCGCCGCTTCGGCCGCCGCGGCGTGTACGTCAACGACCCGGCCAAGGGGCGGCGGTTCGTCCCCATGGAGGAGTTCGACGACGCCTTCACCGGCGTCGTCCTCACCTTCGAACCCGGCGACGACTTCCGCCGCACCGGCCGCAGGCCGGGCGTCGCCGGCGCCCTGCCCGCCCGCCTGCGCGGCACCTCCGGCACCCTGCTCGCCGCCGTGATCTCCAGCCTCCTGCTGGTGGTCGTCGGCGCGGCGGTCCCCGCGCTCAGCCGCACGTACATCGACACGTTCCTGATCGGCGGCAGGACGTCCCTGCTGGGCGTGCTCTTCGCGTCCATGGCGGCCGCCCTCGTGCTCACCGCGACGCTCACCGCGCTGCAGCAGGCCAACCTGCTGCGCGGGCGCATCATCTCCTCCACCCTGGGCAGCGCCCGCTTCCTGCGGCACCTGCTCCGGCTCCCGGTCACCTTCTACTCCCAGCGCAACCCCGCCGACCTCGTCCAGCGCCTGCAGTCCAACGACGCGGTCGCCGAGACCCTGGCGCGCGACCTCGCCGCGGCCGGCGTGGACGCCGTCGTCGTGCTGCTCTACGCGGTGCTGCTGTGGACGTACGACCCGCAACTCACCGTCGTCGGCGTGCTGATGGCGCTGCTCAACGTCGTGGCCATGCGCATCGTGGTCCGCGTGCGGGCCACCGGGACGCAGAAGCTGCGCGCCGAGAGCGCCCGGCTCACCAACACCTCCTACAGCGGCCTGACCCTCATCGAGACGATGAAGGCCACCGGCGGCGAGAACGGCTTCTTCCGCCGCTGGGCCGGTCAGCACGCGGTCACGCTCGACGTGCAGCAGCGGCTCGGCGTGCCCAGCGCGTGGCTGGCCGTCGTCGCGCCCGCGCTGGCCGCGCTCAACAGCGCCCTGATCCTGATGATCGGCGGCGTGCGGGCGGTCGAGGGCCATCTCTCCGTCGGCCTGCTCGTCGCCTTCCAGGCCCTGGTCACCGGCTTCACCGCGCCGATCACCCGGCTCAACGGCGTCGCCGGGCGGATCCAGGACTTCGCGGCCGACGTCGCCCGCCTCAAGGACGTCGAGAACTTCCCCGCCGACCCCGTCTACGCGCGACGCGAGGCCCCCGCCGGCACCCGCCGCCTCAAGGGCCACGTCGAGCTGGAGGGCGTCACCTTCGGCTACAGCCCCCTCGACGCCCCGCTGCTGAAGGACTTCTCCCTCTCGGTCGGCCCCGGGCAGCAGATCGCGCTCGTCGGCGGCTCCGGCAGCGGCAAGTCCACCGTCTCCCGCCTCATCTCCGGCCTCTACGCCCCCTGGGAAGGCGCCATCCGCATCGACGGCATGCGCCTGGAGGACATCCCGCGCGGCGCACTGGCCGCCTCCGTCTCCTTCGTCGACCAGGACGTCTTCCTCTTCGAGGGCACCGTGCGCGACAACGTCGCCCTGTGGGACCCCTCGATCCCGGACGAGGCCGTCGTCGCCGCCCTGGAGGACGCCGCCGTCCACGACGTCGTCGCGCGCCGCCCCGGCGGCATCCACAGCCGCGTCGAACAGGACGGCCGCAACTTCTCCGGCGGCCAGCGCCAGCGCCTGGAGATCGCCCGGGCACTGGTGCGCCGCCCCAGCGTCATGGTCCTGGACGAGGTGACCAGCGCCCTGGACGCCGTCACCGAGCAGACCGTCATGGACAACCTGCGGCGCCGCGGCTGCGCCTGCGTCGTGATCGCCCACCGGCTGAGCACCGTGCGCGACAGCGACGAGATCGTCGTACTCGACCGGGGCACGGTCGTCGAACGCGGGCGGCACGAGTACCTGGCGGCCGCGCGGGGCGCGTACGCGGAACTGGTCAAGGAGCACTGAGATGACGACCGGGTACTCCTACGCCCCCGCCGCCGATCCGGTGGTGGCGGCCATGGGCGCTCTGGGCGCGCCGGTCGACTGCACGGGCCTGCGCAGCCTGTCGCTGGAAGGCCCGCACGTGCTGTGGCTCGTCGAGAACGGCGAGCTGGACCTGTTCGCCGTCGACGTCGCACAGGCGGGCCACTGGCACTTCCTGGGCCGGCTGGAACCGGGCACGCTGCTGCTGGGCCCGGCGGAGGGCCCCGCGCACACGCTGACCGGCCGCCCGCGGCAGGGCTGCCGGCTGCGCCGCATCGAGCTGGGGGAGCTGTACGCGTACGGCGACATGTGGCACGGCTCGTCCGACGGCGTGCTGAGCCCCTTGGAAGAGGCCTTCGCCCTGGGCGTCGGCCGCGGCCTGCACGTGCTGTACCAGGCGCCGCTGGACAACAACAGGACCGGTGCCGGGAGTGCCGGGGGTGCCGGGGGTGCCGGGAGCGCCGGGGGTGCCGGGGGTGCCGGGAGCAGGGGTACCGACGACGTCCTGTGGATGCAGATCGCCCCGGGCAGCGTGCAGTACGGCGCCGCGTACGAGGGGTACGCCGCCGGGAGCCTCCTCGTCGACGCGGCGATGTGGCAGGGCATGGTCGACCAGCAGTACCGCCTGCTGTACGCCCTCGACCGCTGGATCGAGCAGCTGGAGCGCGCCCACGAGGACCGTACGGCCGCCGGCATCGAGGCGGGCGAGGCCGCACGCACCCAGGCGGACCGGGTGCTGCTCGCCTCCATCGGCCGCTCCGGCAGGAGGTCCCGCGGAGGGCGCGGGGCCGGCGACGACAGTGCGGTGTTCGAGGTGTGCCGGCTGGTGGCCGGAGCGGCGGGCATCGCCCTGTCCGAGCCTGGCGCGGCCTCGCAGGGTCTGACGGACCCCGTCGAACGCATCGCGCTCGCCTCGCGGATCCGCACCCGTACCGTCAGGCTGAGCGGTCGCTGGTGGCAGGAGGACGGCGGGCCCCTGGTGGCCCGGCGCGCGGGGGACGGGGCACCGGTCGCCCTGCTGTGGCGGCGCGGACGCTACGAGGCGGTGGACCCGGCGACCGGCAGGCGGGAGCGCGTGGGGAAGGACGCCGGGTCCTCATTCGAGCCGCGGGCGGTCATGTTCTACCGTCCGCTGCCGGACGTGCCGTTGGGGCCGCTGGGGCTGGTGCGCTTCAGCGTGCGCGGCACGGGCAGGGACCTGCGCGGCATCCTGCTGGGCGGCCTGGTCTCCGTCGCCCTGGGCGCGCTCGTGCCCGTCGCCACGGGGCGGGTGCTCGGCACGTACGTACCCGCCGCCGAGACCGGCCTCATCGTGCAGACCGCCCTGGCGCTCGTCGTCACGAGCGTCGTCTCGGCGGTCTTCATGCTGCTGCAGAACGTCTCCGTCCTGCGCATGGAAGGCCGCATCGAGGCCACCCTGCAGCCGGCCGTATGGGACCGGCTGCTGCGGCTGCCGACGACGTTCTTCACCGGCCGTTCCACCGGCGAACTGGCCGGTGCGGCCATGGGCGTCAGCGCCGTCCGCCGGACGCTGTCCGGCATCGGCCCGGTCGTCCTGCAGGCGGCCACCGTCGGCACCATGAACCTCGCCCTGCTGCTCGTCTACAGCGTGCCGCTGGCGCTGGCCGCCGCCGCCATGCTCACCGTCATCGCGGCGGTCTTCCTGGGCCTGGGGCTGTGGCAGCTGCGCTGGCAGCGGCAGCTGATCAAGCTGAGCAACAAGCTCAACAACCAGGCCTTCCAGACCCTGCGGGGACTGCCGAAGCTGCGCGTCGCCGCGGCCGAGAGCTTCGCCTACGCCGCCTGGGCGCGGGAGTTCGCCCGCACCCGTGAACTGCAACAGCGCATCGGCCGGCTCAAGAACGTCGTCACCGTGCTCAACGCGGTCTGCCTGCCCCTGTGCACGCTCGTGATGTTCATGCTCCTGGCGGGCCCGGCCCGGGGCAGCATGTCCGCCGGGGACTTCCTCACCTTCAGCACCGCCGTCACGATGCTGCTGTCCTCCGTGACCCAGCTGACCGGCGCCCTCCTGTCGGCCGCCGCCGTCCAGCCGATGTTCGAACAGGTCAGGCCGATCCTCCGGGCCGAGGTGGAGGCCCGCGGCGCAAGCGTCCAGCCGGGCGAACTCAGCGGCGCCGTAGCAGCCAGAAGCCTGTCCTACCGCTACAGCGCGGACGGCCCGCTCGTCCTCGACGACGTCACCCTCGACGTGCGCCCGGGCGAGTTCGTCGCCGTCGTCGGCGCCAGCGGCTGCGGCAAGTCCACCCTCATGCGCCTGCTCATCGGCTTCGACAAGCCCGCCTCCGGCAGCGTCCTCTACGACGGCCAGGACCTCGCCGCCCTCGACCGGCCGGCCGTCCGCCGCCAGTGCGGCGTCGTCCTCCAGCACGCCCAGCCCTTCTCCGGCTCGATCCTCGACTGCATCCGCGGCGCCGGCGACTTCACCCTCGAAGAGGCCTGGGAGGCCGCCGCGACGGCAGGCCTCGCCGACGACATCAAGGCGATGCCCATGGGCATGCACACCATGCTCTCCGACGGCGGCGGCACCGTCTCCGGCGGCCAGCGCCAGCGCCTCATGATCGCCCAGGCCCTCATCCGCAAGCCCCGCATCCTCTTCCTCGACGAGGCCACGAGCGCCCTGGACAACGAGGCCCAGCGCGTGGTCATCGAATCCACCCGGACCCTGCGATCCACACGCATCGTGATCGCCCACCGCCTGTCCACGGTCATGGACGCCGACCGCGTCATCGTCATGTCGGAAGGCCGAATAACCCAACAGGGCCCCCCGGCCACCCTCCTGTCCGACACCACGGGCCTCTTCCACGAACTGGTCAACCGCCAGCTCGGGTGACTCCCTGGCGCGATATCAGCCCGGCCTGTCACTCTTGCTTTGACCGAGACGCTCTTGAAACCGATCGATGTTGTCCCCCTCTGAGTGACCCTGCATCCTTAACTTCACAATCCCGCGGCTGGCGGCTGTAGGTGGCGCCCGCCAAGGGTGTCGGGTTGCCAGGGAAACAGCCGGCCCGAGACGGCCAAGCTCGTTCGGGCGCTAGGCTGACCCCTGTGCCTCCCCTCACTCCGATCAGTGCCGTTACCGATGCCATTCCTGCTCAGGCTGTAGAGAACGGCGAAGTTTACACCCGTCGATGGGTCGTCGACATGATTTTGGATTTGGTCGAATACACCCCTGACCGTGAACTCGACCAAATGAGGATCGTCGATCCCGCGTGCGGAGCTGGCGCCTTCCTTTTGGGCATCACAGAGCGCCTCAGTGCCGCATGTCGTAAGCATGGGCGTGAGTTGCCGGAGGAGGGTATCTACGCTCGGGACCTCTTGGGCCGCAATGTGGAATCCAGCAGGGTTGCTGTCGCCGACGCGCTGATTGAAGACGGTTGGGAGCGATCTCGGGTTGAAGAACTCGTCCGTCTCTGGATCCGTCAAGGTGATTATCTTCTTGATGAAGAGTGCCGGGCGGACTTCGTCGTCGGAAATCCTCCGTACATCCGCCTGGAAGATGTCCCGGATGGTCGGATGAAGCTCTATAGAAGCAGTCACCCGTCCATGATCGGCCGGTCTGATATCTATGTCGGGTTCTTTGAGCGCGGCCTTCGATCCCTCGTGCCGGATGGCAGGCTCGGGTTTATTTGCGCCGACCGCTGGATGAGGAATCAGTACGGCAGGGAGCTGCGAAGGATCGTCGCCGAGAAGTACAGCATGGAATTTGTGGCGACGATGCACGATGTTGATGCCTTCGAGGAGCAAGTCTCGGCATATCCGGCTGTTACTGTCCTACGGAATCGCGAGCAAGGCCGCACCGTCGCTGTTGAGACCAACAAGTCTTTCGGTCCCGGCCAGGCCGATGAGCTGCTTCGCTGGGCTTGTAACTCCGGTCCAGAGGGAGTGGCTACCTTCAGCTACCAGGCGGCACGCTTGCCTCACTGGTTCTCGGCTGAGGACTCGTGGCCGTCAGGCAGTCCGGCCCGTCTGGCGCTTCTGGAAGACCTCAACGATCGTTTTCCCGTCCTTGAGGAAACCCGGACCAAGGTTGGTATTGGGGTGGCGACCGGGGCGGACGCTGTGTTTCTCACGAAGGATGAGAACGTCGTAGAAGGGGACCGACTCCTTCCTATGGCGATGGTGAAAGACGCGAGAAGTGGCCACATGGATTGGCAGGGAACCTACCTCGTCAATCCATGGGATCGCTCGGGTGAGCTCGTTGATCTGGAGTCGTACCCAAGGCTAAGGGCTTATTTT
The DNA here is from genome assembly GCF_024519335.1 of Streptomyces telluris. NCBI lineage: Bacteria > Bacillati > Actinomycetota > Actinomycetes > Kitasatosporales > Streptomycetaceae > Streptomyces > Streptomyces telluris. Next base: position 45,998 of record NZ_JANIID010000037.1, read on the forward strand.
GATCGACACCGAGAAGTTCTAGCCGGTCGTTATGTCGCCAAACGCCAGCCCGAGCGTTGGTATAAGACCATCGACAAGGTTGATGCCGAGCTGGTTGGTCGCCCCAAGCTTCTTCTCCCTGACATGAAGCTTACTATTCACCCTGTTTTGGATGAGGGTGGATTCTATCCTCACCACAATCTCTATTATGTGGTGTCGGATGCTTGGGACCTGAAGGTCCTTGGCGGTCTTCTGCTCTCACGAGTGGCGCAGATGTTCGTTGAAGCGTACGCCGTCAGGATGAGGGGCGGAACACTACGTTTTCAGGCTCAGTACCTAAGGCGTATCCGTGTCCCATATCCGAGTGCTGTGAGTGAGGTCGATGCGGAGGCATTGGCTATGGCGTTCGATCGTCGTGATGTGGAGTCTGCCACCGAGGCTGCCCTGAGGGTCTACGGGATCGAGAGCATTCCGGACTGACGGCCTCTGAGCGAGAGGGGTGGACCACCATTCTCTCGGGGCACTCCAAAGGGATGATTTGGGGAATTTTAGATAAAAGACGCCTACCCGCCCGGATAGGGTTAATTAACTTTTGTCTACCCCTGGTGATCCCGAGGTTCGGGATGCCTTAGCCTAGTGGTCGGCTTCGGTCGGCAAGCTGCGATACGGGCATGGCGCTTGCATTCGAGGTTCAACTCGTCCCATGAATAAGCCTAGGGGGGCACCATGGAAGAGCAGTTTGAGGCAGCGGTTCGCGGGTTCTGGGAAGTGCGTGACCGGCAAGCCGCCAAGCAAATCGCGAACGGCTCGCAGGATGCGGGTACGCGTGGGGCCGTCACCGGTGGTGCCCACCTTGACGCTCTGACTCGGCTCGTTGTCCACCACTTTGTGGAGAAGCTGGGATTTCCTGAGTCTTCCGTTTGGTTGGGGAAGAAAGCGGAGCTGCCCGGGTATTATCGACCGACGAAGCAGTGGGACCTTGTGGTGAAGGAAGGCGATCAACTGGTCGCCGCCATTGAATTTAAATCACAGTCGGGGTCATTCGGTAATAACTTCAATAACAGAACCGAAGAAGCGATTGGCAGTGCTGTTGACACGCGGCGCGCAATCAGTAGGGGGCTTCTCGGTGAGGCTCGCCCCTGGCTGGGCTATGTCTTCCTCCTCGAGGACGCGCCTGGCTCTACGAAGAATTCGCACAGGGCCTTCAATCCTAGGTTCGAGGTTGACAACGCGTTCAAGGGGAACCCTTCTTACGCAGACCGTTATCAGGTGCTGTGTAAGCGGCTTGTCGAGGATGAACTCTACGATGCCGCATGCTTCGTGCTCGCGCCCAAAGACCCCGAGCTTCCCATCAGTCAGCCTGACTCCGCTCTTTCCTTCCGCAACTTCATCGAGTCGCTCACTCGACATGTGGAAAGCGAGCCCGGCCTCCAGGGGTAGGGGTCGGAGGACGCTTAGCGGCCTCGGTGTATTCTCCCCGGATTCTCCCCAGAGGTTGGGAGTCGTCCTCGGCAGCATTCGCGTACGCGAAGTCGATCAAGGGGTTGCGCCCTCGCTGCTACAGCCAGTCGCGTCGTTTGAAGATGAAGTACAGGCTCGTGCACACCGCTGCCATCAGCAGGATTGCGAACGGGTAGCCGAATGCCCAGTGGAGCTCCGGCATGTAGTCGAAGTTCATGCCGTAGATCGTGCCGACCAGGGTCGGGGCGAAGAGGATGGCGGCCCAGGAGGAGATCTTCTTGAAGTCGTCGCCCTCGGGGCGCTGACCTGCGGGAATCGACTGGAAAGGCCCTCTGACCTGCGGCGATCCGCCTTTCCGGCTCTTTCGCCGTGCTGCCTGTTGGTACGGCCGATCCTCCCCAGCCGCTCCCCGACGGGCTTCATTCTCCCCAGATTCTCCCCAGCTGAGCAGGTGGCTCAGGTGATGGGGCTGTGGTCGGGAGAGAAGACCGGTACCGGTGTGTACGTTGCGCTACGTATTTGATCACCTTCCAGCTGGTCAATGCGCGGCTTCACCCTGGCACCACCACGGGCAGTAGCTCGCCGTCTCCGAGATGCAACCAGCCCCGGCCGAGAGTGATCGGCTGGCCAGCGATGGAATGGCCGATTCTGATGCCGATCACATCGCCAGTGCTCTGCTCCTGTGGGGACAACAGGAGACCGCGATGGGCCTTCTTCGTCTCCTCGAGCCAGCCGAAGCCAAACGGAAGCTTGTCTTCGCAGCAGCCCACCACCAGGGCGGTGCCCTCCTCGAATCCGTGCTGCACCAGGCCCTTGAGTAGGCCTCCTGCGTCGCACTTGTGGAGGGCTTCCACGTCGTCGATCACCACGACGACCGGTTCTTCGGGGGATGCCGACGCCAGGACTGCCTCGAGTTCGTCCGACCCGATGTCCTCGCGTACGAAGCAGGCCACTACGCCATGCTGGCCGTCAAGTTCTCGCAGTGGGGATGCTTTGGGGGCGGCCAGCACGACTCGGGTACTGGCGGCGAGCAGAGCGCGTGCGACGTTCACCAGTGCCGTGGATCGTCCGGATCCGGGTGGCCCCGCCACGACGAACGCTGGAGCAGTCCCAGTTGCGAGGTCGGGCCCGTATGCGTGCTGCTCCTCTGCTGCGACCCCGGCGAGTGCCCACAACCTTGGTGTCGTCGCATCCCGCATCAACCACGCCTCGTCGAAGCTGATCCGGGCTGGCAGAGCCTCGAAGTGGCGCTGTGCTTGCAGCGCCTCATGGGCTGCCTCCCAAAGCCCGAGCAGGAGGACGTGATCTTCAAGCCCTAGATGCGCTACGTGGGAGAAGGCGACGACCGCCTGACGACGTGGCAACTCGTCCCGCGTGTACCAACGGATCCAGTCGTCTGACGAGACACCCGTCTGTGTCTCTAGGTTGGTGAAGGACCACTGCCGTTTGATCCTGTGCTCGTGGAGGAAACGGCGCAGGCTGACCAGCTCATGCCGCGCCGGTGAGGGCTCCACCTCGAACTCCCTGCTCTTGACCCCGTAGAATGTTGCGTTTGCCGGCCTGCGCTCGGCCACCGCATCAGCCAGCCTGACGAAGCCCTCACCACGGCGCACGACGCCCAGGAAGATCCGGAGTGCATCCTTGTCGTCCCAGAGAGCCTGCGCAGCATTGATGATCAACCCCTTGAGGGACTCCTCGGCGTAGTTGATGCGAGCAGAGGCCTGGTCTGCGTCGACGGGCGCCTCCGAGTCGGCCGACGGGTCTTGCTCCGTTTGTTGGTGGTCGTCTCCGATGCCCTGCTCCGGCTGCCCTTCATGTGGCTGAGCAGAATCCTTCGTTTCGTCGTGGGATGCAGCGGCTTCGGCTGGCGGTTGTACCGATGCTTGCGCGACTGTCTCGTCGAACGCTTGCTTCCAAAGGTTCTTGAATCGGCTGACTTCACGTTCTGCGTCGCTGTGACCCGCATCTTCAGACAGGACCGCGACGATGAGCTCCAAGCGACCCCATCTAGGGAGATCTGGTCGCTGGAAGGTGTTCAAGACGGCTTGATGGTTCACGATCCAGTACTCCTGAGCATCCTTTCCGATCCGGTTGCGAATGGTTCGCGCAGACGGGAGTCCTGCGTCCAGACGTAGGTCGTGCAGCTCGTCGTTGAGCTTCATGAGCCCCGGGCGATCCCGCAAATCGGGCTTCAACCAGGATTGGACGCTCGCCATGTGATCTCCTCTCGCCGTCCTGTGTCAGGTCCTGTCAAACAGATCTAGCGCCTGTTTCGTGCGAGATCCCCGGCTTTCGGCCGAGATCATGTAAGGCGACGGCGAATCTTGGCCGAAGCCGTCAGAGGGCGTCACAGGTCGTCAAGGCCCTCGGTGAGGGGCCCACGCTGGGTTCACATCCCGGTTCCCTCCCGCACGGAAGGCGAATGTTCATGGAACACGTGAGTGTGCGCGTTGCTGTCCTCCTGCTGATCGGTGTTCTCATCACCGGCCTCACTTTGTTTGCACCTGAAGCAGGATCCGCTGTCGTGGGCGCCGCCACGGTGGTGACCCTCCTCGCCGAGCTCACGGCCCGCAAGTGAACTTCCCCGTTCGCTGTCAGCAAGGGCGCAGGCAACGGCTTCGCGTTCCCAGACGTGGAGCGGCGACCAGCCCAGGAGCGCGCGGTGGGCATCAGCCGTGGCCTCCGTGGAGGTGGCGCGTCACGAACGAGTCAGATCCCCCTCCTCGCCTTCGTACCGTCTGGCAGGCTCAGGCTCGTGACGTACGCAGTGACTGTAGACATCTGCATCCCGGAGGGCACTCCGGAGATGGACCCGCTTCAGCGCGCCGGCGCCGTGGCTCTGATCGAGAGCGGCTTCGACTCGGTCGAGGGCATCGACGGGCCGGACGGCATGGAGGTCGACCTGCTCGACACGATCGTGGCCGTGTATCCGGGCGGGGCACTGCTCAAAGTGTTCGTCGATGCTGAGGCGCTCGAGTTCGCGGAAGACGCGGTCCGGGAAGTCGTGGCCGAGTTGCTGGAACGCTCCGAACTGCTCGCGGACTGGAAGGTCGAGCGGTGCGAGGTCGAGCTGCACCCGGAGCTCGCCCAAGAGAGCCTCGCCGGGGCTGACGGCCCGGACGTTCCTCCGGACGATCCTTCGGCCAGGAAAGCACGCCATACCGAACCCTCCGCAGTGGCCGAAGAAGGTGAGTACGACGCTCGGGCGAAGGCCGAGGAAGTGCGTGCCCAGATGCTCGTACTGGCGGACGAGCTGCGTTCCTTTTCCCCCGTAATGTTTGGTGTGCCCGAGGGCCTGGAGGACGAGGACGGCGAAGACTGCGGATTCGCCGTATCGCCCGAGGACGCCCAGCTGGCCGCCGGCGCCCTGGTCTACGCGACCGACGTCTTGGTCGATGAGTTGTTCGACGACGTGCACACCCTGGAAGAGGAGGAAACCACTGTCGGGGAGTGTGAAGGCGCGTTGTGGCACTTGGAGGACTTGCCCGAGAGGTACGCCCTCCAGTACGGCGTCCGCTTCGCCCGCCGCTTCTTGGTGACCGTGATCTCCATGACCACTCGTTTCACGAACGGCAGCTTCGACCAGCTGAGTTGTATCGCCGAGGAACTGGCTCTGAGACTGCTGTTGCGCCAAGCGAGCGCCAACCTGGAGCTCTTCGGGCTCCTTGACGAAGGCGTCTCGGCTGCCCTGGACGCCTTCGCCGACAACGTCTACGAAGACATGGACCACGAGTGGCTGTACGACGGTTCGATGGATGGTATCGACGAGGACGCGGTCGGCTCGGCACTGGGAGTGGCGCCCATGGGGTTCGGCGCTTGGTTCACGCCGTTCAACAAAGGTAGGTACGTGCATCCGTCGGCGGCAGACGAGCCGGACGCCGCATTGGGAGCCCCGCCGACCTGACCGGGAACCAATCCGTCGTCGACCGCGGCAGTGCTGTTCCTGGCCGGAGTCACTCGTTGACGTTCTGAGCCTCCAACCGTACGGCTAGGGGGTGGTTCCGAGTGGCGAGGGCGGCCGTTACCCTCCGGACAGCGCCGTCCACGCTTTCGTGCTCCCAGATGCGCAGCGGCAGCCAGCCCAGGAGCGCAAGGTGGGCGTCGGTCTCCTCGTCGCGGCGGACGTTTCCCTGAAGCTTCTGTCGCCACCATGCGGAGTTGTGCGCCGGGGCGCGCAGGTGCCGCGGGCACGCGTGCCAGAAACAGCCCTGGACGAACACCGCGGTCCGCCACCTCGTGAAGGTGACGTCAGCGCGGCGGCGCGGCATTCCAGGGATGGGCAGGTTCACGCGGTAGCGGAAGCCCAATGCGTGAAGGGCACGCCGCAGCGCGAGCTCCGGCGCGGTGTCCCGGCTGCGTTGGGCCGCCATCACCTTTCGGGCATTGGCGTCCCGCGGCGTCGGCACGCCCTGGTGACTGTCGCTGGTCTCCACGTCGGGACAACTACTTCGTGCTCATTCGGTGACCGCCTGTCCGCCGCTGTCGTGTACGACCCGGACAGCCCGACCGCGGTGGCGGCGCCGGTGATGTGCCCATGAGGAGTGATTCGAGCCAACCCAGTCGAATTTGATCAAACGGTGGCCCGCGTCCTCGTGGTTCGGCACTATGCGGTGGGCGTGGTCGGCCCGCCACACGGGGAAACGGAGGGGGAGCGCGATGATCGAGGTACTGCCGGTGACTGGAGATCAGTCGGAGATGCTGGGGGCGGCCATCGCCTTGGGCAACCGGTACACGAAGTGGTTGGGGTTGCTCACACCGCCCGCGTACCGGAAGTACGCTGACGGTGGCGGGCTGCTGGTCGCGATGGACGGCGGCGAGCTCGTCGGCTACGCACTCTTCGGCCTCCCCAAGCGTAGCCAGCACGTTTGTCTCGTGCATCTGTGCGTGGCGGAGGAGCACCGGGGCAGGGGGATCGCAAGCCTCTTGAACTCCGCCGCCGCCAGGGACACCGGCTCGGGATCCGTGCCAGGTGTCGGCGGAATTACGGGCTGAGCGCCACACGGAGTGCTCTCGGTTTCGTGCCGAAGGGCGAGGGCCTCGGGCGAGGCGTCGACAAGGAGACCCTCGACACCTGGTGGCTCGACCACGGTCACGAGGACTTGTTCACCGAAGCGCAGAGCGACGCCCTGCTGGTCGTGACCGTCGACCACACCGTCTTCTCGGGGCTTCGCGGTGCCGGCGCCCAGGCTGCCGTCGAAGAGTCGCAGGCCCTTGAGGCCGGGTGGCTCGCCGACCTGGTCGAGCTCGTAGGTGGGGCAGGCTAGGCTGGCCCGTCCCGCCAGGTGGCCCAAAGAGCAGGGGCGGCCCTTCTCCGCGTCCAGCGGCAGGATGGCGGGCTCACAATGAGGACAGGCGCATGGGGAGCAAGAGCCGCGCCGGATCAGGGCACGGGCCAGAGCTCACCCCCGCTGTTCGTCTGTCTCGTACAACCTCCAAGCCGGCCATCGAATCGCTTCGACTTCTCCCTCGTCGCTGCCCAGCAAGTTCCGTCGATGCAGCATGAGCCGAAGGTGGCGGCCTGCGTCGGAGCCCTCTTCGATTCCCCTGTCGAGTAGTACAGCTCTCGGTGCGGTGGCGGCGACGCCTCCCACCAGAGCGTCCGCCGGATGCCCGTTGACTGTCTCGCTCAGCGTGACGGTGGCTTCCTTCGTGCGGGAGAGGGTCTGATACAGGCGTTTGAGTAGCACGTCCTCGTCTCCGCCACCCGGGGGTACGCCGTTCCGCTCCGCAGCCTCCAGCAGCGCGGCGCCCACGCCTCCTCGCTGTCGCCAGAGTTCCTTGTCCCCTACCACGATGAGGTGACTGCGTGCCCGGGTGATGGCGACGTTCCACAGGTTCAGCTGCCCACTGACCCACTCGACGGCGCCCGTATGCATGCCTTCCGCGGCGACGAGGGAGAACACCATGACATCGCGTTCGCCTCCCTGGAAGGTGTGCACCGTACCGATGCGCAGACGCTCCTCGTCGTACGGTCGTAGCCGCTTGCGCAGCGTTTCAGCCTGCGCTGTGAAGGGAGTGACAACGCCGACGGTTGCCTCGGGCGGCAACTGGTCCAACAGGTACGTGACGCTGGCGAGCACTTTGTGGATCTCGTCATCGTTGACCCAGGAGCCGCCGAACGGAGGGCGGGCAGCCCACCCGGTCACATCCGTCCAGATGACGGCGGGGCGGCGCGCCAGAGCGGGACGGCAACGGGTGTCGGTGAGAACGGTCAGCCCACCATCATAGAAGAATTCGTTGGAGATCCCGGCGATGTGCGGATGACAGCGGAAGTGCTCGTCGAGAAGCAATGTGCCGCCTGCGGACTGCTCGGCAGCGTGGAAGGCGGAGTGGCGCCGGTAGGCGAGGTGATGCTTCTCCAACCAGTCGGACGGCAGCCCGTTCCCGCGCCGGATGAGAGCCTCGCGGTGCGGGCTGGTCTGAGTGATGTGCGTGAGCTGCATGGAATCGCCGATGACCAGGGCGCGCCGCGCGCGGAACAGCAACGGCAGGACGTGGGGGATGGCGCACTGGCTGGCCTCGTCGATGACGACGAGATCGAACAGGGCCGGGTCCGGAGGGAAGCGGCGGGCGGAGAGGCTGGTGACTGCCCATCCGGCCACTACGGGGGCGTCCGTCGACGTTCCCGAGCGGCCGAGAACCCTTCCCAACTGCGGCCAGTCGCCGTGTTTGCCGTCCCGAGCCGTCAACAATTCCAGAATGCGGCGGCGTCCGGCCCAGGCGGCGGCTTGGACCGTGGTGGCGAGGAGCATGCGTGAAGCGTCCTGGATGGTGCTCTCCGCATCGCGCAGGGTACCCGTGAGAGCTGTGTCGTCAACGGTGGCGGCATGCTTCCGCCCGTCACGCCACTCCGCCTCGGCCGCGGCGAAGTCGGCGAGCGCGAGGCACCCCGTGGCGGGATCACCGGCGTACCCCTCCAGACCGGCCTTGCGCAGGAAACGGGTTCGGCGCCACGATCCTAGGAAACGCGCGTGGGCGAGGCGACGTGCCTTGTCCTCCAGCTCCTTCGGCCGGGGCGGGCCACCGAGCAGGTCCTGGAGTTCGGTGACGGTGATCCCGAGCTTTTCCGCGTGATGGGCGCGGGCTTCGCCTGCTTGGCGAAGCCGCAGCTCGGTTTCCGCGATGTGGGCCAGAAGCTGCCGTATTTCTGTCAGACGGTCGGTGGCCAGTGCGGTGGCCATGGATGCCGTGGCCACGGTGGTGGACGGCTCCGGGCCGGTACGCAGCGCGTGTAGCGCGGAGGCCTCGTGCTCCGCGTTGTTCTTGCCATTCTTCCGCGCTGAGCCGGTACGCACGACGCTGCCGGGCACCAGCCTGTCACAGCGGCGCCAGACCTCGTCCACGGCATCGTTGTTGGTGGACGCGACCAGTACGGTCTGGCCTGCCGCGATCGCCGTGGCTACGAGATTGGCGACCAACTGGCTCTTGCCGGTGCCGGGCGGGCCCGTGGCCACTGTGAGGCGGCGGGTCATAGCGGACCGGAGAACCGCCGTCTGAGCCTCGTTGCAGGGCAGCGGCGTCACGAGGCGTACCGGTTCGGGGTCCGCGTGGGCGAGGGATCGGGCGCGCTGCGAGGTGTCGGGTGCGAGGACCCCGAGGGCGGTCCTCCCGATCTGGTCCGTCTTTCTGGCGATGTCGGCGAAGTCGTTAAGAAGCCCCTTCGTGAAGCCTGTCTGGGGGCGTGCCGCGAACAGGACCGCGGTGTTGCGGGCCCCGTGGCCGGGCGTGCGGACATCGATGCGGTCGGCGAGCTGGTCGGGACGCAGCTCCTGCACGCACGGTATCTCGAACTCCTGCGTGAGGAGGTTGCGCACTTCCACCGCCATACGGTCGTGCTGTCCTCGATGCCAGGACGGCTGAAACGTGTCGACGAGTTGGTTGGCTTCCTCCTCGCCCAGCCAGTCGTGCGCCAGCTGAGGATGCGGCTGGACGGGGCCGTACGGCTTCAGCCGTACCTCGCCCTCGTCCTGGACGATCTCGACCCGACGCACCAGCAGGGGCGCGAACTTCGGCTGCCGCCAGGGGCCGCCGGTGCGAGGCCCGGTGAGGACCACGGCCGGGTAGCCCGCCCAGAGCTCGACGCTCTCCTCGGCCGCTGAGTCCACCAGCGGGGCCGCTTCCTCGGGGAGCGCGACGCAGCCGTCGTCATCGACGTCGCCGGAGATGAACCTCTCCGCGCCCCCCAGGCACACGTACGACGTGTCCTGATGGCTCACCTCCATCAGAGGTGTCTCGGCGCTCTCGGCCAGGACGCACTCGCGGTAGTAGTCCAGCAGGTTGGCCCACGCGGGCTGCGCGTGAGCGGATTTCGCGGCACGCGGTTGTGCCGCTTCTCTGGCGGCAGCCCGAGGCCGAGAGCTCAGAGGGTCAAGGATGGGGGCCCGGCCGAAGGGGCTGTCCGCGATGACGATGCGGTCGTCGACGCCGAGCGCGGAGTGCACCGGCACCTGACGTCCGCCGTCCTGGGCACGCATGCGCCGGTTGACGTAGTGGAACAGGTCGCTGACCGTTACCGCTTGGCCGCCGTCCTTGCTGACCTTCCCCGTGCGCAGCGCCTCGATGACCTCGCCGGTGAACGCCGACGGCTTCACGTCATCGCCGCCGCCCGCGTCCGCATACGAGTCCTCCCCGGCCCGTGAGGACGACAGGACGTATACGCCCCTGCTGGTCAGCGGGGGCCGCTCGCCGGACTTGGACACAGAGTTCTCGGGCCGTCGGTCTGATGTGCGCAGGCCCATGGCGAACCCGCCGCTGCGGCAGCAGTCGATCATCACGATCTTCTGGGGGGCGACGCACTCTTCCAGCGCGTCGTTGAGGAACCCTGCGCTGACACCGGTCGAGGCCACCCGGCCGTAGTCGGTGTCCTTGGCGACGAAGTGGAACTCGCCGCCGTCGCGTACGGTGCGCACACCGTGCCCGGAGACGTACACGAGCGCGAGTTCGTCCTCGTCGCGCTCCTGAAGGAACTCGCCGATGGCCGCCCGCATGTCGTCGGCGGTGAGATCAGATTCGGTCTGGACGGAGACGAAGTTGCCGATGTTGCGATGCTTCAGGACCTGGGTGAGTCCCCATACATCCGCCCGTACGGAAGCCAGCGGCGAGAAGCAGCCGTCGTCGTAGTGCTCGTTGCCGATCAGGAGAGCCCGGCGCTTGTGGAAGCGGGTCACGCCGCGCCGTCATTCGGTTCGAGACTGTCGCCGCCGGCGACCCGGTCCTGGAACTCGCGGACCATGCGCTCCTGTGCGGCGTCCGGCCGTCCGGTGATCTCGATGGAGTCGTCCCCGACGGTGACCACGACCTTGCGGTGCCGCTCCTTGGCGCACCACTCCTTGATCAGGGTGATCAAGACCTGGGACGCCGGACGGGCGACGGCGGCGGTGGTGGCCCAGAGAGCAACCTCGCCAACGCCGGTGCCCTTAAGGCCCGGTTCGCTGGGCCCGTCGGCGTCATGGAAGCCGACGACGAGGCCGTCCGTGATCCGCAGAGTTTCGTGGAGATCCCGGGTGAGGCGCTCCTGCCGGAGTGTGTCACCGCCTGCGGGCACGGTGAGTGTCCACTGTGGTCCCCCGTTGCGCATGTGCTGCTCCTCGCGTCGATGTTTGGCTTGTCCTGTCCGATCAGCGACTTTGGCACGACGCCATTCCCTGGTGACAGCCCGGCGGCGACGGGAGGGGCGGCATCTGGCCACCTCCGCGATGTGCAGCAGCGTCTCAGTCGTCGACTGTCGTCTTCCCGGGCGATCGCAGGTATCGAGGAAGGAGAGAGGAATTGCCGCCACCTCGCCTGCAGGCCGCATTGTGGAAGCAAGTTCGTGCGGTCTGCTACAAGGCCCTGCAGGCATGGCGGTATCTGTGAGGACGGAGCGACTTGACCTTGCCAAACACAACGATCAAGAAGCCAATGCGCCACGGCCAACCATGCACGAGATCGTTAAGGGGACCATCGCCCGCTCCCTAGCGTCGCGCATGGTCGCAGCTGCTGGTGATCACGGGCTGGCGTCCTCCGAAACGGGGAGGCTCGTCCGCGCGTTCTGGTGGAGGGCGATCGCCTCTCGGCACCACGGGGGTACGCGGAGCCTTGGGAGCACCGAGGCCGGGAACCAGTGGAGCATGATGCCCTCGGTGAGGGGGAGGGCGTGGGCGTCGCCGTTCCAGTGGCCGGTGTAGATGGCGATCGGGCCCTTGCCGAGGTGTTCGACGTTTCTCTGCTGGACGGTGGTGAACTCCCTCAGCGGGATGGTGAGTCCTGTCTCCTCCGCTACTTCGCGCGCGACGGTGTCGGCCAGTGATTCGCCCGGTTCTGGGCGTCCACCGACAGGTGTCCAGTAGCCGGGCCAGCAGATGCCTTCGATGTCGTCGCGGAGGTGGAGCAGGTATTCGCCCTGGCTGTTTGTGATCAGCGCGGATACCCCTGTGCCGGCCTCAATTGCTTCCGCTTCGAGTTCGGTGTTGGTCATCCCGCCATCGTCCACCCCGTGAGTGGGGACGGAGCGTCTACGACACGAGCTGGCGGTCGCGTCCCGAAGGTACGCGACCGCCAGCGTGGGGAGGAGGGAGTGGTCAGGCGGCAGCAGCGGCTTCGCGGCCCCTGTGGGTGCGGCGGTGGAAGATCTCCTCGAAGGTCGTGCGGGCGCCTTCGGGGTCGATGTAGTGCATGGCCAGCAGGGCGGCGATGACGGCGCCGACGAGGTCGTTCTGGACCTCGGACCAGTCGTGTGCATCGCCGCAGGTGGTCAGGCCCTTCAGGCCGTGGAGGGCGTGCATGGCCTCGCCGGCTTCCTCGGCCACCTTGCCCACCTGGAGGGCTTTGAGTTCCTCGTCGGGGAGGTGTTCACCGGCCTTGCGGCAGACGGCGGAGAGCTTGGTGATGTCGTCCCACAGGTCGTCCATGACGGATCTCCCATCCGTGTGTCCTGGCCCCGGGGTGGGGCCTGGGGTTCTACGGTTGTGCAGGTCGGCCGAGCTGGCGCACGGTCCATCCGGCTGTGCGCCAGGTGTCGGCGTTCAGGAGGTTGCGGAGGTCAACGAGGATCGGTTGCTCGACCAGGGCGGACAGGGCCTTGGGGTCGGCGTCGCGGAACTGGGGCCACTCGGTGGCCAGGACGATCAACTCCGCGCCCTTGACCGACTCCTCCAGGTCTTCCGCGTAATCGAGCTCGGGGTGGCGTACGAGTGCGGTGGGCACGGCGTGAGGGTCGTGGACCGTGACGGTCGCGCCACGCTGGTGCATGAGGGCGGCGACGGCGAGGGCCGGAGACTCCCGCACGTCGTCGGTGCCGGCCTTGAAGGAGGCGCCCCACACGGTGACGCGGGCCCCTGCCACTGGTCGGCCGAGGGTCTGCTCGATCAGGGCGAGGGCGGCGGTGGGGCGGGATTCGTTGACCTGCTCGGCGGCTCGCAGCAGGGTTGCCGCGTCGAGGGCGCCGAGGCTCTGGGCGGAGGCGGTGAACGCGCGTACGTCCTTGGGCAGGCAGCCCCCTCCGTAGCCGGGTCCGGCGTTCAGGCCGCCGCGGCCGATGCGCGGGTCGAGACCGATGGCCTCCGTGAGCTGGTGGACGTCGGCGCCGGCGGCGGCGCACATGTCGGCGACGCCGTTGATGAAGGAGATCTTCATGCCGAGATAGGCGTTGGCGGCGCCCTTGATCAGTTCGGCGGTGGCGGGGTCGGTGACGAACAGGGGGATCTGGTTGTGCAGCAGCGGGGCGTAGACCTCGCGGACAACGTCCTCGGCGTGCGGGGAGGGGACGCCGACGACGATGCGGTCGGGGCGGAGGGTGTCCTCGATGGCGTGGCCTTCGCGCAGGAACTCGGGGTTCCAAACGACCTCGACGTCGGTGCCCGCGGGGGCGAGGCGGGCAAGGAGGGTGGCCAGGTCACGGGTGGTGCCGACGGTGACGGTGGACTTGCCGATGATCACGCAGGGGCGGATCAGGTGCGGGGCGAGTGCGCGGGCCGCGCCGAAGACCTGGCCGGTGTCGTAGCTGCGGCCGTCGGCGTCGATCGGTGTGCCGACGGCGAGGAAGTGGACGTCGGCGAAGGCCGCGGCCGCGGCCAGGTCGGTGGTGAAGCGCAGTCGGCCGGACGCGGTGTGGGTGGCCAGCAGGTCCGGCAGGCCCTCTTCGTAGATGGGGCATTCGCCGGCGTTGAGCCGGTTGATCTTCGCCTGGTCGAGGTCCACGCCGATGACCTCGTGGCCGATCTCGGCCATGGCCGCGGCGTGCGGGATGCCCAGGTGGCCGCAGCCGATGACGGATACGCGCATGGTGCCGACGCTCCTTTCCCTGTCTCGCCCGCCCGGTGGTCCGGGCCGGTCAGGGGCGACACGCTAGCGCCGCTGTCCGGCCCGGACCTGATCGTGCAGGTAGGTCAGTTGGTGGCCTTGGCGAGGAGGTTGACGAGTTCCGGCAGACCCTCCGCGGCCTGCTTCCGGCAGACCAGGTCGTCGTCCTGGGGGCTTTCCAGCGGGTAGGGCTTGAACTGGCCGTCGTGCCAGAAGCCCTCGGGGTCGAGGTAGACGACCTTCAGACCGCGCTCGCGGGCGCGGGCCTGGACCTTGCGCCGGTCGGCGTGCAGACCGACGACGAGCAGGGCCTTCGCGCCGTCCACCCACCCGACGTCCGGTACGGCCTGGTCGTAGCGGCGCATGAAGCACTCCTCCAGGCCGGCGCGGGCTGCCAGCACGTCGAAGTTGTTGGTGATCACGGGCCCGACCAGGTGTCCGGCGTCGTGAAGCTCCTTCAGCGCGTGCATGGCGGGTGTCGGCTCGGCCAGGAAGCACGCCTTGAACATCTCGGTGAACTCGGCGGTCTTCTCCTCCGGCTCGGTGAGCACCTCGTGCAGAAGCGGGTCGGAGGTGGGGGAGAGGGTGAAGCGGTGTTCGCGAGGGTCGTCGCCCCGGCGGTCGGTGACGCGGTAGATCTCGTGGAGGCGGTGCAGGGGCGGGATGCCGGCCTCCACGGAGGTGCCGCAGCCGATCTCGACCTGGAAGGGCAGGTGATCGGCGAGGACGGACAGGTCCGGGACGAGGGCGGGTGTGCCGCGTTGGTCCTTGATCCGGATGCCGGTGGCCAGCACGTCCCAGGGCCGCTGCCGCACGGCCGGTGGTGGGGCGTACTGGGCGGAGGTGATCTGGACGTCGAGGCTGCGGTAGTTCTGCGGGAGCTTGCGGCGGGCCACGGCGTCCTGGGGGTGCAGCGCGTACTGCGTGATCTTGCACTTGAGGTCGCGGCGCATCCACGAGGCGCCGCCGGGGGTGCGCTTCCATCCCCCGACCGCGAGCGCGGCCCTCACCGCGTCCTCGTGGGCGGTGATCTCGTCGGCGGGCGCGGTCACGGAGTGGTACAAGTACAGGTCGGTCAGGCCGATCGCGGGGGCGGCCGTGGTCGGCACCAGGCCGTACCGGTAGCGGTAGTGAATGAGGCGGCGACGGGCGTCGTCGCCTCCGCTCCAGCCCGACTGGCCGGCGGTGGCTTCCTCCTGGGTGCGGCGCCAGATGCCCTCCTCGATGTAGCGGGGACGGTCGGCGTCGCCGAAGTAGGTGTTCCACCCCTGCTGCTGTGACGGGGTGAGCTGGTCGACGACGATGTGCGGGATCTCCATGGGTCCCCTCCCTGGTGATGGTCCGCCCGCCCGCCCACAGCGATGGGCGGCCGATCGGGTGCCGTACGACATGTGCCGGGTTGAGCGCTGTTCCGCCCGGCGGAACGGGTTGTGCTGCAGAGCAGCCCGCCGTAGCTCGGGCGGCTCCTCACCGCACCTCCTCCAGGGCGGTGTCCGGTGCTCCGGCACCCGGGGGCAGGCCTCAGGCCGGGGGCCGGAGCGGTCTAGGGGGCCGGCTCGGTGATGTCCGGCATGGAGACGGCCGTGGGCCGCTCGGCGGGGAGAAGATCGGCAGCCTGGCCGCGCAGAACCCACACGGGCCCGGCTAGGCCGAGCAGGGCCAGGACGGTCAGGGCGATGCCGCCGGATTCGCGGTGAGTCGGGCTGCTCGGACCGTGGTCCGGCGCGCGGTGCCGTCCTTCGGGCATCATGCCGCCCCGCCGCGAGAGTGCTCGTGGTCGGCGAGTATGCGTCCGGTCTGGGCGTGCAGGCGCTCAAGGTCGGTCGGCGTGAGGATCAGTGTGGCCTCGCTGCGGCCGCCATCTTCGTGGTGCACGACGATGGCCACCGACCCCTGCTTGGCACGAGGGTCGTAGACCGCGTCGGTGACGAGCAGGGTCGCGTGTGTCGGCCTGGCGGGTACCGGCTCCAACGTGCTGGCGTCGGTCGGCGCGGACCATGCCGGACCACCGCCCGGTGGGCGCAGGTGGTACGTCGCGGCGCCTTCGCCGGGGAGGGCGACGACGACGCCGACTCGGCCGTTCCGGGCGGTGTCGGCGGCGAGGTCGCCGAGCTGGGGAAGGAACGGGGCCGTTGTGCCTAACTCGGCCCCCTGTAAAGGCAGATGGGGAGTTGGTCGTCCGCTCATGCCCCTGACGCTAGGAACGGGTCAGGGGCCGAATATGAGCCCGAGGAATACGACCCTCATCCGTCCAGGTGGAAGCGGTCGGACATGCGCCGCAACTTCTCCCGTGTCGCTGCTCGTTCGGCGTAGACGATGCTGCGAAGGGTGGAGCGGGCGATGGGGTGGTTACGGATGAGCTGGGGTGCGATCCGCTCCGCCCTCTCCAGTTCGCCCAGTGCCTTGTCGCGGTGCCCATCCCATAGCCAGGCTCGCGCAAGATCCATGTGGTGGTGTCCCTGACGCGAGTTGGGCATGGAAGCGACCAGCTCCGGGCTGGTGCGGTGGTTTATCGTCAGGGCCTTCCGCTGCTGTCCCATCTCCAGAGCCACGCTGATGGCGTGGATCTGAACGTTGCCGGGCGAGAACGTCAGCGAGTGCCTGTCGTACACCGGAGGCCCGGTGTACTCGTCCATGCGGTCGGCCGCCGTCCTGGCTAGACCTATGCGGTCTTCTGCCTCCGCTGCCCGGCCGCCTCGTGCTGCGGAGACCGCGGCACGGAGCTGGAGCGTGCCCCATGCCCGCAGGGCCAACGACTCACCCCGCTCGTAGTCCTGCTGAAGAGTGCTGATGGCCTTGTCGGACAGGACGATGGCGTCTTCCCAGTCCGCGCTCGCCCACATGTCCCAGACCCGCATCCAGTCGGCGACCGCGGGCAGGACCGGGTCGCCGGACAGCCGTGCGGACCAGGTGGCCCGCTCGCAGGCCATGGCGACCAGCTCGGGGTGGCCCAGAGCGTGGGCGGCGGTGTGCGCGAACTTGCAGCACACCGCGTAGATCGCGTAGGCCTCCTCCCGCTCGTGGCCGGTGGTCACCTCGGCGAGGGCGCGTGACTCACGGAGCAGGTCCGGCAGGACGCGCAGGGTGGCCACGTTCGCGGCGGCGTCCCGCAGTCGGTGCAACCGCGTCATCTCCCGCCACAGCTTCGCTGCCGGACGCGGGGTGCCGTCGAACACGGGGGCGAGGTCGTAGCGACGCAGCTCCCGCAGGATCGAGGAAGCGGCAACCTGCCACTGGTTCTCGTCGGGGGAGCTGGTGTACGGGCGGCCGATCAGATCATTGGGATGGACGTGCAACTCGGCCGCCAGCAGGTTCAGGACGCCGACCCTGTCCAGTTCGATCAGGCCGCGCTCCATCTTCGAGACCCAGCCCTGCGACTTGCCCAGAGCGGTGGCAAGGTCGGCCTGCGGCATGCCCAGGCGGAGGCGGGCACGACGGGCTCGGCGACCGATCTCCTCGGCTTCCTCCAGCATCACTGCACCCCCGACCTGTTGATGGGGCGGCTCGGCTCAGGCGTTCGGCAGGGCATGGTGCCTCCGTCCGTTCGGGCGTCTCCATCAGAACGGTACCTATGCCAGCGCATTCCTTGCTGATGGCCTCGTTTCCGCGAGGCCATGGCGCTGGGATCTCCGGTGCCGGGCAGGTGCCGTATAGGCAGGCTGCGAGGGGATCTGTGTGGCATGGCTGGGCTGTGCCGGTCGTGCTGTCGCGGTCGTGCGGGCTTGGGCGGCTCGTGCTCGGTCGCCGGGGGCCCGCCTGGCGGCGAGGCGTTGGATGCGCCAGGTGAGGGTCCCGGCGGTGGAGCGGGCGTCGTCCAGGGTGCGCAGGCGTGCGGCGCGCTGGAGGAGCTGCTCGGGGTCGTGGCCGGCGTTCTCGGCCTCGGTCAGGGCGGCGGCCAGTGCCGGCCAGGCGGGGTCGTCGAGGACCTGCTGGGCGTAGTCGGGCACGGCTATGAGGATTCGCTGGGCGTGCCGTTCCACGGTGCGGGCTGGAGGGTTGCTCTGGGCCAGGGTTGCCAGCGGCTTCGCTGCGGCCTGCTGGTAGGCGGCCTGGAGATGGAGCAGGGTCTGGTGGGCGGCGGCGACCTGCTGGTTGTGCTGGCGAGCCTGGTGCCAGCTGGCTGTCGCGATGACGACGAGGACGGCGATGTCGAGGAACATCGCTAGCCCGGACGTGTCGCCGGTGACCGGCGCGCCGCGCAGGGCCCGGACGGCGCCCCGGAGGGCACGGGCTTGGTCTTGCTGCGCGTGGATGCGGGAGCGGGTGGCGCGTTCGAAGGCGACGGCAGCCTGCTGCAGCTGTGGCCGCTGGTGGCTGGGGGCGAGCAGCGGCAGGACGTCGATGGCCTCACCGAAGGCGGCGATGTGGGCTTGGGCGGATTCGTCGTCGCCGTAGTTGAGGTGGTGGGGGATGCGCTCGGCCGCGGCGGTGGCCTGGTGCCAGGGGTTGGGTCGGCGCCGGCTGCCCGGCTCGGGGGCGGGCGGGGTCTCGATGGCGGTGAGGCGTTCGTGGATCTTGGGGAAGGACAGGTCGGGGGCGAGTTTGGCGCCGGAGAACCAGACGGGCTCGCCGGCGGCGTTGGTGTCGCCTTCGACGGCGACCTTGTATCCGTGTACGTCGCCGGAGGGGAAGCGCTGGACGTCGACGAGCACGCCCTCGACGCCGTCGAGCAGGCGGAGGAAGTCCTCTGGACCGGTGGCGATGGAGACCAGTTGCCGGACAGTGGTGCGCAGGCGTTCGTGGGAGGTTGTGTCCTTGCCGACGCGGCGGGCCTTCTCGGTCTCGGCGCGGGTGGGGCGCTTGGCTGCGGTGCGGTCACCTCGTACGACCTGCTGGAGGCCGTATTCCTTCTCGACGGCGGCGAGTTCCTTGTCGGCCTTCAGGTAGTCGTTCCAGTGGCGGGCGGTGCGCAGGTCGCCGCGGACCTTGGTGGCAGCGATGTGGATGTGGTCGCCGGCGTGGCGTACGGCGACCCACCGGCCCCCGTCGGGGTCACCTTGTGGCGCTATCCCGGTGGCCGCCACAATGCGGCGCGCGATGTGCGCCCACTCGGCGTCGGTGAGGTGCCGGTCGCCAGGAGCGGCACGTACCGAGCAGTGCCACACGTGGCGCTCGGGCGCACGGCCTAGCCGCCTGGCCTGCTTGACGCGCAGGTCGAGGTCCGCCACGAGGAGCTTCTTCGTGGCCTCGAAGTCGTCGGCGCGGCCGGGGTCGGGCGCGAAACCGTCCCAGGAGGCGACCAGGTGTGGGTCGGTGTGGTCCTTGGCCGTCTTCGTGTGGAACAGGTACCGGATCAGGCCGGCGGTGCTTCTGCCGCTGCAGATCTTGGCGATCATCAGGCGGCCTTCGCGGAGACGGCATGGTTCATGACCTGCGCGATGTCGCCGATGGCGGCGCGGACGGCGTCCAGGGTGCGCTCGGTATGGGCGAGGACGGTGGTGTCCAAAGGGTGTGGAGCGCCTCCGGCGTTGAGGCGGTGGGCGATCTGGTTGACGTTGGTGCCGATGCGGGCGACCTCGGTCCGTAGGGCGTCGAGCTTGTCGAGGTGGTCGTCGAGCCGGGTGCGCTGACCGGCCATGGTGAGGGTGAGGTCGCCGTCGAGGTAGGCCGTGATCACGGAGCCGACGAGGTGGGCGCCGGTGATGCCCATTTCATCGGCGCGGGTGACGATCCGGGTCTTCTCGTCGACGCTGTAGCGGACGTCGACACGCTCTTTGCGCTGGGTGTTTTCGCGGGTACGACGGCGAGCGATACGACGCAGCGTGACTTCGTCGGCGGGTGGTTCCTCCTCGGGCACCCCCTGGTGCCCGAGGTCCTCCGCCACCCCCGGGGCGGAGGTGTTCGCGTTGGACCGGCCCTTGGACGGTCCAACGCCATACCTTGCTCCGCCGGGGGCTGGGTGAGCGGGGATCTCCGGTCGGGTGGTGGGGGAGGGAGCGGAGCAGTGTTCTTTGCGCATCGTTGGGCCTTCTGGCGGTGGGTTGGAGGGGGAGGGCAAGTGGAGTTCGCCCCAGGAGTCTCTGGGGCGAACGGTGGAGCTTGCGGACCGGGCCGGGTCTATGCGGCGTCTACCCGGGCATGGTCGAGTTCGTCTTGGAGGCAGTTCTTGACCTCGTCCAGGCGTTCACGGCCGATGCCGAAGCCCTTGTCGCGGATGGCCTTCTCGATGTGGCGACGGGATACGTGGCCACCACGTCCCAGCGGTGCGGTGCGGCCGATCTCGACGGCCTGTTCCAACGTGGCGCTCGGCTGCTGGCCGGACCGTCCGGCGGGCCGTTTTTTGGGCTGAGCCACTTGATCGGTGGCGTCCGGAGCCACATCGCTGACCGGCAACGGTTCCGGGGTAGTGGTGGCGCCACTTGCGGCGATGTGGCTGGGCTCTTCGTATGGCTCCGTCCGGGCGGGACGGCGCTGGACGAGGAGGTAGAGGTGGACGGCGCCGGCGAGGGCGAGTGGAGCTATGGCGGAGATGACGCCGACGGTGATGTCGTCGAGCGCGAGTCCGCTCTGGCGGGTCTGCTGGTTGAGACGGACGGCGTGCAGGACGTTGGCCCAGATGCTCGTGCCGGTGGCGATGCCGACCAGCGCCGCGACGTACAGGCGAGACCACAAGGGCGAGGCGCGCAGGACGAGCAGGGCGCCGATGCCGATGGCGATGAAGCCGTCGATCACGAGGGGGAAGGCGTAGGTGAGCACCTGGTGGATGTGGCTGGCGGCGGCCATCTGACGCAGGGCGTCGTAGGAGAGGGCGAAGGCGGCCAGGGCCAGCAGGGCCACACCGGTGCGGATCGAGGCGGCGAGGGCCGCCGGTACGGAGACGGGGGTGAGAGTGGTGGTGGGTGAGGGCAAGGGTGGGGGTGCTCCAGGCGTTGGGGGTAGAGGCTGTGTCCGTGGCGGGTGGGGGCCCGTTGCGACTCGTCGCGTGCCTGGTCAGAGCAGGTACGGGACGGGCGTTGATGTCGGGTCGACTCGTTGCGGCCTGGTGAGTCGTCCCGGCTCTGATCTGCGTGGCGACGGGTGGGGACGGGTGGTGTCGGGTCAGGCGCCGGTTGTGGATTCCGGCTCGGCCGTCGGCTCGGGCTCAGGGCAGTAGCGGGCCCAGGCGTCGGTGAACTGCAGGCGGGTGAAGCCCTTGGCCTGGTAGCCGTCGGGGAAGCGGCGGTTGGCCGAGCCGATGCCGTAGTCCTTCAGCAGGAGCTGCAGCCCGCGTGCGGTCAGGCCCTTGTCGCTGTACCCCGGCCAGGGGGACTCGGCGTCCTCGTTCAGGGAGTCGATCAGGCGGCTGGTGCGGTTGATCGCCGGGTTGCCTTCGGCGGCGAAGGCACGCCGGATGTCGGCGAGAAGGCGGATGTTCAGGGCGCTGTTGTCCTGGTCCTGCTCGGCCTCGTGCTTCGTCATCGCCAGGCAGGCGGCGCGGGCGGCCTCGGGCCAGGGACCTCCGGCGAGGTCGGCGACGGCGACGAGCGGCTGCCAGGTGTCGGCGGCGCGGTCCTCGACCGGCATCGGCGGCGTGAGGTCCGTCGCGGTGGCGTGGAGCGGGGCGAGCCAGGCCACGAGGCGGTCACGCAGGGCATGCAGGGCAGGGGTGTCGCGGACGGTGCGGAACTCCGCGACCTTCTCGCCCGGCCTGCGGCGGCGCATCCGGATGACGACTGAGCGGTCCATGATCGTGTCGGGGAGTTCACCGATGCCGGCGAGGGCGGCCATGGCGAAGGTGGGGAACTTCGACACCTCGTGGTTGGGGCCGGAGACCCGCAGAGTGGGGCGGTTGCGCTGGTGGCCGGCGTTGAGCAGGCCGCGCATCTCCTCGTTCTTCTCCGCGACCTTCGCCGAGCCGAAGAGGGTGTCGGCCTCGTCCACCAGCAGGGTGGGCGGGTTCTCGGTGATCGACCGGAAGACCGCCGCCGGGGAGGCGTTGACCGTGATCAGCGGGTCGTGCACGGTTTCGGTGACCACGTCCAGCAGACGCGACTTGCCGCATCGCTTGGCCGGGCCGACGACCGCGAGGCGTGGGGCGTGCTGCCAGGCCGTCTGCAGGTGCGTGGCCGCCACCCATAGCGTGACCGCGGTGAGCGCGTCCTCGTTCGGCAGCACTACGTACCGCCGGAACTGTGCCCGCAGGTCGGACAGCACCTCTTCACCCTCGGAGGGCTGGGCGGGATCGGGCTGGGATACAGGCGGTTCGCCGGGGACGGCGACCGGCGGCCAGGACGGCTGAGCGTCTTCGGGGGAGGGCTTCGGGGTGGCGGTTTCCAAGGAGGCTCCTTCACTGGTGGTCGCATTGAGAGACCACTCGGGGATTTGGGCCGGGCATCCGACGGGGCCGGGGTGCGTGGACAACACAGCCACACGCGGTGCGTGAAAGTCCAGCCTTGGCATTGGGTTCCACGGCAGCTCGTTTCGCCGGTCTGTTGACCGTAAGCCCGTAATCCCGGTTGACGAAATAGCCCCGGAAATTCGCTGGCGGTCGGCGCATCGCTCACAGCAGACAGAGAAGCATTCCTAAGCGGTCGGTGCGCAAGCTACAACACACCCATGCCGCCACGCCCACTCGAAATCGGACCCGCCGGACAGGCCGCCGCCCGCGCCATCGAACGCACCCGCATCGCCCGCGGCCACTCACAGCGCCAGCTCGCCCCCCGCGTCACCGCACTGGGCCGGCCTATGACCTTCACCGCGCTTTCCCGCATCGAACGCACAGTCCGCCGCTGCGACATTGACGACCTCGTGGCCATCGCAGCCGCCCTCGGAATCCCGACCCACACCCTCCTCGCCGGCCCTGAGCCGGTCGGAGCGGGCGAAATGTAGCCGACGATCTCCGGTTTCCCTAACCGGGGACTCTCCGGAGCATTGATCGTCCTGGCGCCCTCCCGATAGTCGAGGTGCGCTGCCCCTCCCTGCCCACCGATTTAAGGAATCCCGCTTGTCTGTCGTCACCCCCATTTCCTCTCGTACTATCTCCGCAGTCGAAGGTGGCAGCCCCACCATCGGTCGTGCATTCCTCGGGGTGAAGGACGCAGCCGCATACCTCGGGCTTTCGCCCCGCACGTTGTACGTCTGGCGCCACCGCCGACAGGGGCCGCCGAGCTTCCGAATGGGAGCCCACGGGCGAGTGACGTACCGGCTCGATGCCCTCGACTCGTGGATACGCGAGCAGGAGCAGGCGGACTCTCGCTCGAACCCCGCCTTGAACCCCGTGAGCGCTGCGCCGCAGCGCCGTGCCGGCTACACGGCAACTGCCTAGCACCACCAGGACTACGGCTCCCGATCCCCTACCTGCAAGGAAGTCCTTGGCCAGCTACATCGAAGACCGCTGGATCAACAAGAAGAAGGACCCTGTCACCGGCAAGCGGGAGCGCACCGCCCGCTACGGGAAGGGCACTCGATATCGCGTCGCCGGAATTCCCGGAGTCCGGGACATGTCGTTCGACGTCCTGGAGGACGCGAAGGCGTGGCTGCGCCGGGCCGGTACCGACAGCGAACGGGGCGAGTTCGTCGACCCGCGCGACGGCTCCATCACCGTCGCCGACTACGTTACCCGCTACTGGAAGACGGGTGTACGCGGCGCGCCGGGCACGCTCAAGCGGGTCGACGAGCGCGTGCGCCTCCACATCCTGCCGCACCTCGGAGAAGTGGCGCTGAGGGACGTCTCCGCGACTGTCCTCCGCAGCTACGTCGCCACCCTCGAAGGTGAGTGCGCACCCCGCTATGCCCGGCAGATCCTTACCACCCTCTCCAACGTCTTCGAGACGGCGATCGACGACAAGCGGCTCGTCCGCAACCCGATGCGTGCCAAGTCAGTGCGCTGGCCCAAGGTTCCGGAGGACCAGCGGGAGGCGTGGCCGCTGGAGACCGCGCAGCGGGCGCGGGACCTCATCAACCCGCGCTACCGGGTCGCGGTGGTCGTCGCTCTCGGGTGCGGGCTGCGCCAGGGCGAGGTCTTCGGCCTTTCCCCAGAAGACGTCGACTTCAAGCGCGGCGTTATCCGTGTGCGTCGGCAGGTTCAACTTCTCAATGGCCGCTTGTACTTCGCCCTCCCGAAGGGCGGGAAGACTCGCATCGTCGACATGCCCCGGTCCATCGTGACCGAGTTGGCTGCCCACTTCCTTCAGCACCCAGCCGTGGAGGTAGAGCTGCCCTGGGGCGGCCCGGAGCCCGAGCGGGAGAAGCGATCCTTCCCGCTGGTTCTGACCACGACCTACGGCAACGCGATCCGCGCCAACATCTTCAACGACGAGGTCTGGAAGCCTGCCCTCGCGAAGGCCGACGTCATCCCCATGCGAGAGAAGGGGAAGCGCTGGAAGGCGTCCCGCAAGGATGGCTTCCACGTCCTCCGGCACACCTACGCCTCGGTCATCCTCGAAGCTGGCGAGTCCGTCGTCACCCTCGCCCGATGGCTGGGCCACTCCTGCCCGACCATCACCCTCGACCACTACGCTCACTTCATGCCGGAGGCCGGTGGCAAGGGGCGTGCCGCGGTCGATGCACTGCTCGGCACGGTCCCCGAGCACGGCCCAGAGGACCTGGTCGCGGCCTGAGTAACGGGTGGCACAGCGCATGCTGTGCCACCCGTTCTCGTTGGTGCGTCGCGGCGCACGTGTCATGCCGCTCTACGCCACGGCAAGCGGGAGCCTCTGGTGGGCAGCGCGAGCAGTTCGTGCAAGGGCCTGCCCTTGTGGGCCCAACGGTCCAGCCGGTCGCGGTCCACCCACCGCACACCATGGCGGTCGCCCCAAGCCATAGCGTCGTGGGTGAACGAGCCGTTGGTGACGACGACGGCGTGGTTCGCCTTGTGCACGGGACCTGCTGTGCCCTTCACCTGGTACATCACCGACGAGCCGACCTTGCCTCCGACGCGTGTGTGTTTGGCCTGTATCACGATCCGCCCGAGGGGCGTCCGGATGCCGATCACGTCGGCGGCCTGGTCCCCGGCCCGGCCCACCTTCCTGGCCGCCCAGCCGTCGCGGACGAGGAGATCACGCAGTGCGTACTCGAACTGCCCGTCGTTCATCGCATCGAACTCCGCCAGGGTGATGCGCAGACGAGCCAGCCGTTCACTGTCCGCGCGATCCCGACGGTGGCCCCATATCCGGAGGCCGGCCACGGCGACGGCCGAGGCGAAGACGACCAAGACCAGCAGCGGCCAGGCCGAAGCGGCCCTCGTGATCAGGTTCGATGCGGCCTGCGCCACGGCGACCGTGACCGCGAAGGCCACGGCTGCCGCACCCAGGGCGTCCACGGTACTGCGCGGTCGCCACTGGAGCCTTCGCCGCGGTCGGGCTGTCACTGCCCGCCCGCTGGCGCGGAGACAGCAGGCTTCGGGGCAGGCTGCTGCTCGGTGTCGCTGTCGCCGAACCCGAAGATCTGGCCCCAGAGCCATACCGCCGCACACAACCCGGCCACAGCCCAGACGCTCAGCCCCTTGGCGGACTTCGGCCCCGGCTTGCGGCGGACGTAGCTTCGTACGCGCACGTATCCGTCCGGAACCTTCGGCATGCTGCATCCCCTCCCTATCGGTCCGCGCTGCGCGGACCTCCAGTTCGGTTGTAGCGGTGGCCACTGACAGAACCTGATGCCCCGTCATGATCGTGCGGGAGGCGCGGGTACAAGTCGGCCATGCCTTCGCGAGTGTCTACCGACCCTCGCGGTCCTCTGGTCTGCGCCGAGGCTGTCCGGCTGGGTGTCGCGCTGCGGACACGCAAGGCGTTTCGAATGGCCTGTTCCTGTGGAGTGCGGCGAGCAGCGACTGCGCCGGGCGCCGCCCCTCGATGAGGTGGAGGTCCTGAACCCGGCCGGCCCGCTGCCGTGCATGCGCGATCGACCTCGTCACGGGCAGGGTAGCTGTTTGCCGGTCGCAGATACGACTATGGCAATAGGGGTGCCTCTTTCGGGCCGTCGCATCATGTCTAAGATCTCTGAGGGGAACCAACCGCTGGCCCGACTAGGGCAATCCTGCTGAATCGTTGAGCACACCGTCGTCTTGCTTCTCCCCCAGGCCGTTCCGCGCCCGCTACTAGACACGAGTCGATCTCCACTTCAGTCTGCTCCAACTGGCATGCAACATCATCTGTTTGTGTCGATTCCGAACCTCATTCTGAAATGATCAGCTTGAAGAGTTCTGGCGTGTGCCGTGACGATGCACTCCTGACTTGCCCGAATGGATGCGAAGCAAGGCTGCTTCTTAAACTCCTCCGCTGTTCTCGGGAGGCCCCCGTCCAGCCTTGGAGCCCCACCTGCATCGTGTGGCCATGGCGAGCGCCCATCTCGCATCCAGGGAGATGCCAGTTCGATGTCTGAAGGAGCGGAAAGCCGCAGCCGCGTGCATTTCCCGTGCGCGGTGTGCGCCCCCGAGTGCACTCGGCGCACCAGGATCATGCGCCGGTCGTCTACCTCGGCGACCTTCCTTCTGTTCTTCTCGTAAGTGCCGACAAGTCCATGGGGCGAAGAGAGGCGGAGGTTGATGGTGCGTCAGGGTGCGTTTTCCCCGGAACCCCGATGGGGAGCAGGGCAGCCGCAGGAGCAAGTCGATCATATTTTCCTCCACAGGATTTCGGCCCCTGTCCGTGCGGAACTGCTCCAGCTCGGTAGCCGGTGCCGATATCTGCCAAGGGAGGTTTTGATGCGGGAGGGTGACTGTTCTTCTCGCGACGTTGCCCTTCTCTTGTCCGGGCTCGTCAAGGTCACGAAGCGGCTGGGGAACGGAAAGCAGGCACTGCTGGCCGTCAGGGCCGACGGGGACATCGTCG
Organism: Streptomyces telluris; assembly: GCF_024519335.1. Taxonomy (NCBI): domain Bacteria; kingdom Bacillati; phylum Actinomycetota; class Actinomycetes; order Kitasatosporales; family Streptomycetaceae; genus Streptomyces; species Streptomyces telluris. The sequence continues at coordinate 72,463 of NZ_JANIID010000037.1, forward strand.
GTGAGATGGCCGCCCTGGATGACGATGCCTCACGGTCGGCCACGGTCACCGCCTGCGGTGAGGTGTATGCGCGCATCGTTTGCAAGAGCGAGTTGCAAGCCTTTCTCCGGGCTTACCCCGAGGCGTTCCAAGCGGTGGCGGCGGTCATCAGTCAGCGGCTCCGCTGGGCGAATCATGCGCGCATTGACTTCGGCAGCTGCACCGTCAAGGTCAGACTCGCTCGCACACTCGCCCAGCTGGCCTATACGCACGGCCGACCTGTGCGGAGCGGGATCGTGATCAGCGTCAATCTGAGTCAGTTCGAACTTGCTGCCCTTGTGGGTTCGACGAAGCAGACTGTGCACAAAGAACTGGTGAAAATGCGGAATGACGGGATCGTCGAGGTCAATTACTCACAGCAAATCGTCAGAGATATCGCACGGCTGCGTGAGGTTGCTCGACTCGGAGTACCTGAACGATCAGGGCGCATGAAGTCGCATTAATGCGACTTTCGCCCCACTCGGCCGCTCTTGCCTGCAGAGTGGTGGCGTAACCCGCCCCCGACCTCAGGCAGGTGAACGAGCCCGTGGCATCGCAACCCCTCGACCACTCGCACCAGATCGTCAAACGCCATTTGTGTGTGGCGGCCGATGTGGAGAAGTACAGCCATCACGACATCCCGAGCCAGGCGGTCATCCAGACCGACCTGGTACGGGTGCTGGAGGAAGCGGCGCTGCTCAGCGGCTTGGATCGGGCGAGTTGGGCACGACAGGCGCAAGGTGATCAGGAGCTTGCCGTACTGCCCGTCGGCGTACCGGAACCTGTGGTGCTCGGTGCTTTCACGCGGCACTTGGCTGTCCGGATCGGTGACCGCAACGCCGCTCGTGCACCAAAGGAACGGATGCGCCTGCGGCTGGCCGTCGGCATCGGTGTGGCGTCACTCGCGGCCCTAGGGTACGCCGGCCCCGCGCCGGTCGCGGTGGCACGCTACGTGAACGCACCGCAGGTGAAAGCTGTACTAGCGGCCATCCGTGCAGCGAATCTCGTGGTGATCGTCTCCGGGCAACTCTACGAGGACGTGGTCAAATCGCGCACCCGAGGGCTCGACCCCGAGCAGTACGTGCGCATCCACGTCCGCCAGCAGGAATTCAGCGCATACGGCTGGATCCACGTACCGGGTCACGCCGCTGACGAGGTGCGTTCCGTCGTCCAGGACATGGATCCCGCCTGCCCGGATGGACCGCGGAGCAGCGTCGAGCCAGTGAAACCCACCCTCGCCCACCACGACCGATCGCAGCACGTCGTCAAGGGCATCGCATTCCAGGGCTCTGTCAATAGGGATCTGAACTTCGGGTTTCCCGCAGAGGGCTCGGCATGCGAGCCGGAGGAAGCGTGGTGACCGACGAAGAAGGAGACGCCCCCTGTCCGATCCTGGACGGAGAGCGACCGGACCTTGGCTCGGACGACCGTCGGTCGGACTGGACTCAGAACGACGGTCGGTCGGTCCCGGTCCGGCACAGCAGCCAGTGGGTCAGCCGGGGCATGGCGTTCAACGGCGCCGTCCTCGGCGACGTCAACCACCACACTGGACCGTCGATCACGTTTCTCCTTCCCCACGGGCGCTTCCAGCGCTCCGGCTTCTCCCCAGCACCATATGCGGGGCTGCGGCGCCTTCTGGTCCTGCTGACGCGGACATGCGGGGAGGCTGCCGACTTACTGGAGCAAGCCTTCTCTGATCGGGAGGCGCTCTGATGTCGCTGATCCCGTTCAATCGGTTGTCGGACGTCATCGAGGAGTCGGTTGCCGTGTCCGCACGCAGAGGTCGGATGGATCTCGTCGTACCCTCCGCGGACGCCCCGCTACGGCTGTCCCCGCCCGAGGCTCGCACCATTCTGTACGACGCGCGTGCCGATCCAGGCCTGCGCGAGGCCGTGTGGCGGCAGGCAGTCCTCTTGGCCCAAAGGGAGACCGCTGCATCGGGCCCCCGTCGGCTGCTTGTCGTGTGGCTGGCGCTTCCCAGGCTGTACCGCACCATGCGACACGCCTCGTTTCGGCCATCTGTCGACCACCGTGACGTCGAATCCGAAGCAGTGCTCGCCCTGTTGGAAGGCCTGAAAACGGTCGACCCGCAACAGCCGCGGATCGACGACATCCTGGTGGGGCAAGCATGCCGGCAGCTGTGGCGCTTCGTACGCCAGACATTGTGCGAGAGGCCTGTCGCCGATGTAGCCGGCGTCGCTGCGGCACGGGCCCCTCTTGACCTCTGCGAGAAGGATCTCTCCCCGCCGCCGGACGGATGGGAGTTGCACATCGATCCGTCACATCGTCCTGAGGGGCTTGCGGCGCCGCTCCGCTTCACCGCGTCTCCCGTCCGTGCCGAGAAGGCCCGGCTGGAGGGTCCGGCCGGGCGCCTGGGCCTGCGGGAGGTGGTGTACCGGGCGAGGCGGCCCGGGACGGGCAGTCGTATCGGGACTCTGTCACTGCGCCGCCGCGAAGGGAACGAATCATGACCGGCATTTCCGGACCCGCCCTCTCTTTCGCGGAGGCGTTCGACCTTCCGCTCGTGGTCGGTATCAACACGGCCGCCCGCGCCTTCGGGGTGTGCCCTGACACCGCGTACAAGCTGATCAGCCTGGGCCGCTTCCCCTGCCCCGTGCTCCGGCTTGGGCGTCACTACCGGGTCCCGACCGCTGGAATGCTCCGTGCCCTCGGCATCGACGAGATGCCCGTCTACGCCGCCGATCTTGAAGCGGGCCCCGACGATCCCGCCCACCACACAGTGCACCCTGTCCCGGAAGAGAGGACCACGTATGAGCATCACGACGACACACGCAGTGGATGAGTCGCCGCAGGGGCCTGCTCCGGCCTGGACCTGCTTCGTCATCGGACCAATCGGTGACGGGCACACGCAGGCCGGCAGCCCCGAAAGGGAAGGGTTCGAACGTCACGTCCGGATCTTCGAAAAGGTGATCCTTCCGGCTTGCGCAAAATTTGGCATGGACGCCATCCGGGCCGATCGCATTACCCACGCGGGCGACATCCACGAGCAGATCTGCCGTCACGTGCTTCAGGACGACCTCGTCATCGCCGATGTGACCGGCGGCAACCCCAACGTGATGTATGAGCTCGGGCTTCGCCACGTCACGGGAAAGCCGACGATCCACATCGGAGAACACGGGCAGCTGCCGTTCGATATCGCCCCCATCAGGACCATCCGGTACGACCTGACCCTGAGCAGCCTCGCAGACGCGCGTACGGAGATCGAGCACGCGCTGGAGGCCGGAATGAGGGATGGGTTCGCCATCCTTACCCCGGCCAGGGTGCTGCGAGGGCTGCAAGCACCGGGCGCGGTGCCGGACCCGTCTGAGGAGCCGGAGGACGAGAACGCTCCTGGCCTGCTGGACGAATTCGCCGCGATCGAGGAGGGCCTGGAGTCGATGACCGCCGACCTGGAGGCGATCGCCAAGACGATCGAATCGATCGGGGAGATCACCGAACGGTCCAGCCAGAAGATGGAGGGACTGAGCGATGCCAACGCCCCCATCAGTGCCCGTATGGCGGCGGTTGCTCAGTACTCGGATTCGATTACTACCCCGGCGAAGGACCTGGATGAGGTAGCTCAGACCTTTGCTGGGCGCATGGTGACCTTGGACAGCGGAGTGAGGGCGGCGCTGGCCCTCATTGAGATGACCCCGCCCGAGCAGCGTGGCGAGAGCTCGCAATTCCTCAGTGAGCTGATGAGCCTGGCCCAGTCTGCGCGCGAGAGTATGAGCGAGGTCAGCGGCTTCGGTGCGGCCGCGGAAGGAATCGGGGGTATGAGTAGGTACTTGCGCGGACCGGTGCGGAGCATCTCCTCCGCTGTGAAGCGGTTGGCCTCCGCCATGGCGTGCATCGACGAGTGGGAGACCACTGCCCGCTCCCTCGCCGGAGGCAGCGCGCCGGTGAACTATAACTGAGCGTGCGGTTCACTGTGACAAGAAACAAGGCATGGAGCGCTACGGCGGTCCGTGCCCCGACCTTTGGCCGGCCCGGCTATCACCTTCGACCCTACGCCCACTTCATGCCGGAGGCTGGCGGCAAGGGGCGTGCCGCGGTCGATGCACTGCTCGGCTCGATCCCCGAGCACGTCCCGGAGAACCTGGTCGCGGCCTGAGTAACGGGTGGCACAGCACATGCTGTGCCACCCGTTCGTGCTGTGCGGCTCTGTGGCCGCATGGGGTCAGTCGGCGAGGCTCTTGCGGCGTACGCGCAATGAGTACCTCGTTCCTTCTGGGCCGCTGCTGCTGCCCCAGCCACCGCTCGTTGCTACGGTCCACCCACGCTGTTCCTGCATGTGGGCGGCGAAAGTGCGCAAGTCCTGGATCGAGCAGCCGCAGTTCAGTGTGACGCTGACGCCGATGTACGGACTCCGGGGGTTGTCCTTGGCGTAGGGGTTCGGCTCCCACTGCACGTCGTGGACGTGCTCATCGAGGCCGGTGCGCTCCTTGTCGTGCTTGATCCCGTGAGCCTTCGCGTACTCGTCCAGGTCGTCGATCGCGAACAAGTGGCTCGACCACTCCCCGGGCCAGACCGCGAAGAGGCGGGACTTGCCGGCCACGGCCCGTTCGTAGGCGGCGCGGTCGTTCCCGTGCGTCACCATGCCGTCGTCGTGAACCTCGATGTAGCAGGTCGTACGTGCGGTGTAGGGGAAGTCCTTCCCCGTTGCCGCGGCACTCCTCGGTTCCAACCAGCCCTCCCGGTGTGAGTCTCCTCTGACTGCCCAGTCAACACTCTTAGTGATGCTCGGCGGAGGGGGATCGGTAAAACTGGGACGGACGCGGCGCATGCAACGGCTGGTGGCGCGGATGATGCTCCGCTCCCCAACGGCGTGCATTCTCCCCAGATTCTCCCCAGGGGGTCGGGAGTCACCCTCAGGGTCATTCGCGTACGCGAAGTTGATCAAGTGGTCAGGCCCTCGCCGCTACAGCCAGTCCCGCCGCTTGAAGATGAAGTACAGGCTCGTACAGACCACCGCCATCAGCAGGATCGCGAAGGGGTAGCCGAACGCCCAGTGCAGCTCGGGCATGGCGTCGAAGTTCATGCCGTAGATCGTTCCCACCAGTGTGGGTGCGAACAGAATCGCCGCCCACGACGAGATCTTCTTGATCTCCTCGTTCTGTTCGAAGCCTGCTTCCGCCAGTGCGCGCATTTCGGCGTTCTGTTGTTGGGTGACGAGGGTGGCGTTGACCGCGAGGATGTCCGCCAGGGCTGAGCGGAAGCCGTCGACGCGTTCGCTGGTGTGGGTGACGTGGTCGGCCACGTCGCGGAGGTAGCGCTGGAGTTCGTCGTCGGTGCCGTATTTGGCGAAGCCGGCCATGAGGCCGTGGAGCATGCCGACCAGGGGGCGGGTGGCGCGCTGGAACTCGACCATTTCGCGGGCGAGTTCGTAGATGCGGCGGGAGACGGCGGGGTCGCCGCTGAAGACCTCGGTTTCGATCTCGTCGATGTCGTTCTGTACGCCCGCCACGACGGGGGCGTAGCCGTCGACCACGGCGTCGAGGATCGCGTACAGCACCGCCTCGGGGCCGAGGGCCAGCAGCTCCGGGGTGGTTTCCATGCGGCGGCGGACGGCGGAGAGGTCCGGGGCCGCGCCGTGGCGGACGGTGATCACGAAGTCGGGGCCGACGAAGACGTGCAGTTCGCCGAAGTCGACCTCCTCGGGGGCGTCCAGGTAGCGCGCGGCGCGCAGGACGACGAAGAGGGTGTCGCCGTAGCGCTCCAGCTTGGGGCGCTGGTGGGCCTCCAGGGCGTCCTCGACGGCGAGTTCGTGGAGGCCGAACTCCTCGGCCAGGGAGAGGAGTTCGGCCTCGGTGGGGCGGTGCAGGCCGATCCAGGCCATGCAGTCGGGCTGCTCGCGCAGCCGGCGGTAGGTGTCCGCCAGCGAGTCCGGGGTCGCGGTGCGGCGGCCGTCGCGGTAGACCGCGGCGTGGACGATGCTGCCCGCGCCGTTCGTGGGCCCGGCCGCCGGCGGGGGCGGGGTCGCGGCGGCGGGGGCGTCCGTACGACCGGCCGTGCGGCCGTTCGCCGGGCGGAGCCGGGGATGCTTCCGGGGCGCGGGGCGCCTGCCGCGCGGAGGGTTTTCGGACACGGGTGCACTCCCTCTCGCTGTTCGCAGGACCAGGCACAGGATATACATGCCGAATTCGGTCGCGTGGTGCGGTCCAGGACCGGATCTGTCCGCACCACGGCCTAGCTTGATCACATGACAACCAGCGGGTCCCCGATTCTGACCGTCCGAGCCCTCAATCGTGCTCTCCTGGAGCGTCAGCTGCTGCTGCGCCGCACCGCGCTGCCGGTCCTCGACGCCGTGGAACACCTGGTCGGACTCCAGGCGCAGTCGCCCCAGGACCCGTACTACGCGCTCGCCGCCCGCCTCGACGGCTTCGATCCCGAGGAGCTCTCCGGCCTGCTCGACTCCCGTGCGGCCGTCCGCATGGCCGTGATGCGCTCGACGATCCACCTGGTCAGCGCCCGCGACTGCAGGCCTCTGCGCAATCTCTTCCAGGTCGTGCAGGAGCGCGCCTTCCAGGGCAACCACGGCAAGCGCCTGCGCGACCTCGATCTCGAACCCGTGGCGGCGTACGCCGCCCGGCTCGTCGCCGAGCGCCCGTACACCTTCCACCACCTCGGCCTGGCGCTCGGCCAGGTGTGGCCGGATCACGCCCCTCAGGACCTGGCGATGGCGGCCCGGACGCTGCTGCCGCTCGTCCAGGTGCCCCCGCGCGGGCTGTGGGGCCGCGGCGGGCCCGCCGCCCACACCACCGCCGACCACTGGCTCGGTGACCGCCCGGGCCCGGCCTCCGCGCCCGACCTCGGCGCCACCCTCCTGCGCTACCTCGCCGCCTTCGGCCCCGCCTCCGTCAAGGACATGCAGAAGTGGTGCGGCCTGACCGGGCTGCGCGGCGTCGTCGACGGGCTCCGCCCCGGCCTGCGCGCCTTCCGCGACGAGAACGGCACCGAGCTCCTCGACCTGCCCGACGCCCCGCTGCCCGACCCCGGCACGCCGGCGCCGGTGCGCTTCCTGCCCGAGTTCGACAACATCTTCCTCTCCCACGCCGATCGCGCCCGCATCGTCGACCCCGCGCACCTGCGCCGCGTCTGGCGCGTCAACCGGGCCGTGCCTACGGTCGTCCTCGACGGGTTCATCCGCGCCGCGTGGCGCCTCGACCGGGACGTCCCGGAGACCACGACGCTCGTGGTCGAGCCCTTCGAGAAGATCCGTCCGGCGGACCGGGCCGGGCTGGAGGAGGAGGCCGCCCGCGTCCTGGCCATGGCGGCGCCCGGCACCGCGCACGATCTGCGCGTCCTGCCGGTCGCCTGACCACCCGGGACCCTTTCGGCCCCTCCGGCCCCTTCCGGCCCCTCCGGTACCCCCGCTCGCCCTACTCGCCGACCTCCCGGCTGCGCAGGTCGTCCAGCGTCTCGCGGCGTACGAGCAGCCGGGCGCGGCCCCCGGTCACCGCGGCCACCGGCGGCCGGCCGACCAGGTTGTACGCCGAGGCCATCGACAGGTGGTACGCGCCCGCCGCCGGCACCGCCAGCACGTCGCCCGGCCGCAGGTCGCCGGGCAGCTCCACGTCCTCGGCGAGCACGTCACCCGCCTCGCAGTGCCGCCCCACCACCGTCACAGAGCGGCCGGGCGCCGCCGATGCGCGCCCGGCCAGCCGGACCGTGTAGCGGACCCCGTACAGCGCCGGGCGCGGGTTGTCGCTCATGCCGCCGTCGACGGCCACGAACGTCCGTCCGGCCGTGGTCTTCACCGACAGCACCCGGTAGAGCGCGACGCCCGCCGGGCCCGCTATCCACCGCCCGGGCTCCACGGTCAGCCGCGGCCGCGGGAGCCCGAACCGGGCGCACTGCAGATCCAGTTCGGAACCGATCCGCTCGGCGTACGTGCCCGGGTCCACGGCCGGATCGCCCTCGCGGTAGGCGATGGCGAAGCCGCCGCCGAGGTCCAGCTCGGGGAAGGTCACCCCGTGCCGGTCGCGGATGCGGGCCAGCAGCGGGACGAGCCGGCGCACGGCGGTCACGTACGGGCCCAGGCCCGCGATCTGCGAGCCGAGGTGGCAGTGCAGGCCCGCCAGCTCCAGCCGCGGCTGGCCGAGGAGCCGCTCCACCGCCTCCTCGGCCTCGCCGCCCGCGACCGGCACGCCGAACTTCTGGCCCTCCACCCCCGTCCGCACGGCCGCGTGCGCCCCCGCGGACACGCCCGGCACGACTCGCAGCAGCACCCGCTGGCGGGCGCCCGGCGGCACGAGGGCGGCGAGCCGGGCGATCTCGCCCGTGCCGTCGATGACGATCCGGCCCACGCCCAGACGCAGGGCGGCGCGCACGTCGTCGGGGCTCTTCGCGTTGCCGTGCAGCACGATCCGCTCGGCGGGGAAACCGCTGTGCGCGGCCAGCTCCAGCTCACCGGCGGAGCAGACGTCCAGGCTCAGCCCCTCCGCCTCGATCCAGCGGATCATCGCGCGGGAGAGGAACGCCTTGCCGGCGTAGGCGACGTCGGCGCCGGGCAGAGCCGCGCGCCAGGCGCGGGCGCGGGACCGGACCTCGTCCTCGTCCATGACGTACACGGGCGTACCGAACCGGTCGGCGATCTCGCCCAGCGGCACCCCGCCCACGGCGAGCCCACCGCCGCCCGGCACGTCCCGCGTGGAAGCGGGCCACACCGGTGCGGCGGGTGTGCGCGGCGGGGGCGGCGGGGATACGGGGGCGGTCGGCGTGGCCATGGGGTCTCCTTCGGAGGGATTGCGGTACGGAGGCTTGCGGCGGGGCGGACGCGGTGCCGATGCGGCGGGGGTGCGTACGGCACCGCCGGGCCGCGCCGCGGGGGTTGCTCGCTGCTGCGGCGGGTTTTCTTGCCCTGCGGCAAGGGGGTGAAGGGGTGAAGGGGAGCGAGAGGTGGCGGAGCGCCCCGCGCTTGGTGCCCCGAGGCCGGGCTGGGGCTAGGGCTGCGGCTGGGCTACGCGGGCACCGCCGGGCTGCGCCGTCGTGGCCGGTCGCCGTTGCGGCGGATTCTTGCTTGCCTGCGGCAAGACGCTTGGGCGCGGGCGGCGGTCCGACGGGGGCGGGGGCCTCTTGCCGCCGGGGAGGTTCTCCGCCGCGACGGTGAGTTCCTCTGGCGGTGCGCCCGGCGGTGCAGCCCCGGCGGTGCAGCCCGGTGGTGCAGCCCGGTGGTGCGGGCGCTGTCGGACGGTGAGCGCCGCCCGGACGGTGCTGCCCCCGCTGGGACGGTGAGCGCCGCCCGGACGGT